>JAUNEW010000168.1 GCA_030525365.1 Eubacteriales bacterium
GTCGAAGGAACTATGTCCGAAATCCCAAATCCCACAAAATTTGTGATTGAGCCACTTTTTCTAAACAATTCCATTATGAGGGTTCAGATTGCAAAAGTTAATCATTTCCCACAATCTGAAGATCCTTCGGATACTTCGTCAGCACCTCGCATCCATCTTCGGTGACAATTACAAGATCTTCAATCCGGACGCCTACATCTCTCGGAATATAGATTCCCGGTTCGATGGAAAAGCACATTCCCGGCTCTGCAATCAGCTCACAGGATGGACTGGCTTCCGGCGGTTCGTGTACCGTCATTCCCGCACCGTGTCCGGTTCGGGTAATGAAATACGCCCCGTATCCCGCATCGGTAATCACCTTCCGAGCGGCGGCATCCACTTCGCACATCTTCACCCCGGGATGTACGGAATCAATGGCCGCTTGCTGAGCTGCTTTTACCGTCTCATAGATTTTGGCATGCTCCTCGCTGCAGCTCTTGTAGAAGACGGTGCGGGTCATATCGCACCAGTAGTTGTTAATCGGAGCCCACAGGTCAAAGAGCACCGCATCCCCTTCCTGCAGCTTCTCGCCGGCCACCGCCCCGTGGTGGGGCTCCGCTGCATTCTTTCCGTAGCAGACGTACTGAAGCTGAATGTCCTTGGTTGCCCCCTGTTCTTCAAAGAACTGTTCGATCATGTCAGACAATGTCTTCTCATCCAGGTCTGGATGAATGTGCTGAATTCCGTAAGCCACCGCCCGATCATTGATTTCGGCAGCATGACGGAGGGCTTCCTTCTCTGCTTCATCCTTGATGGATTTGCAGATGTCCACCGGATCGGAACCCAGCACCGGAATCAGATCTTCCCGCTCCATCAGGACCGAAATGGTATGCTTCGAAGCCCAGTTCTTGTCGAAGCCTACCTTGCCTGGAGAAAGCTCTGCGGCAATCAATTGGTATGGATTCTCCCCATCGGAATAGTAATGCATCACCATTCCTTCCATGGGTTCAAAGCAGAACAGCCGGTTCATAAATGCGTGAAGCTCCCCATTCTCCTTGAGAAGCAGTGCCCCGCACCGTTCCATAGGTTCACTCTTCCGGTCCGTCAGCCATAGAACGGCTGGGTCGTCGGCGATGATAATCTGGGATAACCCTTCTCGTTTCATTTCTTTAATAACGCGGTCTACGCGTTCTTGGTGTAGCATGATTTTACCTCCGAGATATATGCAAGAATCCCTATAAGCCTCTAATTATACTCAAATAATCCTGTCTCTGGTCAACAATGGAATAAATAGTCACTTCTTCATTAATATCGTCCACCTTGTAGAAAGCATAATTCTTCGGAAGTATCAATACTCTGTATCCCTGCCTCTTCAGGACTGAATAAATTGGAACGATTCCAGCATATGGATTATCTGCCAGAATCTGGAGTCCTTCTCCAATCTGATTCAGCTTCTCCAGCGCCACGTCATTTCCGAAGTTCTCAGCTACGTACAAGATGATTTTGCGAATTTCTGAATCCGCCGTATCGGTTCGCACAATACGATAACTCATGACTATTCTCCCTGCAGAATTGCACGTAAATCACGAAATGTATTTTCAATAGGTGCAACACGATTATTTTTAACATCTTCTTCCGCTTCTGCAAGAATTTCCAGTAATTCCAAACGGGCTTTCATTCGCTTATACTCTTCATAAGAAAGCGATACGGTATCTCCCCTTCCATTCACTGTGATGATAACCGCCTCTTTTTCTTCGCGGCATTGTCTCGATATATCACTGTAATGATTTCGTAAATCAGCCGAAGGCCGTATAGTTTCTTGTAATGGAATCATATTCTCACCTCCAATTAGTATAGACAAATCATATCATCATTTGCCTATAGAAGCAATGCTTTTCGTGGCATCGCAGCCGGAACACTTAGGTTCACGAAAGGCGTCCGGTTTTCCCCTGGGATTCGTGAACTTCCGCCAGGCGCAGGACCGGCCGGGGTCCCTTGGTTCACGAAGGGCGCCTGGTTTTCCCCTGGGATTCGTGAACTTCCGCCAGGCGCAGGACCGACTGTTGGGAA
>JAUNEW010000047.1 GCA_030525365.1 Eubacteriales bacterium
GCACCCAATAAGACGAAACAAGGAGGGGATAATATGCTGAAAGATACAATTATTTCGAATCGAAGCACCCGGGGATACGACCATAGCCGGACTCCTTCTCGGGAGGAGCTTCTGGATATGGTGGACTGTGCAAGGCTGTCGCCGGCCAGCATGAACGTGCAGTCCCTTAAGTATCTGATTGTCACCGATGAGAATCAGGTTGCGGTGATTCGCAAAGGCACCGTTCTAGGGGGCCGCCTCAAGGAGCGTCATCTTCCGGATCTAGGCAAAGAGCCGCCGGCGTACATCGTGATTCTCAAGGATCAGGAGATTCAGCTTCCGGAGAATTTCGTGAACATGGATGTGGGAATCGCGGCGGAGGCCATCACCCTTTCTGCAACGGAGAAGGGTTACAACGGCTGTATGCTGGGAAGTTTCAACCCGGTTGCGCTGGCCGAGGCACTGAATATTCCAGACCGCTATCTCATCAAATTGGTGATTGCCATCGGCAAATCTGCTGAGGAAATTCACCTGGTAGACATCGCCGAAGGGGAGAGCATCGGATACTACCGAGACGAAAATGACGTTCATTACGTTCCAAAGAGAAAGCTGCAAGACATTGTTCTGGAGGATATGAAATAGTCCCCCGAATTTCCATTCACAATTTCGCTTTGATAAAAGAAAACTCCGCAGAACCGGATATTTCCGGCACTGCAGAGTTTTTTTATTCCATCCAAGTAATTTTCTCCAGGTCCACCGACTCGGGACTCGTCATCCATAGGCGGAATAACTGAATGATGCCACCGGCGTAGAAGGAGGCTTTCATGCGGTTTACCTGCTCGTCTGTCGAATGCGTATCCTGCAAGTGCTGGAAGATGTTCTCCTGAATTTCCTCTGCCAAGATGTCCAGAATGGTGGGAAGGACTTGACTGTTCTGGTGGTTTCGGATAATCGCTGGGTGCAGTTCGAAGAAGGTAATCAGTTCGTGGAACATGTCAATATAGTAGGATTCGGATGGTGACGTTCCGTTGAGCTGAGAGTTGGTGACGTGGGCAACGAATTCCTCTTCAATTCTTCGGATGAAGAAGGAAAGAAAATCGTATTTGTCCGCGAAATGCGTGTAGAATGTGGCTCGGCGGATTTCCGCCTTGTCACAGAGCTGTTGAATTGAGATTTCCTCGAAGCGCCGGCTTTCCAGAAGTTCCAGAAAAGCGGTGCATAAGCTTCGATAGGTTTTCGTTGTTCTTAAATCTCCCATGATTCCTCCCGATTTCTTACTTGATTCTACGGAAGCGAAGGTAGGCGCTTCCAACCTTGTATGAAGTTAATGGACAATTTTCATATTAATGTCTATTAACTGACACATGAACGAAAATGTATATTGCATTATACTGCGTTGTGTACTATATTGAATAATATCCTTTTAATTGACATATGTCAATTAATTTTCAGATGACAATATTAAGAAGCAATATGAACGCGTTCTGTTAATAGAGAACAGAGAATCAGATAGAGAGAAAGGGGAAGGGTTTGAAAGAGAGTAATCTGAAAGAAAAGTTCTTCGACAAAGTCATTCGGTTCCGCGTACCGATTATGATGGCATTCGTTATCGCGGCACTGCTGGGCGGTTATGCACGGCAGTTCATCAAGGTCAATTATGACATGAACGATTATCTGCCAGAAAATTCACCATCCACCGTGGCGCTGGACGTGATGAACCAGGCCTTCGATGGAGCGATTCCGAACGCTAGAGTAGCAGTGAATGACGTGAGCTACGGAGAAGCCATGGCTTATAAGGAGAAGCTGGAGAAGATTCCAGGGGTGGAATCTGTCACCTGGCTGGACGATAGCAATAAGATGAATATGCCTTTAAGCATGCTGGATAAGGACACGGTGGAGACGTACTACAAGGATAATACGGCACTCTACACGGTGACCATCCAGGAAGGGCACATCAACGACGCGGTTCCAGCGATTCGGAAACTAATCGGCAAGGACAATCAGATGACCGGTTCCGCGGTGAGCACTGCCATTGCCACCAAGAGCACGGTAACCGAGATCCAGAAAATCACCGGATTTGCTCTGTTGATGGTGCTATTCATGTTGATTATGACCACCGCTTCTTGGGTGGAACCCTTCGTGGTGCTGATTGGTGTGGGTGTTGCAGTAATGATTAACGCGGGATCCAATCTGATCTTTGGTGAGATTTCCTTCGTGACCAATGCAGCGGGAAATATCTTGCAGTTGGCCGTATCTCTGGATTACTCCGTATTCCTGATACACCGATTCGAAGAATATCGAAAGGCGGGAATGACCCCGGAGGTGGCCATGAAGAATGCGCTGTGCAAATCCACCACCTCCATTGCCTCCAGTGGTTTGACCACGGTAATCGGGTTCCTAGCCCTTCTGTTCATGCGCTTCGGCATCGGCCCGGATCTGGGACGTGCCCTGGCCAAGGGCGTGGGTATCAGTTTGCTGACGGTATTCGTGTTCATGCCGGGACTGATTCTGGCGACCTTCAAATGGATTGAACGGACAAAGCATCGGGACTTCCTGCCGTCTTTTCACCGGTTCGGGGTGTTCATCAGCAAGACAACGGTTTGCTTTGCTGTGATTTTTGCCCTGCTGATTATTCCGTCCTATTACCTGAGCAACCATAACAGTTATTACTATGGATCCTCTCATATCTTCAGTGCAGGAACAGAGTACGGAGATGATACCGAGGCCATTACGAAGAAATTCGGTATCAAAGACACCTATGTAGTGATGGTGCCGAAGAGTTCGGATGCGAAGGAACGGAAGCTTTGCGAGAAGCTGAAATCCACCAAGCACGTGGTTTCCGTAACCTCCCTAGTGGACGTGCTGGGTCCGGCTGTGCCGGCCAGCATCTTCCCGGACTCTGTGAGCACGAAACTGCGCTCTTCGGATTATGACCGAATCCTGATTTCTGTAGGGGCAGAATACGAGGGCGATGAGACCTTTGCGCTGGTCAAGAAGATTCGCAGCACAGCCGCATCCTATTACGGAGACAAATACTACCTGGCGGGACAGGGTGTCAGCACCTCGGATTTGAAGGATACAATTACGGCAGATATGGTAAAAGTAAATCTGGTAGCCATCGGAGCTGTGTTCTTAATCCTGCTTTTGACCATGGGAACCTTGAAGATTCCGGCTATCCTGGTTCTCACCATCGAAACTGCCATCTGGATTAACCTGTCCATTCCGTACATTCAGAATAAGCCGATATTCTATATCGCCTATCTGATTATCAGTTCGGTACAGCTGGGAGCTACGGTGGATTACGCAATTCTTTTTACCGACCGTTACAAGGAATGCCGAGAGACTCTTTCCCAGAAGGAGAGTATTGTGGAGACCATCACACAGACCACCACGTCCATGCTGACTTCTGGGTTGTCGCTGACCATTGTAGGATTCCTGCTGGGAAGCATTTCCACCCACGGCGTTCTGTCCCAGCTGGGATATCTTCTGGGGAAGGGTACCCTGTGCTCCCTCTTCGCCGTGCTCTTTGTCCTTCCAGGATTCCTGTATTTGGCTGACCGGGACGGAAAGAAACCGGAAAAGAAAAAGCGCAAGAAACTTTTTACTCAGAGTTAAGAATTTGTTAAGGATTCATCCACTGCCTGTTAATTCTTCTTTGCTACACTTCTAATAACGAAAGAGAAGTGAAGGGAAGGAGACAGAGCAATGAAAGTATTGATTCTGACAGGAAAATTTGGAATGGGGCACGTATCCGTGGCAGAGGCATTGAGGGAAGAGCTTTCGATGCAGCCGGGAACTGTTGCCCACGTAGTAGATATTATTGAATACATGTTTCCGAAGGCGGCTGCCGCCATCTACGGCGGTTTCGGTAAGCTGAGCGGTCGGTTCAGCTCCATCTACAACGCGGTGAATCGGATAGACGATGGCCGAAACGGAGTTCTGGTCAAAGGCAGTTTCTACAAGCGGTTTGAATCGCTGCTGGATGAGGAGAAGCCGGATGTGGTCATCTCCACCCTTCCGGTGATTTCCCGGTATGCCGGTGCATATATCCGGTATTCCGGCCGGAAAGTGGGCTACATTGTCTGCGTGACGGATATTGATCCCCACAGCGAGTGGGTATCGGAGCGGGCGGACGTCTATCTGGCTGGAGATGAGGTCACTCGGCAGCTTCTGGTGGAGAAGGGAGTTCCTTCCTGTAAAATCAGAATCGTTGGAATTCCGGTCCGGAGAGCCTTCGACCACATTGAGAAGAATTTTCCGACATCCATGGAAAAAGAAATTCTGGTCATGGGGGGCGGCCTGGGAATCATACCGGATGTGGACGAAATCATGAAGCAGGTGTGTCACCTTCCCAGGGTTCATATTACCGTGATTGCCGGAAAGAATCGAAAGCTGAAGGAAACCCTGGAAGAAAGTTATCCGGGGGCCAGCATCGTCGGATACACGGACCGGGTGGCAGAATACATGGGGCAGGCGGACTTGCTGATTTCCAAAGCCGGCGGAATTACGTTTTTCGAGGCCATTCATTCGGAGACGCCGATTCTGGCGCTCCATCCTTTCCTGGAGCAGGAAATCCGAAACGCGGATCTGATTGAGCGAAAGAAAATCGGAAGTGTGATGAATTCCGATGAGGAAGGTTTGACAACGCAGCTTCAGGAACTTCTGTATGATGAAGAGACACAGAGGAGGTTAAGACGAAATCTGAAGCAGCTTAAAGCTTCCTATACAAGCTGTAATGTTGTAAATCTGGTGGGAAAGTTATCCCGTGCCTAGAATAATAAATAGCACGCTATTGACATAAAGGCCGATAGCGTGCTATTATTATGCCGTATCATTGGAAAGGGATATTACATATGGCGAATCGGACAAACACACCGGATATCGGATTCTATATCAAACGCATCAATGATTTGCTGGAGAAAAGGGCCAACAACGCACTTCGTTCCAGCGGATTAACGCTAATGCAGATGGCGTTCCTGATGACGCTGCAGGATGCGCCGGAGGGTCAGCGGACTATGAAGGAGTTGGAAGGGCATTTCGGAGTGGCTCAGTCCACTGTGGCGGGAATCGTGTCCCGCTTGGAACAGAAGAATCTGGTGGAATCCACGCGAGATTCATCGGATAAGCGGATCAAACGAGTGCATATCACCCAGAAAGGTGAGACATGCTGCGAAGAATCCAAAGGACATCGGAAGGATGTGGAATCCGTTCTGCTGGAAGGATTTTCGCAGGAAGAAAAGAAACAGTTCGCCGCATTGCTGGAGAAGGCAGAAGAGAATCTGGCATAGCCGGAACCCGCGGAGAAGGGGGGGTTTCTTTTTACCCAAATCAATAGCGTGCTATTGGAATAAAGGAGGCAAATATGAAAGAGAATAAAGGAATAGAGATTTTTGAAAATGCACCCATCGGGAGGGCTGTGCTGAACAATGCGCTTCCGGCCATGGCGGCCATGTTGATGGTGCTGATTTATAACCTGGCGGACACCTTCTTCATCGGGCAGACTGGGGATGATTTGCAGGTGGCCGCGGTGTCGCTGGCTACGCCGGTGTTCCTGCTTTTTATGGCGGTGGGGACGATTTTCGGCATTGGCGGCACATCGGTGATTTCTAGAGCTATGGGCGAAGGACGGATGGAATACGCTCGGAAGGTCTGTGCATTCTGTATGTGGAGCTGTGTCTTCGTGGGAATTGGGATGTCCGCGTTGTTTCTGATATTCATGAATCCGCTTCTGTCCTTCGTGGGCGCCAGTGCGGATACCTGGGAATTCGCCAAGATGTATCTCACTATTGTCAGCCTGTCTGGCCCCTTTGTGCTTATTGCCAACTGCTATTCTAACGTTATCCGAGCGGAGGGGCAGTCCAGTAAAGCCATGATGGGCCAGCTCATCGGAAATCTGCTGAACGTAATCCTGGATCCGATTATGATTCTGCTGCTGGGATGGAACATTACAGGTGCTGCAATCGCCACGGTAATCGGAAATGTGTGTGGAGCGATGTACTATCTGCTGTATTTTCTAAAAGGAGAATCCGCCCTCAGCACTCGTTTCCGGGACGTGACCTTGGGGGAACAGGTGGCAACCGGCGTACTGTCTATCGGAATTCCGGCGGCATTGGGTTCTCTTCTTATGAGCGTTTCTAATATTCTGATGAACACCCAGATGGCTCAGTACGGCGATATGGCCGTGGCCGGTGTGGGCGTGGCCATGAAAGTTACCATGATTACTGGAATGGTGTGCATTGGATTGGGGCAGGGAATTCAGCCCCTTCTTGGATACTGCGTGGGAGCTAAGAAATGGGAAAGGTATCGGAAGGCACTCAGATTCTCGCTGATTTTTGCCCTTCTACTGAGTACTGCATTGACAATTCTGTGCTATGTGGGAATTTTGCCCATTGTCAATGCCTTCCTTACGGATAAGGCTGCCTTTGCCTACGGCGTATCCTTCTCTCGGATTCTTCTCTGCACCAGCTTCCTCTTCGGCGTGTTCTATGTGCTTATAAATGCGTTGCAAGCAGCCGGAGCGGGAACGGAATCCTTGATTGTCAATGTATCGAGACAGGGAATCATCTACATTCCGGCCATGTTCATCTTGGGAAATCTTTTCCAGGAGACTGGCTTAATCTGGGCTCAGCCTGTGGCGGATGTGCTTTCCCTGCTGTTGGCTCTCTACTTGTATGTGCGCCGGTCGAGAAGAATGATGGAGAAATAGTGGAAATAAAACAATGTTTGAATTTCACCTCTTAGTATCGTTTTGTGACACTAAGAGGTGAAATTATGATGAAAATATTGACAAGGTCTATTTAATATTAAAATCATCCAGAAGTACTCGCAGGTAATCTCTGCGAGTGCTCAAAATTCGGTCTACATATATGTTGCAACCGTATATCCGATAAAAGCAGATATATTGTCCACTTAGAATAAATCGGTAATCACTTTGGAGGTCGATGATTGATGAAAGCGATGGACCGATTTCAGAAAATGTTTCTAGCAGTCGTAAGTCATTTGTAATTTTACGAATTGTCGATAATGCTGCGGAAGGATTGAGTAAATCCTCTTCGATATATGTTCTAATTTCAAGAAGGTCTTTGCTTGCTTCTTCAGATAAATGAATTTTATTCATGGTCAATTCCCAAAGCCTTTTCAACTTCGTCTAAGGTAGCCCATCCATTGCGTTCGCCAGATTCCTTCCCATGGGCAAGTTCATTTAATAGTTGAAGCGTTGCCTGCATTTTTTCGAAATCTCTCATATCCATAATAGTATATCGTCCTCGACCATTCTTTGTTAGAAATACAGGTGCACCGACGGAAACATCACGAAGCACGTCGCTGTAATTCCGTAAGTCAGAAATCGGTTTAATATTAGGCATACATATCATCTCCTTTCTGCTATGTGCGTAGTATATCACGAGTTGCTGTAAAATTAAACCATATATTCAACATCAAATTTACCGACTTTGCCAATTATCCACTTGCACAAATTCATTGAATGCTATATAATTACCTCCGGTAATTAACTAAGGTAATTAATCGAAGGACGTATCTTTTGACTACTCCGGAAATGTGGGAAAGAAAGGGTGTTTTTTTAGCAAATGAAAAGCGAGACCATCAAGAGAATGCTGGATGCCTGTTATCTGGCCAAAAGAATCCGGGAACTATTGCCGGAACTTCCGGAGGGGGTGAAGCCTGCGTATATTCAGTACATGGATGTGATTCATCAGGTGCAGAGAGAAAAAGAGGAAGTGAAGGTTTCGGATATCAGTAATCGGTTGAAGCTTCCAAGACCGGGTGTGACAAGGACCGTAAAGGAAATGGTGGAAAAAGGTTATCTCACGAAGCGCGCTTCGGAAGAGGACGGGAGAATCACCTATGTGAGTATTACGGAGAAGGGGGAGACCCTTTCGGAGAAATACGATAAGAATTACTATAGCCGCCTTTCGAAATATTTGACGAATATTACGGAGGAGGAAGCGGATGGAATGATTCGGACGATTGAGAAATTCTACGAAGTGATGCAGAGAGGAGATGTGACAATTGAGTAACTCGAAAGCAGATTTTACCCAGGGAAGTATACTGGGGAAGCTGATTCCTTTTATGATGCCAATTCTAGGGGCGCTGGTGCTGCAGGCGGCCTATGGTGCGGTGGATTTGCTGGTGGTGGGCCGGTTCGGAAGCACGGAGGGGTTGTCCGCGGTTTCCACGGGAAGTCAGGTGCTGAATCTGGTGACCTTCGTCATCACCCAGTTCGCCATGGGAATTACGGTGCTGATTGCAAGGTATATCGGGGAGAAGCGCAAAGAGGGAATTGGACCCCTGATTGGCGGTTCCGTAGTGGCATACGCCATCATATCGGCCCTGTTGTTCGTGCTGATGGTGACCTGTGCGCGGCCCATTGCGATTCTCATGCAGGCGCCTAAGGAAGCGGTGACGCTGACGGCTACGTACGTCAGAATCTGCGGTGGCGGAATTTTCTTTATCGTATCCTATAACCTGCTGGCAGCGATTTTCCGAGGGCTAGGTGATAGCAAGTCGCCGCTGATGTTCGTGGCGGTGGCCTGCGTGGTGAACATCGCGGGAGATTTAATTCTGGTGGCAGGTCTTCACATGGATGCGGCGGGAGCTGCGATTGCCACTGTGGTGGCACAGGCAGTCAGCGTGATGTTTGCGCTGGTGCTGCTGTTCCGCCGGCAGGATGATATTCGGATTACTCGGAAAGACTTCCACCTTAATCCCCACTGTTTCCGCGCTCTTCGCATCGGTCTTCCCCTGGCACTTCAGGAGTGCTTGACCCAGGGATCCTTCCTGGCACTCTGTGCCTTCGTGAACTGTCTCGGTCTGAACGCTTCCTCCGGATATGGCGTGGCCTGCAAGATTGTCAACTTCGCCATGTTGATTCCGAGTTCGCTGATGCAGTCCATGGCCTCTTTCGTCTCCCAGAACGTAGGAGCGGGGAACGAGAAGCGGGCGAAGAAAACCATGTTCACTGGTATGGGCGTGGGACTTTGCATCGGGGTGTTCGTATTCGCCTTTGTCATGTTCAAAGGGAATCTTCTCACCGGAATTTTCACCAAGGATGCCGTTGTGGTACAGAATGGATTCGACTATCTTCGAGGATTCGCTCTGGAGACCATCGTTACCGCGGTGCTGTTCAGTATGATTGGATACTTTAACGGTCACGACAAGACGGTGTGGGTCATGGTGCAGGGCCTGATGCAGACCTTGCTTGTAAGACTTCCACTGGCTTATTACATGAGCATTCAGCCCGACGCCAGCCTGACGAAAATCGGATTGGCGGCACCGGTGGCCACTATCTTCGGAATTCTGATTAATGCGCTGTATTATCGGAAGATGAATTCAGGGGTTAGTGATTAGTG
>JAUNEW010000169.1 GCA_030525365.1 Eubacteriales bacterium
ATATAAATATGAACATTCTGAGCGTCACCACCCAGAAACCTCACTCCACCGGCAGCGGAACCTATCTAACAGAAGTGGTTCGCGCTTTTCACAGGCAGGGACATCGCCAAGCCGTGGTTGCCGGAATATACCATACGGATGCAGCGGATTTTCCGGAAGGAGTAGACTTCTACCCTGTGTACTATTCCGCACCGGAATCGGTTCCGAGAGAGGGGGAGCTTCCATTTCCCATTCCGGGAATGTCCGACAACATGCCCTACCCTTCTTCCCTCTATTCCCAGCTTACAGTTCGGAATATTGAAGACTTGGAGGAACAGTTCATTCAGCGGGTACAGGAAGCCATTGATGCTCTTCATCCGGATATCATCCTATGCCATCACCTGTTTCTCCTGACCGCAGTCCTCCGCAAGAACTTTCCAACCCAGAGAATATACGGTCTCTGCCACGGTTCGGATCTTCGCCAGTTGCACAACCTGATGACCCGTTCGGCCGGCTATGGAACCAGCCCCTTGGATTCCGAACGAATTATTCCAGAAATACAGAAGTTGGACCAAGTTTTTGCACTGCACCAACAGCAGAAAAAGACCATTATGGATATCTATGGCATTCCCAGCCGCAAAGTTTCCGTGATTGGCACCGGTTACAATGACCAAATTTTCCATCAAGCGGCACACTCGGATTCGAACCATCCCTTCCGTTTCATCTACGCTGGCAAAATCTGCCGGGAGAAAGGGATTCCAGAACTCCTTAAAGCGCTGGAATGTATTTCACAGGAAGGCCATTCCGACTTCGAGTTACACCTTGCCGGTGGCTGCAGTGATTTCAAGCTACGTCGGATTCTGACAGGCTCCTCGGAAAAGGAACTCATTCCGGGATTGCTTGCATCTGCGCCTTTCCCGATATACTACCACGGGCTCTTAACCCAAGACCGGTTGGCAGAACTCTATCGCCGCTGCAACACCTTCGTACTCCCTTCTTATTTCGAAGGGCTTCCACTGGTGTTGATGGAAGCCATGGCCTGCGGCCTTCAGACCATCTGCAACGACCTTCCCGGCGTGAAGGAATGGCTTACTTCGGAAATTCCCGATTGCAATACGGAGTTTGTCACCATGCCAGAACTAATTTCCGCCGATGAGCCGGATCCGGCGGCTCTAGCGGACTATATTTCCAGGCTAAAAGAAGCTCTTCAGAATTCCCTGACAACTTCCGGTGGAGCCCCTACTGTTTCACCGGATACATCTGCAGCGTCCTGGGATTCCGTGGCAAAGCGGATTGTTTTCGAATAACCATCATATTTCCTATCCGTTTTAATGCTATAATAGGATATCTTTAATAGAACAAGGGGAAAGACATAACAACATGGATATTAACACAGCAAAAGAAACGCTCCTGAATCGCTCTAATGCATTTCGCGAACGGTATTTTACTGCTTATGGACAGCTGGTTCTCCGCTTGGATGATGAGACTTACATCTCCACCAAGGAGAATCTTCGCCTTTCGAAACTAACGGATAAGGACTTTGAATTGTTCGATATCAATACGGGGGATATCGGCCGCATGTTTTCATCCCGAGAGGATATCAACGCCATTGTTTTCATCTGCACAGAGGCATCGGTACTTTTCTCGAGAAACAACTCGGTAATGTACCCTGCCTTGGACGATTTGGCACAGATTATTGGCCCAGACGTGACGGTATGTGAGAACGGAGATGCGAAAACTCTCCTTCGGGCGCTAAAGAATCGCCGAGGATGTTTTATCAAGGGATCTGGTATCATTGCCATCGGAGAAGATATCGAAGAAGCCATTGCTGGAGCTCGTATTCTGGAGAAGAGTGCTGAGGCCGAGATTTACGCTTCTCGGTTGAACGGCATCCATCATCTAGAACCGTCCAACGCGGATAAGCTACATCAGTTCTACGATCGAAGCTACTCCAAAGTGAACAAGAAAGGCACTGCAGACCTGATTAGTTCCGGTGCCACGGAGTTCGTTCTCCGCAACAAGATTATCGACT
>JAUNEW010000048.1:0-6080 GCA_030525365.1 Eubacteriales bacterium
GGATTCGTGGCAAAAGAAGGTATCGTATCCACCATGGGCGTTCTGTCCGGACTGGGAGAAATCGAAGGCTACACTGCAGCATTCCATGCACAGTTCGCCGCATTCTTCCCATCCATGTTGGCAGCATTCTCCTTCATGGTATTTAACCTGTTCGACTCCCCTTGCCTGGCAGCCCTGTCTACCACCGCAAAAGAGCTGAACAACCGTAAGTTCTTCTGGTTCGCAATCCTGTTCCAGAACGTATCCGCTTACTGCGTAGCACTTATCGTATACCAGCTGGGCGGCCTGATTCTGGGCGAGGTGTCCTTCGGAATCGGAACAATCGCAGCACTCATCGTACTGGTTGCAGTTCTGTACCTGCTGTTCCGTCCGGATCCGAACAAGAAGAAAAAGCTGGAACTTGAGAAGAATATCGGATAAGATAGAAATAGTTAAGGAAAGAGATATGGCAATTAACAGCACAGACGTAATTGTACTTGCCGGCATCGCAATTCTGATGGTGGTAGCCATCCGAATCGTAATCGGATTCTTCCGATAGCCGGAGAAGGAGGTATACAATGAAAGGAATCGACATTATTATTTGCCTGGTGATTCTGGCAGTAGCCGCGTTCATCCTTCGCTACCTGTGGAAAGAACGGAAAGCCGGCCACAAATCATGCGGTTTCGACTGTTCGTCCTGCTCCATGTGTTCCCACGGACAAGGTGGACACTGCCATAAATAATCCGCAATCCGAATCCCCAGCAACCATTGCTGGGGATTCTTCTTTATGAAGGGTAAAAGGAGGCAACACCATGCGTAAGATTACGTTAAAGGTCGACGGGATGCAGTGCGGAATGTGCGAGTCCCACATGAATGAGTTAATCCGTAAGAACTACAAGGTTAAAAAAGTGAAATCCTCCCACAGCACCGGGGAGTGCACCATTATCGCGGAGAAGGATATTCCGCGAATGGAGCTTCAGCACAAGCTGGCGGAGATTGGCTATAAGCTACTGGATATGCAGAGCGAGGAATACAAGAAGAAGGGACTTTTCTGGTAAAAGAAGAAAACGGACCTTCGCGCAAATGATCATTCAGAATCATTTGCGCGAAGGTCCGCTTCCCTACGTGGGTGCGAGAGACGGAGCCTCCGACCGTCAAATAACCTGGATTAATTGTAATACGAGTGGAACTTGTCTTCAAAATGGTCTATAATGCCGATAAGATGAGAAAAAAATTCAAATTAACAGAAGAAAGTTGTATAATCATTGATGTGCAATAGAAAGGAGGTCGAAATGGCTTCGAACAAGAAAAGTAACAAGAAGACGACAAAGAAGACGGAGAAAGCTGGCCCTACCGGATTCGCCACGGATCGGGGAAAAATCACGAAAGTCAGCCGTGTGATGGCGCTGATACTAGGTGTTATCATGGTGGTATTCATGCTTTTGTCATCTAGCGTATACCTATTTAATTAGAGATTGGAACTTGATAGTAGAGCATTTCGAAACGGGTCATGCATGACTATTCGGAGTGCTCTATTTTTATGCAATACAACGAAAAAATCTTACGAAATTAGTATGAAACATGAAGAGATTCCCTTTACAATAGTAGATTAATTTAGTAGAATTAAACTGAATTATCATAAAAAATTTTACCTGTTATTTTCAAAAATTTTAAAAATATATATAACGAATTTTTATGATTACGATAATACAAAGGAGGCAACATCGTAATGCTGAATGAAGGACAAGAGAGAATGAAAAGGAGACGCAGAAGAGGGCGAATGGGTCGTTTTGTCGGCCTATTGTTTCTGCTGAGTGCAGTGCTGATGCTTTCGGACATCACGGCATTTGCGGACGATGCCGACGAGGGCAACGATTCCATGATTAGCTATGCCGAAGGCGTGGAATATTACGTGGCCTTAGACGGTACCTGGCAGCGCATTGCCATCCGGAATAATGTAGTGGGAAAGCAAGGAAAGCGCTACTACACCACGCCGGAAGAGCTGGAGAAAATCTACGGAGACTTTGGCTTTAAGGCTTCCGAGTTCAACGGGCATCGAATCTTCCCCCACACCGCTGCAAATGATCCGGATCATGTATGGGCGGATCAGGCACCCAGCAAGGACAGTGATGGAAACTGGAAAGTCCTGCTAGCAGAAAAGGACAAAATGTTCGTCTATTATCTTCCGGCTAACACGGAGGGGCATTTGAGCTACTTTACGAACAGTAAGGAACTCAGCGACAAGACCCTTCTCAAGGAAAACATGTTCTGCTCCGTCACCATTTCCGATCCGGATAAGCTGACGGACCTGAAGGATTACTATTACGTCCGTGCCGGAGAGGATTACAGCTTTACCCTTCCGACCAAGGACGGATACAAGTGGAAATGTCTGGACCGGAAGACCATGAAGGAGATTGAGCCTACAACCACTACAACTTCGGAAGATGGCAACAAGGTAACATATACTTTTAAAAACCTCCAGTACGGCATCAAGATTGAACCGGTCAACCCGAAGAACAATAAGATTAAGATTGTCTACGATGCAGCTACTGTAGAGAACAACCTGGAGAAACTGAACCAGGTTACTGCCGGTATCCAGAAGCCGGATTACGAAGGTCAGGTGCAGGGAGAAGGTACTTTTACCACCACAATCAGCCGAAACGAGCAGAGTTATAAGCTTCTGAACGTGGATTCCAAGCGGGTGCGGGTTTCTGTACCGAGTTCTTCGAAAAATAAGAAGTATTGGTATAAGTTTAACGGTTGGACTTTGGGGGATACCGCGCTGAAGTACAATGCCGGGGACACCCTCAGCGTCAAGGAACTCAAGTCCTATGAGGTTAACGGCGAGATTACCCTGAAAGCCACCTGGACAGGACTGAATACCAACGGAAGAATTGCCAGCTGCAACTTCTACGTGAACCGGTACTGCGAAATCGCGGACAACCTGTCCAACGGCTTCTCCGCAGCGCCGGAGCAGGATTTCACCAAATCCCTGTACACCGCCAGTGTGGACGAGG
Organism: Eubacteriales bacterium; assembly: GCA_030525365.1. Classification (GTDB taxonomy): domain Bacteria; phylum Bacillota; class Clostridia; order Peptostreptococcales; family Anaerovoracaceae; genus Mogibacterium_A. The sequence goes on from JAUNEW010000048.1 coordinate 2,998, forward strand.
ACAACGACTTAACGCTGGACAAGAACGGGGACCTGGGTATTCTGGCACCGGCCACCGAGGAGTCCGGCGCCTACGAGACGGATACCGCCCTGCGAAGCATGGTGAAGACCCCGTACCAGGGCATCACCTTCGGCTCCTTCCCATCGGACGAGCAGGTGCTGGAGAATATCCGTTCCAACTATAGTGCAAGTAACCCGATTAAGGTGGGAGACCGAGTGGTGACGAAGGATCAGCTGACCACGGATAACTTCAAAGTGCGCTGGTATTCCTTCAAGTTCGTGCACAGCGACGGATGGCATGTAGATGGAATTCTGGTGGCGAAGGAAGGTAAGCTGGTGGTAACCAAGACCTTTACGGGAAGTGCCAAGAAGGCCATCAGCGAGCTGAAGGACAAGTTCAGCATTGCCGTCACCCACAAGGACAAGCCGACAGCCAACAATCCAGATACGGAGGACTACAAGTTGGTAATCAAGCCGAAGTCCGATGCAGGAAGCGGTGAGACCGGTTACGATTCCTACAATGAGAAGACCAACACCTACACATGGGTGCTCAAGGCAAGGGATTACCAGACCTACAATCTCAAAGAGAAGAACTACGAGCTGGAGGACTTCAACAACTCCTCCTACACCTACACGGTTCGTAACACAGAGACGAATACGGATACCGAATCCACAGGAAAAGACGTGGCCCGGCAAGATTTGGAGTGGCAGAAATACTCGGATGATGGCGTGGAAGTAACGGCAAAAGCATATCCGGACGATGTTCCATCCACCGCTTACCAGACGGTAAGTTTCCGGAACATGTACGTGAAAGCCCATTACATCACCATCGACAAGATTGACGACTTCACCATCAACGGAATGGAGAACGTGAAGTTCCAGATTTCCAGCTTGGATGAGCCGGATACCTTCGAGGTATGGAAGAATCCGAAGGCTAACGCTTACAATTACGAAGAAGACGACAGCGAGTACGGCTTTACCCAGAGAGTGGAAGACAACACCCTGGAGACCGACGAAACCGGCCTGATTCACATCAAGCTGAAGCCAGGAGCATACATCCTCAAGGAGAAGAACGTGGAAGGCTACAAAGCCCAGCCGCAGTTCCGAATTCAGGTGGATGAAGACGGCCACATCGCGGAATCCTATCCATGCGATGATGCGGGCAACAAGGTCACAAATTCGGATTCCGATGTAGTTACCAGCCCAAGCTCCTCTGTAATCTCCATCTCCAACAAAGCCGAGGAGCTGACCAGCGTAACGGCCAAAGCCGACATGCACGACGTCAAAGCTTCCTCCGTACAGGTCGAGCTCTGGTGCAACGGTTCCAAGATGAACGGCAGCGAATATACCCAGACCTTGAACAAGGCCAATGGCTGGACGTACACCTGGAAGAACCTGCCGCTGTATGCAGATGGCAGCGTAGCCAACTACACACTGAGAGAAACCAAGATTGGCGATGTTTCCTACGACCCGGGTACCAACACCGACGGTTTTGGAGACTACATCGTCACCTACGATAAGTGCAAGTACAGAGAGGCAGATTCCGGTGAGTACAATGATCCGGCAAGCTGGACCGACGACAACGGAAAGCACCACTACGCAAAGCATGCCCTTCTGGTGGTTCACAACGAGAACGAAAAGCCGGAAGAACTGGTACTCAGCGTCAATGCCAAGATTCTGTGGAATGACAAGAACAACCAGGACGGCATCCGCCCAGATTACATGGATCTGAAGATTGAAGATGCAGACGGCGAGCAGAGCGGCAACAGCCTGGAGCTCAACTCCGACAACAGCTGGTCCGCGAAATTCGCAGAACTGAACAAGTACAAGGACAACCACGAGGTTTCCTACGCGATTACGGACAAATGCTTCACCGCACCGGAAGGATACACCGCGGAAATCACCGGAGATATGGTGAACGGCTTCGTCATCACCCTGACCCACAAGCCGGAAACCACCACCATCGAGGGAACCAAGGCGTGGAGCGATTCTGGCAAAAAGAACCTGCGTCCGGACAGCATCACCGTCTCCCTCCTAGCAGACGGCGAGAAGGTGGACGAAACCACCACAACGGCGGACAAGAACTGGAAGTTCAGCTTCGACAACAAGCCGGTCTACAAAGACGGCAAGAAGATTACCTACACCGTGAAGGAGCAGGACCCGGCAGCGTACTACCAGGTATCCACCTCCAAGGATGATGATGGAAACTACATTATCACCAACAAGTACCAGCCGGAGAGTGTAAAAGAAAAGACCCGCGTTACCACAGTGGTAACCGGCAAGAACGCAGTGGAAGCTTTCAAGTACGAGCTGACGCCTGCAGAGGATTACGGAGATGCGGTAAAGATGCCGGAGAACAATACCGTGACCACCTCGGATGGAATTCAGAAGAATCAGTCCGAAGATAAGAACTTCGATTCCATTGAATTCACGAAGGAGGGAACCTATACCTTCCACGTGAAGACACTGACCAAGGCCACCCACGGCGGATGGATTTACGATAACGAAGTGAAGACGCTGAAAGTTCATGTAGTAGATGAGAACGGACAGCTTCGCGTTGCAGATGCAGACAGCACCACCAGCGCAACCATGACCCACAGCTTCACACCGACCGCACTGGAAGGGGATACGGCCATTACCCTTCGCAAGACTCTGACTGGACGGAACATGTTAGATGGGGAGAAGTTTGATTTTACCCTGAGCGTAGCCGATGAGGCCACCAAGGAAGCGGTAAAGGATGGCGACATCAATCTGGCGGAGACAAAGGCTTCTGCCTCCGGTCTTAAGGACGGCGAAACCGCCACTGTATCCTTCGGAAGAGTGGAATTCTCGGAAGCAGGCGAGTACACTTTCCAGGTGAAGGAAACAGACGGTGGAAAACCGGGAATGACCTACGACACCGAAGCGAAGACCTTCAAGGTGAAAGTCACCGACGAAGATGGAGTTCTGAAGGCCACTCAGGAAAGTGTTCCGACCATCCAGAACGTGTACAAGGCCAGCGGATCCTTCACACCGGAGGGAACCAAGACCCTGTTAAGTCCGAAGGGCAACAAGCTGAGCGTTGGAGAGAACCAGTTCAAGTTC
>JAUNEW010000048.1:6180-9125 GCA_030525365.1 Eubacteriales bacterium
GGCGATTCCAGCCACGTAACCTACGACGATACGGTGTACAACGTGACCGCATCGGTTACCGACGACTTCCAGGGCAAGTTGCATGTGGAATGGAACTGCGGCGTCAAGTCGATTTCCTTCCACAATGTGTACACCGCGACACCGGTTTCGGTGAACCCGGATGTGGTAAAAGAAATTACCGGCGACACGCCGAAGACCGCCGACACGTTCCGATTCGCACTGAGTGGCGTTAGCGTGAATAGCGACGCAGACACGATGCCACCGATGCCAGAAGGATCTGAGGATGGCGCAAAGACCATCGATATAGAAGGCGAAGGCACCGGATACTTCGGACCAATCACCTTCGAGAAGGCGGGCACGTACCGCTACCAGGTGGTAGAGCTGACGGGACAGAACCCACGCTATACCTACGATACAACCACTTATCAGTTGACTTATGTGGTGAAGGATCAGGATGGAACGCTGAAAGCAGAAGCGGCAATTGAGTCGACGGATGGATCCGCCGAGAGTCTGGTATTCTCCAATCAGTACACCAGAAGCACGGTAAAGCTGGAGGGAGACGCCGCAATCACGGTACAGAAGCAGCTTACCGGAAGGAGCATGCTGCAGGGTGAGAAGTTCAGCTTCACGATGAAACCAGCAGATGACCAGACGAAGACAGCCATTGAGAAGGGCGACATTAAGATTGCCGACGATACGGCTTCGGTCGAGGGCATGCACAAAGGCGAGACCGCCACTGTATCCTTCGGAAGCGTAGAATTTGCCGAAGAAGGGGAATACACGTTCCAGGTCCAGGAGAAAGATGGCGGCAAAGCCGGAATGACCTATGATACCGAAGCGAAAACCTTGAAGGTCAAAGTCACTTCCGAAAATGACACGCTCAAGGCGGTACAAGAAAATGTACCGGCATTCAAGAACCGCTACAAGGCCGAAGGAAACTTCACACCGGCTGGAACCAAGACGCTATTAAGTGCGAAGGGAAACAAGCTGAATATTAAGGACGGTCAGTTCACCTTTGAAGTTCGCTATCTACAGGATTCGAACGGAGAACCGGTGGCGACCGGAACGACGAAAAGCGGCAAGGATGCAGCAATCGATTTCGGCACCCTGAGCTACAGCACTTCGGAACTTAAGACCTTGATTCAGAAGGGATATGCAGACGAAGCGGAGACCGATAACGGTGCGGAATACTACATCGATTACCTGGTAACGGAAAAAGATACCGGAAACGATGCACTTCAGAAGAACTCCGAGGCACAGACCTTCCGGGTAGTGCTGAAAGACGATGGAACCGGCAAATTGACCGCATCGTCAGAAGATGGAAAGAATCTGAAGTTCCAGAACCGCTACGTGACCGATACCGCAGTGGTATCCATGGACGGACACAAGGTACTGAACGGAAGACCGCTGTCCGATGGGGAATTCACCTTCCTCATCAGCAGCGACGATGCGAACGCACCGATGCCGAAACAGACAGAAGTGAAGAATACTACCTCTGGAAGCGTATCTTTTGGAAACATCACGTTCACCAAGGATGACCTGGAGGATGCAGACAGCAAGACCTTCACCTACAAGATTACCGAATCCGGAACTCAACCTGGGGTAACAAATGATTCCGAAACAAAGACTGTCAAAGTGAAGGTGACGGATGATGGAAAGGGTCACATCAAAGCAGAGACGGAATCGGGTGCGGCACCGCTGTTTGCTTTTACCAACAATTACAAGCCGGTATCCGCAGAAAGTTCGGTAAGCGACTCCCTCAAGGTGAAGAAGATACTGAAAGGCCGCGACCTCAAAGAGGGCGAGTTCCACTTCGTGATGAAGGATGCGGACGGCAAAGAAGTGGCCACAGCTACAAATAAAGCAGACGGAATCATTCAGTTCCAGGCACAGAAATTTACTGAAGCAGGAACCTACAACTACACCATCGAAGAAGTGAGTGGCGATCTAGACCGCGTAACCTACGATGAAACCGTACATCACGTAACCGCTGTGGTTACCGACAGCTACGATGGAAAGCCGCTGAGCGTTACATGGAACGCAGGTGAAACGGCTGTGGAATTCCACAACGTCTATACGCCTAAGTCCGATAATCCATCCAAGCCAGGAAAGGACGACAACGGAACCCATGGAAATGGCGGACATGCGAATGGCAGCAATGGTGGAAATAGTGTGGGAAATTCCGGAAGTGGCAGCCAGGTTTCTAGCCATACGCCGCAGACCGGCGATGATGAAAACACTGGATTCTTCCTGGGACTCATGGGAATCTCTGCCGCAATGCTGGCAGGAATCACCGGACTCCGGAAGAAGTTCGCATTGAAGAAGTAAGATTCCAGAGAGGAAACTGAATAAGAGGAAATCCGGATGCAAGGGTGTCTGGATCGGAAAAAACGTCTAGATGGGAAGATGTCTGGATGAGAAAATATCCGGATGGGAAGAAAGTCTCGATGTTTTCGACGTTGTGGGAGCTGGGTGCGGCCGGCTAATCTCGGGTCACGCCAGATCAAAGGCGAGTGTCCAGCCGCGCTGGGCTCGCTAAACTGTGGGGTGCCGGTTAAGGCTTGGTGCGGTGGCTCAGAAAAGCGAAAACCCCAGAATCTGAGCCACCGAAAAGGCGCAGGGCGCTTGTTAAGGCCTGGTGCGGTGGCTCAGGAATGCGAAAACCCCAGAATCTGAGCCACCGAAAAGGCGCAGGGCGCCTGTTATGGCCTGGTCCGGTGGCTCAGAAACGTGAAAACCTCGGAATCTGAGCCACCGAAAAGGTGTAAGGCGCTTGCTAAGGCCCGGCGCGGTGGCTCAGAAACGTGAAAATCCCAGAATCTGAGCCACCGAAATGGTGTAAGGCGTCTGTTAAGGTCCGATTCGGTGGCTCAGAAACGTGGAAATCCCAGAATCTGAGCCACCGAAAAGGTGTAAGGCGTCTGGAAAGGCCTGGCCTGGTGGCT
>JAUNEW010000006.1:0-4479 GCA_030525365.1 Eubacteriales bacterium
GCACGGAACGGAGCAGAGCTCTTCATCACCTTCATCAGAATGTAGTATACGATACCGGTCGGAATCAGGCTGACATACCAGGACAGATCCATTACGAATACGGAAGCCAGGGAACCAACGATGATAGCGATAACAGCAGCCCAGTTGATGCCCTTGAACGGACCTTCCTTGTCGTACATCATGTTGATGTCCAGCTGACTCTTTCTCAGGATGTAGTAATCCACAACCATTACTGCGAAGATTGGTCCCAGGAATGCGGAATAGAACTTCGTGAACAGGGACAGTCCTGCTGCGGAGTCTGCGGTTACCAGCTTCCAAGGCATTACGCATACGGACAGGATACCAACCAGAATAGTTGCGTGAGTCCACTTCATCTTGAAGGACTCCATCAGAACGTATGCCGGTGGAACGATGTTGTTCAGTACGTTGGTTGTAACCTGTGCGAATGCGATGAACAGCAGGGTTACAACGGTCAGGAACTTGCTTCCCATTGTGGTGGAGAATACTACAACTGGATCCGAGTTACCGGTTGCAGCAGTTACCAGCAGTCCAATCAGACCCATGAACAGGGTAACCGGCAGAATAGCTACGGAATAGATGGTTCCAGTCTTAACGGAGTGGATTTCGTCCTTCAGGTTTCTGGAGTAGTCCGAAGCGTTGATAATCATTGTGGAGTAGATTCCCAGGAAGGAAGTGGTTGCAGCCCAGAAAGGCAGTCCCCATGTTCCCTTGATTCCGGAGAAGGATGCACTGATATCTACAGCGAACTTGGTTTTAACAATGTACAGCATGTAAGCCAGGATGGCTACGATGAATACGCAGGAGAAGTTCTCCAGCCATTTGATTCCGTGGAATCCCTTGATTGCCAGGGCAACCTGCAGAATGGTGAACAGCGCAAAGATTACCGGCAGGTTATCGAATCCCCACAGAATCTTAAAGCAGCTGTTGATGGCACCGGCGCCGACCCAGGACTGGAATCCGAACCATACGATAGCCGGAAGTCCTCTCAGTACGCCAGGGATTTTGACACCGGCTGTACCAAAGGTGGATCTCAGCTGAATGATGTACGGAATACCATACTTGTGACCGCAGTTACCTACCAGTACCAGTGCGATAGCGATTACCAGGCAGCCAATCGCCATGGCGATGATTGCCTGTGTAATGGTCAGCACACCGATCAGGCTGGCACCCATGGAGAATGTTCCGATGGATACGCATCCGCCCAGGAAGGAAGCGGTGTAGGACAGGCTTCCCATGATTCTTTCTTTGGTCGGCTGCAGGTCTTCGTTAACGTCTGCAACCAGCTCCGGTTTCAGATTTTTGTTGTCTACAATACTCATTTCTTTAATAATCTCCTTAATATAGAGGTTTCTAATTCTTGAATTCTTTTCGGTAAAAGAAACTAGCGAATTCTCTTAACCAGCTCGCCGGTACCCTTTGTACCGATTACCTTGCCGTCTTCCGCCATGACATTTCCTCTCAGGATGGTGCATACCGGAAGTCCCTGCCCCTTAAGGCCAACAAATGCGGAAATCTGGTTTACATACAGCAGAGAATCTGCAGTAATCTCCCATTCCTTCTCCGGGTCGATGATAACGATGTCCGCATCGAATCCCGGCTTGATGTCACCCTTCTTGCCGTAGAGGCCGAAAGCTTCTGCCGGAAGTTTTGCCCAAGCGTTCGCCAGTACGCAAGGATCGATGCCTCTCTTGATGACACCTTCCGAGAAGATTGCCTGTACGCAGCTCTGGATTCCACTGATTCCGCCCCATACGTCGAATACGTTCTCAATCTTGTTGCCCAGGATTTCGTTGAACTTCTCGTCATAAGAGCATGGAGAGTGGTCGGATGCCAGGCCGGCGAAAGTACCGTTCTCCACGTAATCCCACATTTCGTCTCTTGCGTCTGCGCTACGCAGCGGTGGAGCGCACTTGAACAGCGGACCGTTGTCCAGTGTATCCTGATCGGTGAATGTCAGGTAGTGACCGCAAGTCTCTGCGGAAATTGGATAACCTTCCATCTGTGCTTCGAACACTTTCTCTGCAACAGCTGGGTGGCTGATGTGACAGATGTGTGCACGGCATCCCAGTTCTTCGGCCATGGAAATTACGGCTTCGGTTGCCACCATTTCTGCAGCAACTGTTCTGGAATCCAGGAATCCCTGCCAATCCAGTCTGCCGGCTTCCTTCATAGCCTTCTCGCCTTCTTTGATCATGCTGTAGTCTTCACAGTGGAAGCCAGCCATTCCGCCAAAGCCCTTGATAATCTTCATAGCTTCATAAGCCTGTCCGTAAGTCAGGCTGGAATAGTCCGGAGATACCGGTCCCAGGAAGGACTTAAATGCTACAACGCCCTTCTCGTCCAGTGCTTCCAGCTGGTCGAAGTTGTCCGGTACCAGTCCACCCCAGAAGCAGTAGTCGGAATATGCATTCGGACTTACCTTGGCTTCCTTCTTGTCGAACAGCTCCGGTGTAGTCAGTGCCGGTTCGTTCTGAAGTGGCATGTCGATTACGGTTGTGTAACCACCCAGGATTGCTGCTGCGGTTCCGTGCTCGTAATCTTCTCTCCATTCATACCCCGGATCGTTGAGATGCGCATGAGTATCGATGGCACCTGGGAATACGTACTTGCCCTCTGCATCGATTACCTTTGCGGCCTCTGGTTCCTCGCCAGCAGCGAGAACAGCTGCAATCTTACCATCTTTGATTGCGATGTTGCCCTTCTGCTCCAGTTCCGGTGTAACAATCGAACCGTTTTTGATTAAAAGATCATACATTGTTAACCTCCTTCAGGTCATACCTACAAGACCTGTTTGTCGTCTTCCGCCCCTTATATATGCTTATATAAAAAAGTACGGTTTAATTTTTAAAAATATTCAAAATTTGGTCAACCAAATTTTAATATCTTACGCTATAATTTTACATGAGTTCCGTTTAATAATCAATAGAAATGTGACAATTTTGTGAAAAGAACCATTCCAAAATTCAAATACACTTCCATTGTTCCATTAAGTTATTTTATAATTTTACAATTTTTTGATTTTTATACGTCTCAATGGTACTATTAATGGGGATGATTTTTCCCATCATTATATTGTAAATAACATCGGAAAGGAATCTCTATGAATACTCCTGTCACAATCGATATTCAGAAGACATCAGATGCTGTAATGGAACGGTTTCGGAAACTGAATTCTGCCTCCGGTCCCTACCGAGGCATGGTCCATTCGGTGTATCGGCACACGGTGAACCTACAGTTCCCAGATTCCCTGCTAGCCATCCAGTGCCAGGGTTCTGCCGTGTCACCCATTAGCTTGATTCTGCCACTGGACGGTGCGCAGATGGATGCCCTTCCCATCACGCAGAACGCCCCTTGCTTCATGTATCCGAATCACATTGAGATTCACGACAAGAATTCTCTTATTATTTTCTCGCTAAAAGAATCTGTCGAATCCTATCCCGCTTCCGTTCAGTCTGAAGCGGTGCAGAGTACTTCTTCCGGTGAATACTTCCGAGATGGAATCCACCAGGTGATTGCGAACTCCGGAAAGAACGGCTTCGCTTACATCGTGAACGACGACCCGCGTCTCAAAGGGGACTTCATCCTCCAGGGGGCGAAGAAATACATTCAAGAAACCGGTTCCTTCCTGGAAAGCGGCGATGCGAAGAAAGCTGCCGCTTCTCTGGTTCGTGTCGTGGGCCTGGGAACGGGACTCACGCCCTGCGGAGATGATTTTCTCTGCGGCGTACTGGCACTTCTCCAGTCTACCTCGCTAAAAGAATCTTCTTTTACCGCATTATTATCCCGGCACATCCAGAAAAATTTGGCAAACACCAACGACATCAGCGGAGAGTTTCTGCAATCCGCTATCCGAGGCCAGTACAGTGAACCGGTGATTCAACTCCTGTCCTGCAGAAATCAGGGAGTCGATGAGATTGTGAAGGCTGCAGAAACATTTCTTTCCATCGGGCACTCCTCCGGTGTGGACACACTGTGCGGAATGCTTTGGGTGTTGGACTTTGTGAAATAGGAATTGGAATGTGAAGAGTCCGTGTATTTTTGAAAATTCATCAACCGGTTTTCAATCCGTGTGATACAATAAAGCATCAGATATTCTGACATATTAATGGGAAAGGAAGTACATATTATGAGTCTGATTGAAATGATGAAAAATCGCCGCAGCGTGCGCGCATTCAACAACGAACCGGTTACCGACGAAGAACTGAATAAGATTCTTCAGGCCGGCATGCTGGCTCCGAACGGAAAGGGACTGAGACCTTGGTCCTTCGTCACCATCCGGGATGAGAAAACCCTTCGGGATCTGGTGAACTGCAGAAAGGGCGGCGCCGCAATGCTGAAGACCGCCACCGCTGCCATTGCCGTATATTCGGACAGCGATACGACGGATACATTTATTGAGGATAGCTCTCTGGCCATGGGATGGATGCATCTGATGGCATCGGAACTGGGTCTGGGAAG
>JAUNEW010000006.1:4579-37801 GCA_030525365.1 Eubacteriales bacterium
GCTCTCTGGCCATGGGATGGATGCATCTGATGGCATCGGAACTGGGTCTGGGAAGCTGCTGGCTTCAGCTGAGACTTCGTCCATCCAATGAGGACGGCGTTACCGCAGAGGAGTATGTGAACAGCCGTCTGGGTGCTCCTGCAAATCAGAAGGTAGAGGCTCTTCTGGTCATGGGTCACATCGACGAAGCACCGAAGGCCAATGAAGCGGTAGAAATGCCTTGCGATAAAGTTCACGTAGAGAGATGGTAAACTTCGGGTTTTAGCCGGAAACAGAATGGAATTTGTAACGGAGACTGCAAAGAATTGTTTGCAGTCTCCGTTTTTTAATTCTATAATGAAGTCACTTGTATTCCAGATGAAAGGATTTCTTTAGATAGGTAGTAAGTATGTTCGGATTTATTCTCGGAATGATTGTGGGATGCGCGCAGCCCATGCTGACCAGCATCAATTCGGAGCTGCGGCGTCGGCTTCGGTCGCCCTTTCTCTCCAGTATGGGGTGCTTTGCGGTAGCGCTGTCCCTTTCGCTGATTACGCTTCTGGTTCTGCAGCACAGCCTGTACATTCCCATCGGAAACGCGCTGAAGGAACCGCTGTGGATCTGGCTAGGGGGCGTCTGCGGATTCACCATCGTGATATTCAGCATTCTGTGCCTGCCTCACCTGGGAAGCGTAGAAACCATCGTGTTCCTGGTGCTGGGGCAGATTATCTCGGGCCTGGTCATCGATCACTTCGGCCTCTTCGGTTCCACGGTCATTCCGGTGACGCTTCGGAAGATTGTCGGAGCGATTCTGGTCTTCGCCGGGGTTCTGGGGACCGTGTGGACGGGAGACAAGCGTTCCGATTCTGGGAAGACAGAATCATCAGAGGAATCGATTGCAGGTGTGCCGGAAAAGTCCGGACGGGGCGGAAAGTCTTTTTACCGGATGCTGGATCTGATTGCTGGAATCGCCTGCTCTGTGCAGATTGCGGTGAACGGCCGACTGGGCGTGGTGCTGGGGAGCACTTTCCGGGCTACGGTGATTTCCATGCTGGTGGCGGTATCCGGGATTTCCCTGATTACGCTGATTCTGTACGTGGTGCGGGGGCGGTCTGGGGTGATTGATGACTCGCTGCCGAAGATTCGGGGAAAATGGTGGATGTGGACCGGCGGATTCTGTTCTATGACCATCGTGGGCGGCAACGTGATTCTTCAGTCCATGATGGGCACTGGGCTGGCGGCCATCCTCAACATTCTGGGGCAGACCGCGGGGGGCGTGGTCATCGATGCCACTGGCTTTCTGGGGATTCCCGTGCGAAAGCTGACGATTCCGAAATTCCTGGGGCTCCTGGTGATGGTGCTGGGAACGGCGATGATATAGGAGAGATATAAAAGGAGTGTGCGGATCTTTGGGTCCGCACACTCTTGTTATGCTTGGGCTTCTTTTTGGTTATTAGCGTTCTTTTCTGCCTGGTAGCCGTTGTATAGCACCACAAGCGAAAATAAGAAAATAATAAACTCTGGAAGAATCCATATAACATATCCGTCTGCGAATAACACGACTATTATCATATATATTAAACTTATCAGCGTTATTACACAGAATATGCACCGCAATCGAAACGTAAATCTATTTTTCTCTGGAACACGGCACTTGAAAAATGTTGTCAACAGATAATTTGAAAAATCGTACATTAAAATTCCCAGAGGGGCAAAGTTACCATTATCTTGAAAATAAATATGAGCAATGAGTATAGACAACACCATCACTATGACATTCACGTTTCCTATCATCATTGCAGTATACTCTTTACCTGAAACAATCTTTGGTTTATCGAACATGCGGTATCTTCCGTACAAGGACAGCACGCTACTGCACATCACTGTGTAGATTTGTATTCTGTATTCGGAAATCGCTTTCGAAATACTGTTAATCACGGTGCCCTATGGTTTTATATGTTGTAACTTTCGTAGTTCATTATGTATGTTAGGAAATTGTATGTCAATATATGTGACAGATTTGTCACATTAATATTTTCTATTTATATTCCCGATTGTCTTCTGTTTATTGATACCACAGTATTTATCGTTTCGGAAGTTCATTGGACCTCGGCGATTTCCTGCTTTTACAATGAACTTCTCGGTAGCGGCCACAACCTTTCACTCTCATCTACCAATGCCCTCGCTTAGGAGTGAATTTTTCGCAACATAACTACTAGCTCTCGTAATTTATTCACTATCATCGACGATTGCGACCATTAAAGAGTGAACTTTTCATGTTCTGACCCACATTCAGCTCAACTTATTCACTCTTATCTAACAATATTCCCATTTGATAGTGAACTTTTCAGTGGCAGCGCACGCACTCTTCACTCTATCATGGCTCTAACACTTCTAAATAGTGAATCACATCTGAACACTCTCCCATAACCGCACCATCGCAACACAAAACCGCCTCCGCCAGAAGAATGCACATGATTCTCCCAGCGGAGGCGGTTCGTTCTGCTATTAATAAATCATTCAACTATTCTGTCAGCCGGTAGCCTACATCTTACAGCATTACCCGAATCTGGTTTCCATCCATCCATTCGGTGACGTTCTCGAAGGCCATGATGGCACGGCGGTCGATGGACTCTCTGGTGTCGAAGCCCACGTGCGGTGTGCATACCAGGTTCGGTGCGCCCAGTAGCGGATGATCTTCTGGCAGCGGGGGGTCCTTCTCGAATACGTCGATGCCGGCTTTGATTCTGCCTTCCTTGAGGGCAGCGGCCAAAGCATCGGTATCTACGACCGGTCCTCTGGAGGTGTTCACCAGAATAGCACCTTCCTTCATGGCACCGATTTCCTCTGCGCCAATCAGGCCCTTCGTATCCGGTGTCAGCGGTGTGTGAACGGAGACGATGTCGGCTTTCGCCATGACGTCCTTAAGCGGCATGTATTCGATGCCCAGTTCCTTGGCCCGAGGTCTCTCGCTTCTGCTGTAACCAATCAGGTTGCATCCGAACACCTTGAAAATCTCTGCCGTCCGGCAACCGATGGCGCCAGTTCCTACGATTCCCACGGTCTTGCCTGCCAGCTCGTGTCCCTGCAGTCCGGCTTTGCCGCCACCGGCCTGTACCGATGCGTCGCAGGCGGTGATATTTCTCAGGCAGTTCAGTGTCAGACCGATTGCCAGTTCTGCCACCGCGTCGTCGCAGTAGCCGCCGGTGTTGGAAATCTTTACGCCCTTTTCCTTGCAGGCTTCCACGTCCACGTGGTCGATTCCCACGAAGGCCACGGATACTAGCTTCAGATTCTCATCGGCCCGAATGACGTCTCCCGGCAGCGGATGGTTGGCGATAATCAGCACCTCTGCATCCCCAGCTCTTGCAATCAGCTCGTCTACGTCAGTGGTCACCGTATCATATGCGGTAAAAGTATGTCCCTTTTCGGTCAGCGCTTCCGACAGTTCCGAAAGTGTTTCTTCCGAAATTCCAAGGGGTTCCATGAGTACAATTTTCATAATATGCCTCCTCGATTTGAAATCAATAACTAGGGTCATTATAGCACACTCACCGGTAAAGGTTAACCGATTTTGAACGCACTTTTGCGTGAACATTCCAGGGATTTCACCATTATTCGGTGTAGCTATTTCAAAAATCTATGATTCATTAATTCCGCTTATGGATTTTCAATATCCATTTATAAAAAATTGGTTGACTTATTTTCAATAACTTGTTAATATAATAGCAGATTAGTTAGAAACTTCTCCTTTCATACTAATTGATAAATGCCGAAGCGCCTTCCAGTAGAGGCGCGGAGGGACATAACCATGCGAAAGCAACCTTTCTTTTAACAAGCAGAATCCCGGAACACGTCGGTGTTCCGGGATTCTGCTTTTCTTCTCTTCCTATTTCTCCTGCATAATATCCACGATGGTCTTCTCAGTGGCTACCATTCCTGGTGATGCAATCTGTCCCATGTTCCGCATGGTTTCCTCTGCGGTTGCTCCGTTGATTCCGTGAATCGGTTCAATGCTGATTCCGTTCATGGCCAGATCCGCAGCCCGGAAGGCGGCATCACAGGCCACCACCCCTTTCATGGTGCATCCGTGGTTGCCCCCGTCGCAGACCATTCCGGTGATGCTGGAGGCCATGTTCCACAGACAGGCGGTGATTTCTTTCTCGCCCCCGCCTCTTCCAAAGCACAGAGCCGCGGCCATTCCGCTTCCCGCCGCAATGGCACAGCCGCAGAATGCCGACAGTCTTCCGGAATATTCCTTAATATACATGCAAATCAGATAGCTCAGCGCCGTCATTCGATTCCGCATTTCGTCGGAAATCCCTCTCACCTCTGCGGAGGCGTAGAGGGGCAGCGTGGCGATAATCCCGTGGGCCCCAGAACCGGTGATGCTCATGGCCGGCGCATCCAGGCCGATTACCCGGGCTTCGATAGCGCCATTACAGAGAAGGCTGGCAGAAGCCAGCTCATCCTCTGAGATTTCCTGCTCTCCGTTTTTCTTCCACAAATAATGGAGATAGGTAGTCCGGGGATTCGCCAGACCCTCCCGGAACAGTGCCAGGTTCATTTCGAAGGCCTCCTGGATGAAAGCGATTTCTTCCGCCGGAACGGTCCGGACGTAATCCAGCATTTCCCCCAGGGTATACCGGTGAATCAGCGGCGGTTCTGATGTCTCGGCGGCCTCGCCGAAGGAAGCATCGGCGCTTTCAACCCTGCCGGAAACCTTATCGGCGGAGGTTTCTTTTACCATCTCGCCGTTCACTTCAATGGAGGTGATTCCCGTATGGGTGTCCCAGATGGTTACCGTGGCGGCGCCGCTTTCCTTTCGAACAGTGGCTACGATGTGAATCCGGCTGGACACCTCGGACATCTCTGCGTGGATGCGGTTTTCTTTTACCAGGTTCTCTGCAGCAAGGTTGTCCGCTTCCGTCACCTCCTGGAGGCTCATGAGGCCCAGTTCCGGTTTTCCGGCCACGGCTCCCAGAGCCGCCGCATAGAGGTTCCCGTAGTGGGGGCTCCCCGGAATGCCGCAGGTGAAGGCATTCTTGTACATGCCGCTGTTCAGGGCGATGGAAACCTCCTGAATCTCCCCAGTAAGGTAACTGCCGGCGGTGGAGACGGCGAAGGCGATGGCCCCCGGCTCGGTGACGCCTAGAGCTGGCTTCATGTCGCTATGGATTAATTCGGTCAGTGGATGCATGATAATCTCCTTTCCGGTGCACTAACACCAGTTCTTCTCGCTGCTTTGGATTTCCTCGATGAAGCGGCTCACCGCTTTGGAATAAGGGATATTTCGCCGCCAGGCGATGACGGTAGAAGTGGTAATCTCCGGATAGAGCCGCCGCTGCACCAGTGCGTCTTCCCGCCAGTACCTTGGCGCCCATTCAATGGAGATGGGATACCCCAGGCCGTGCATGGCCATGACCCCCGCATTGGTCCCCAGGTTGCTGGTGAAAGCCACATGAATCCGTTCGAAGTCCTTCCCGAACCAGTTGGCGATTTCGCTTTGCACGCTGAGGCGTTCCGGCAGAATCAGCGGCAGATCCAGAAGTTCTTCCTTCGTCACGTATTCCTGCTGCGCCAGGGGATCCTCCGGCCGAAGGCCCACTACCCAGTGGTCACACCCCCGAATCCGGATGTACTCCATGTCGCTGGTGTCCACCGGTTCCAAGAACAGGCCGATATCCACCAGACCCTTGTTCATCATCTCCAGCGTATCGTCCGCAGTTCCCGTGTGAATGGCAATCTGCACTCTCGGATATTTCTCCCGGAAACTCCGACAGATTTCCGCCAGAATCTCCACGGCGGCGAACTCTCCGCACCCAACGTTGATGGTGCCCTCCACCAGGTCGTCCTTGTCGCTGAACTCGTCCATGATCCGCTCTTCCAAATCCAGGATTTCCAGCGCCCGCCGCTTCAGAAGAAGGCCCTCCTCCGTCAGGGTAATGCTGTGGCCGGCACGGTTCAGCAGCTTCGTATGAAGCTCCTCCTCCAGGGCCGTAATCTGCCGGGACAGTGTGGGCTGGGTGATGTGCAGCTGGGCTGCGGCCTTCGTAAAGCTCTGCTCCTTCGCCACCATCAGAAAATATTTGAGTACCCGAAGTTCCATATCCATTTCCTTTCTCGTAACGCTGCTACTGTCTTCAGTATAATTCGGATTCAAATCCTTGTCCAGCATCCATATTCCACCTATGTAAAAAGAGGTTCCGTCAGGCAACCCTGTCCGGAACCTCCATGGGGGAGTTTTCTGTTATTTCAATTTGCCGTACACTTCATCGGTTACCGGCTCGCACCACTCATTGGAAGTCTCCTCTCCCGGAACCTCAATGGCCAGGTGGGAGAACCAGCTGTCCGGTGCGGCGCCGTGCCAGTGCTTTACGCCAACCGGAATGTTGATGCAATCTCCCGGCTTCATTTCGATGGCTTCCTTGCCCTCTTCCTGATAGTAGCCTCTTCCCGCAACGCATACCAGAATCTGTCCACCGCCGGTCTTACCGTGGTGAATGTGCCAGTTGTTTCGGCACCCCGGCTCGAAGGTCACGTTGAACACGCCTACCTGTTCCGTGGAAACCGGTGCCAGATAGCTCTGACCTGTGAAATACTGTGCAAATCCGTCGTTCGGTGCGCCGATTGGAAAAACCATAGACTTGGCATGGGCTCTCATCTCCGGATCCTCATAAGGCAGGTCATCTTCGCCCACTTCCCATACTTCTTTGGCCAGGTTGAATACGGCCCAGCCATTCGGCCATCCGGCATAGAATGCCACGTGAGTGATGATGGCCGCAATTTCCTTCTGAGTGACACCGTGGTCCTTCGCATTCTGGAGATGGAACTTGAGAGAGGAATCGGTGATTCCCTGTGCCATCAATGCTACCACGGTGATAATGCTGCGGGTTTTCACATCGATATCGGCGATGTTCCAATTCTCCCCGAAGAGTACGTCATCGTTGAAATGAGCGAAGTCCGGTGCGAACTGGCCCAGTGCGTTTCTTCCTGCAGTCTGTGTGATTTTTGCCATTGTTTCCTCCTATATATTTCCGTTATATTTCGCTAAATATCCTCGCTTAATCTTGTGCCATAGGGCTTTTCTGTGATTACAGGGATGCCACCCAATTCTCCACTGCCTTCTTCGATGCGTGGTTCAGAAGTTTACCCTCTACAATCTCGGCATCCGGAGCCGAACCCTTTAATTCTTTTACCGTATTACCGAAACCGCTGCCACCAGATGTGGCAAACAGGACAATCTTCTTTCCGCTAAAGTCGTGAGCCTCCAGGAATGTGTTGATGATAGTCGGTGCCACATACCACCAGATTGGGAATCCCACCAGAATCTCATCGTACTGTGCCATGTCCACATCCTGTTTCTTCATGGCCGGACGGAAAGTCTTGTCGTTCATCTCCACACTGCTTCTGGATTTCTTGTTCATCCAGTTCAAATCCTCACTGGTGTAAGGGACCTCTGGTGCAATCTCCAGAAGATCTGCCTCTGCGGCTGTCGCTACCATCTCTGCCACTTTTTTCGTGGTTCCGCTTGCGCTGAAATACGCAACCAGTCTCTTACTCATTGTGCGCCTCCTTATTCTATTCTCTGATTCTGTAAAATGTTGTTCATCAAAAAAAGTGTACCCGTATAGCCTTTGCTATCGGATACACTTATTATAGGTTTGCCTTTAAGATATGTCTAATACTTGCATTGAATGCTTATTCATGCTTTGAAAGCATGGCTGCATCCTTTATTAGTCCATCTCTGCACTGGATGGCACCCGCACTTTCTTCTCGGCAAAGATTTTGCCGAAGAGCCATCCTGTAAACGGAGCTGCCACAAACATATTCCAGAAGAACGCAATCGGGAAATTGCGAACCAGGGTGTCTAAGAACACCGGCAGAATGGACAGCGGGGAAATCGGGTTCTCCGCAAACACAATCTGGAACAGAATCGTGGCGATGAAGCTCATGGTCGGACACATTACCGCAACCGTTCCCGCCTGACGCAGGAGCTTGCAGAAGTAGGGATTGTCGGTTCCCGGGTGGCTATGCTTTGCTGCAAAAGCCGCACCGGCTTTGTTTCCGAAAAGGTTGGAAACAACGAATACAATCAATCCCAGAAATAGTATTTCTACCACAGTTCTTCCCAGGGGTGCATCCGCCAGAGAGGCAAATCCCCCTCCGTTGTGTGCAGAATTAAACAGTTCCATCCATGTGGTCATTGTGTAGGACATAATCAATCCGAAGACGATGCCCTCTTTCTTGTTCGTTGGCATATATCAAATCCTCCTTACTCAAAAATCGAAAAAGCGTAGCCTATGGAAGTAGACTACGCCAAACTGACTTATTTCGTATTCCGAGCTATTCTTATTCGATTTACCAAAAACATACTGGAGCGGGTGAAGGGAATCGAACCCTCGATGCGAGCTTGGGAAGCTCGAGTTTTGCCATTAAACTACACCCGCACTACAACTGCTATTATACTACTTTTCCCCCAAATCGTCAAATCTCGGTGACCGGCTTGTCTGTCCGGCCACCGAGTATTCTGTTTCAAGATTCCAATTCTAAGCCTCCAACGCTTCCTTAATCATCTTCGGGAGCTTCCGGCATTTCTCCTCGCTAATGGAGGCGATGGATACACGAACTCCCTTGGTGAAAGGAACCACGAACACATCTACCTCTTCCAGGCGTTTGCTGATTGCATCCGGATCCTCACATGGAACGGAGCAGAAGAATCCGCCGCGGAACGGAACCATCTGAAGGCCCACTTTGGCCGCCTCTTCTTCGAAAGCATGTCCTCTAGAGAGAAGCATGTTCCGGAATCCCGCTCTTTCCTGATCCACCTTCGCCAGAAGTTCCGGATCGCTGTAGATCTTTGCAATGACTTCCTGCGCCATTCTCGGGCTGTTGGACCAGCTGGCTCTTGCGGAGAATGCCAGCACCCGCTCGAACTCATCTCGAACTTCAGCGTTCTTTGCGATGCAGATGGTGGCTGCACAGCGGCATCCGTAGAAAGTGAAGGTCTTGGATGCACTGTAGGCCAACATTGGAAGAACGTTTCCATTCAGCTCCTCCAGCTTCGGCAGGAAGGAACGAACTTCCTTCTCATCACCGGCAAAATCGATGTACGCCACATCCACCACCAGTGCCACCTTCTTGGCCGGGTCCGTATCGTTCAGCACTCGGATTACGCCATCCCAGTCCTCGTCGGATAGGGAATATCCCGTCGGATTGTTGGCCGGCGTATTGATGATAATCAGAAGACGGTCTTGAATGCGGAGAAGCTTCTTCACCTTGTATTCGAAATCTGCCAGGTTGAAATTTCCCTCTTCATCAAACATGTCGAAGGTCTCTTCTCCTCTGCCGATTTCCATTCCGATGTTCTTGTAGGTTCCCCAGTGCCAATCGTGGGTCAAGAACTTGTCTCCCAGGCATGTGTAGTTGGCGATGGCATTTCGCAGCGAACCGGTTCCTCCTGGAGATGCCACAACGCCCACATAACCCTTCGGCTCATAGTCTCCCAGAGCTGCTTTTACAATGGCTTCCTTGAAGCCCGGTGTTCCGGCAATTGGTGCATACTCTGCGTACTGAGCCGGAGACAGTGCCTTCACCGCTTCATCCACGGAGGAAAGTACAATCAGCTTTCCCTCGTCATCCAGAAGCGCACCGATGGTGGCGTTGATAACATTCTCCTTGCCCTTCTTCGCAATGGCCGCCTTCGCCCGGCCGCTGATGCCGAAGATTTTGTCTTCCTTCGGAACTACTCTTCCGTTATACGCTGCAAAACTCATATCTGCCATTCTCTTTCTCCCTTCTTTTCGACCGAATTTAACCCTTTTGATATTCTCACCCAGAGTGCTGAATTTCGCTTCATACTCTGTCATGATGTTGTCTTCATTGTATTCGCAGTGGTGAAGGTCCCGCGTCAATTCGTGAATCTTCATATCACTGGCTAGAATCTCCTGAATTGTGAACTCGAAAAGTCCCGTGTTATCTGTCTTGAAGGTGACGATTCCGTCGTCCTTCAGCACCCGCTCGTACTGCTGCAACTTGGAACGATGGGTCAGCCGCTTCTTGGCGCTGTAGTTCTTCGGCAGCGGATCACTGAAGTTCAGGTAGATTCCATCCACTTCTTCATCCCGGAACCAATCCGTTAGATCCACGATAAATTCCGGCACAAATACCACGTTCCGGAGATTCTTCCTGCGAATCTTCTCCATGGCGCGGAGGAGCACGCTCTTATTTCCCTCTACGGCGATAAAGAACCGCTCTGGATACCGCTCTGCCATTTCGGAGATGAACTTGCCCTTTCCGCAGCCCACTTCCAGGTACAATCCCTTGCAGCCGGCCTCCTGGACTTTCTCCTCCCAGCGCCCTTTCAAAGCTTCTGGATCGTACACCAGAATGTCTTCGTACTTCGCGTATTTTTCTTCCAAATTCTTGACTTTTCTCTGTCTCACGTTATCTTCTCTCTATTCTGTATCTATCAAGTTATATCATTCTGTAATTTACGGCAATGGCAGCCACCGGGATGCGATAATCACACCCAGGAATAATACCAGGATGACTCCCGCTACGCCGTCTCTTCGGCCAAAAGCAATTTCCTTCATCCGAGTTCTTCCGGCACCCCCGTGGTAGCATCTGGCCTCCATGGCCAGAGCCAAATCCTGGGCGATACGGAAGGACCCCACGAACAGGGGAATCAGGATGGGAATCATATTCTTCACCCGTTCCAGAAGATTTCCCGATTCGAAATCCGCGCCTCTAGCCTGCTGCGCCTTCATAATCTTATCCGTTTCCTCCAGAAGAGTGGGGATAAACCGAAGGGCGATGGTCATCATCAGCGCAATCTCATGGCTAGGAAGGCCGAACCGCTCGAAGGGTTTCAGCAGCTTCTCCAGACCGTCGGTCAGCTCCATGGGCTTGGTGGTCAAGGTCAACATGGAGGTTCCGATAATCAGAAGGATTAGCCGGAGCGCCATAAAGAACGACTTATACACGCCCTCGTAGGTAATTGTCAGAAAGTTCCACTGCCACAGCACCGTGCCGTCAAAGACGAACAGGTTGATGCAGAAGGTCAGCATAATAATGAACATTACGGCTTTCAGTCCCTTGAAAATGAATTTCACCGGCACCCGAGAAATTCCGATTATCGCCGCCAGGGCCAGAATCACGATGCCGAATCCGGCAAAAGAATTCACCAGGAACACTTCGATGATATACAGGAAGGTTCCCAGAATCTTGGTTCTGGCGTCCAGCTTGTGGACGGCCGAATGTCCCGGATAATATTGTCCTAATGTAATATCTCGTATCATCGTCCGCTTCCCTCCGGATTTCCTTCTAGGTACTGAAGAATTTGATCCGCCGCTTCCGAAATGGTCAGCGGAGATCCGGAGAGCTCCGGAATCCGTTCTTTTACCTTATCCATAATCTCCATGGCCGGTGGCACCCCCAGGCCGATGGCACGAAGTTCTTCTCCTCGGGAGAACACTTCCCGGGGGCTTCCCTGCATATAGAGCTTTCCATGATCCATAATCAGGACGTGATCCGCCAGCTCCGCAATGTCCCCCATGTTGTGGGAAACCAACAAGATGGTCATTTTCTCTTCCTGGTGAATCCGCTGAATCAGCTGCAGCACCTCTCGGTGTGCCAGGGGATCCAGTCCAGCAACGGGCTCATCCAGAATCAGGATGGACGGCTTCATAGCCAGCACCCCAGCAATAGCGACCCGTCTCTTCTGTCCACCGGAAAGTTCAAAGGGGGATCGTTCCCGAATCCCTTCGTAATCCAGTCCCGTTAGTTCGATGGCTTCCCGGACCACCCGGTCCAGCTCTTCGCCAGTGATTCCGATTTGTTTCGGTCCGAAGGCCACATCCTTCTCCACCGTCTCCTCGAACAGCTGATATTCCGGATACTGGAACACTAGTCCCACCTTCCGGCGAATATCCACCATCTTCACGCCGGGATTGGTTATCACGGTGTCGTCCACGGTGATGGTACCGCTGTCCGGCTTGAGAAGTCCATTGAGCTGCTGAACCAGCGTGGATTTACCGGACCCTGTATGCCCGATAATCGCTCCGAACTCCCCAGACTCCAGGGTGAAGGACACGTCGTCCAACGCTTTCGTCTCGTTGGGCATCCCCTTCGAATATGTATATGTAAGATTTTCTACTTTAATCGACATAGGACCTCAATCAATTCCTCTTCTGTCTGAACCTCCGCGGGAATATTCACCCCACGCTTGTTCAGTTCCTCCCGCAGTGCGATGACCGGTGGCATTTCCAGTCCCGCCTTCTGAATTCTCTCTCGGTCCGAGAAGAACTCCCGGGGAGACATATCACTGTAAATTTGCCCGCTTTTCATGACCATGACTCGATCCGCCTGAATGGCTTCCTCCATGAAGTGGGTAATCAAAATGACGGTGATTCCTTCCTCGTGCAGGCCGCGGATAATTTCCATCACCTGCTTCCGGCCGCTGGGATCCAGCATGGCCGTGGGTTCGTCGAACACGATACACTTGGGATGCATGGCAATGGCACCGGCAATGGCAATCCGTTGCTTCTGACCGCCGGAAAGCATGTGTGGGCCCTTCAGTCGCTGCTCATACATGCCTACAGCCTTAAGTGCCTTGTCCACTCGCAGGCGGATTTCCTCTGGGTCCACCCCCAGATTCTCCGGTCCGAAGGCCACATCATCCTCTACTACCGAGGATACAATCTGATTGTCCGGATTCTGGAACACCATGCCCACAGTGCTTCGGATATTCCAGATTTCGGCATCGTCTCGGGTATTTCTTCCATCCACGATTACGTTTCCCTCTGTTGGAATCAGCAGTCCGTTCAGGTGCTTTGCCAGAGTGGATTTGCCTGAACCGTTCATTCCCAGCACTGCCAGAAATTCTCCGGGCGCCACATCGAAGCTCACGTGGTCGATGGCCCGAAAGGAAGAGGCTACACTCCCGTCTGGAGCCGCCTTTCGATATTCGTATGTCAGATCCGAAACCTGTATAATTGGTGTCATACGCCCTCCTAACATTAACCGGATTATTATATCACAGATATCATTTGGGGTTCAAGAAGAGCCCCCTTGAATCCCTTTATTTTCGGCTATTTTGACATGTGCAGATGAATAATTTCGGTTTCACCGAAAAACGCCAGAACCGGCATCTCCGATTCTGACGTTTTTTCTGTTTCCGAACTGCCGGATGCAGTCCTGACATTGTACCGAGACGCCCCTTTCCCGGCAATCGATTCTGTATTTAATCCCCTTTTACGATCGATATGGTTATTATAATCATCCCATGATGGGATGTCAATAATCGTTTGCATGTTTATTTGTACTATTTTACAAACTTTTTGTTTAAACTTTGACCATACAACCTATTTATCATTGATTCGTTGGGACGCAGGGAACTAACCCACTCTTTGGACGTAGGAAACAATTCGTTTCCACAGATTCTTCTTTTCTCGACTTTTCTCCTGCAGTTTCTTTTCCTTCCGGCAAGCTTCCGCAGCTAGAAGCATCTGTTCTTCCTGGCTGTTCATCTTTCCATTTTCCGGTGAGGGAATGTACTCTCCTGACGGCTGCAATGCCATGGATTTCAGATCATCGGACCACTGAAGCTCTTTGATTTCCAGTATCCTTCTCCGAATTTCCGAATCCAGTACCGGACAGGCGATTTCCACTCTACGCTGGGTATTCCGTGTCATGAAGTCCGCCGATGCGATATACATCTCGCAGTCTTCTTCCTTTCCAAAAATATAGATTCTGGAGTGTTCCAGATACCGGCCCACAATACTCCGGACTTCGATGTTCTCGGTTTCTCCTGGAATTCCCGGCACCAGGCAGCAGATTCCTCGAACCATCATTTCCACCCGTACTCCCGCACAGGATGCGTCCCGAAGGGCTCGAATGATATCTTTGTCGGTCAGCGAATTAAGTTTGAAGAAGAGATAGCCCTGCGCACCTTTCTCCGTCTCTTCCTGAATCTTCTCCAGAACCTTCGGCTTGAGTTCCTTCGGTGCGATCAAAAGCTTCTGATACGATCCTTTCAAATTTCCAATTCCCATATTCCGGAAGAACATGGCGGCATCCTCTCCAATTTCCGGATTCGCTGTCATCAGCGACAAATCGGTATACAGCTTGGAGGTTTTCTCATTGTAATTTCCCGTTCCCACCTGGGTGTACCGAACCAACTGACCCTTCTCTTTACGAGTAATCAAACATATCTTAGAGTGCACTTTGTAATTTGGCATTCCGTACATGATGGTGCAACCGGATTTCTCAAATTCTTTCGACCAATCGATGTTATTCTGTTCATCGAAACGAGCCCGAAGCTCAATTAGAACGGTGACCTTCTTTCCATTCTCTGCGGCCTGGCACAGGGACTTAACCAACTTGCTTTTACCTGCCAATCGGTAGATGGTAATCTGAATGGACACCACGTCCGGATCATTTGCTGCCTCGTCCAGAAGGCGCAGGAAGGGTTTGATGCTTTCATAAGGAAAGGAGAGCAAACGGTCTCTCTCCTTAATCTGATTGAACATGGATTCCTTCGGCCGAATGTCTCCGGACATCTTCGGAGCATAGCTTGAGAAAAGCATGTGCTCCTTCTGTTTCTGATTCATGCGCTTATCCAGTTCGTAAGCGTACTCCATGCACAGTGGGCCGGAGGTGTAGAAAATCTGACTATCCGTCAGCAGGAGACGTTCTTTCAGAAAATCATACAGAATCGGGCTGGGCTTCGATGTAATCTCCAGTCTGAGAGGCGCCAGCCTGCGCCGATCCTTGAGAAGTTTCTGCATGACTTTGCGGAAGTCCTCGTTCTTCTCGCAATCCTCATCTTCTGCGTGAATGTCTGCATTTCGGGTGACACTAATCTGTATTTTCTCCACCACAGTGTAAGTGTCAAACACCACATCCACCAGTTCCAGAAGAAGGTCTTCCATCCCGATGTACCGAACGTTGGCACCTGGAAGATACACTACTGCCGGTAGGCTGGCCGGCACCGGTAGCATGGCGAAACAATCTTTCTCGCTTCCCTCTCGGCGAAGTCTGACGCAGATTTCAATTCCTTTGTTTCGAAGGTGGGGAAAAGGGTGCTGGGCATCAATCAACATCGGGGACAGCATGGGAAGAATCGCGTTGCTAAAATAATTCTCCACATATTCCTGCTCCGAAACCGTCAGCTCCTCATACTGCAGCCGGGACACGCCATTCTTCCGTAATTCGTTCTCCAGATCCCGGTAGATTCCGTCCCTTTCCTGATATAGATTTCTTACGATTTCGTAGATTTCATCCAACTGCTCCTGGGCGGTCTGGCCCGTCTTGTCATCCCGATACCGTGATCCCAGCGGCAGCATATCAATGAGACTTCCCACCCGAACCATGAAAAACTCGTCCAGATTGGAGGTAAAGATGGACAGGAACCGCAGTCGTTCCAGCAGGGGGTTCGCTGGGTCCTTGGCCTGCCACATGCATCGCTGATTGAACTTGAGCCAGGAAAGCTCCCGGTTCTGCATATAGGGTATCTTCTTATCATTATTATCACAGCACAACATCTATTTTTCCTTCTTTCCTTCCGGCTCTTTCTCTAGAACCTCCCGAATCAGATATCCTTCCCGGACACCGTAGTCTACCGTTATGATTTCTTTTACATCAAATACATCTGCCGCCGCATTCAGAGCAACCATTCCCGGAAGAATGGTGTGGATTCGCTCCGGTGCAATCTTCAGAATCATGTCGGTGAACCCCTTCGGATTTTCCTGATAGAACTTGAGCATTCTCCGAAGATATTTCCGTCCGTATCTGCCATCGTGGAGAGCCTCTGGTGCCTTCTCCGTCAGCACCTTCTGCACCGCACGGGCCGTTCCTCCCTCCACACAGAGGGGCAAGTGATAACTCCGCTTCGGAAGCTCCACCTTGTTCAGCTGCTTTCTCATCTTCCGGTCCATCTCCTGAAGTTCCGTTTCTGAGGGCATAATATTCTGAACGTATTTCCGGTAAAGATTCAGGGAGCCCCAAGGAATGGAACAGGCCGTCAATGCCTCGTTTTTGTAAAAAGAAACCACTTCCGTGCTGCCGCCTCCGATGTCCAGCATGATTCCTTCCTCCAGACTGGTATTCCGGCGAAGTCCCACAAATCCGTAGGTAGCTTCCTGTTTTCCATCCAGCACTTTAATTGCGAATCCCGTCTCCTCCTCAATCTGCTCAATCACCTCCGTGGTATTATTGATGTTTCGGAGAGGAGCGGTGGCAAACACCGATGTGGCCTCCAGATGAATTCCGTCTGTGATTTTCCGAAGCTCCAGAAGCGCGGTCACTGCGGTTCGAACACCTTTCTTCGTCATCTCATGGTCTTTGCTGATGTATCCGGCCAGCCCTGCCGTAATCTTCTTGTTGAACACACGATTCATACTTCTGTCGCTGACTTCGTAGACCACCAGCCGTATCGTATTCGATCCGATATCGATAATTCCGTACATATATGTCTATCCTCCTGTCCATACTATGATACGGAGATTGTGTAAATTCCACTATCCGGACTGTGTAAATGGAATGTAAAAAATCGGTAAATGGTTTTCACCATCTACCGATTTGCTGTGCTTATTCAATTTGCTATCTATTCTCACCACAGGCTCTTAACCCAGGATCTTGTCCAGTTCCTTCCGCTGGGTCAGTCCCACTTCTTTGTAGGTTACCTCGCCCCCCTTGACAATCATCAATGTCGGAATGCTCATGACACCGTATTCAATCGCCAAATCTCTCTCGTCATCGATGTTCAGCTTGCAAACCTTCACATCGTCTCTTTCCTCGTCCAATTTCTCCAGAACCGGACCCTGCATCTTGCATGGGCCGCACCAGTCTGCGTAGAAATCTACCAGGACGGTTTTATCCGACTGAAGCACTTCCTGTGCGAAATTTTCCTTCGTTACGTTCAAAATAGCCATCTAACTACCTCCCTTGTCATTGCTGTACCGCGATTATATCTTAATTCCTAGTAGACTTCAAGGGATTTACATAAGTTACTTAAGTAACAAAGTAGGCGTCATTCTTTTATATTTCACGAAGTGTCGGTGGCCTTGGGGGGATAGAAAAAGGTTGCCGCATCATGCGGCAACCTGTTCTTTTACATGTGTAGAAAGAATTCTGCGTACATTACGCTTCCGGTGCTTCTGCAGCTTCCTTTGCAGCCTTGGCTGCCTTTGCTGCTTCCACCTTTGCTGCCTTCTCAGCAGCTTCCTTCTCGTTCATCTTGATAGCAACTTTTGCATGCTTAATGCTGTAGCTGTTGATAGCGCCGGTCGGGCATACTCTCATGCACATACCGCAGTTCTTACACTTGTCAGTATCGATGCTTGCCAGGTTGTCCTCAACCGTAATCGCCTCGAACTTACATACCTTCGCACACTTTCCGCATCCGATACAACCGTTGGAGCAGTTCTTTCTGGTTACAGCACCCTTGTCCTTAGAGGAGCAGAGTACATGTACCTGATTCTTCTCCGGTACCAGGTGAATAATGTGCTGCGGGCATTCCTTCACGCACTTTCCGCAAGCAACGCAGTTGTCTCTGTTCACGATAGCAACTCCATCGATTACGCCGATTGCGTTGAAATCACATGCTGCGGAGCAGTCGCCCAGACCGATACATCCGAACTGGCACTGTCCGTTTCCGCTGAAATATGTCTTTGCGGCTTTGCAGGTCATCAGGCCCTGATATTCTGCAATCTTTCCGGTAGCACCGCAGGTACCGTTACAGGTTACTCTTGCAACCTGCTTCTCGCCAGCACCGGCATTTCTTCCCAGAAGTTCCGCAATCTTCTCTGCACAAGCAGCTCCGCCTACGGAACATGCCGAGCAGCTCTGGTTCTCGTCAGTTACAACTGCATTTGCGTAGTCATCACAACCTGCGAATCCGCAACCACCACAGTTTGCACCCGGAAGAATTGCTCTAACCTCGGTTACACGTTCATCAACGTGTACGTAGAACACCTTGGATGCAATGGTAAGAAGAAGTGCTGCGATGAAGCCGGCAACTACAACAATGATAATTGGTGTTAAAATTGCACTACTCATTCTGCCGCCCCCTTACTGGAATAATCCCGAGAAGCCCATGAAGGACAGGGAAAGAATGGTTGCACTTACGAGTACCATCGGTACTCCCTTGAAGGCAGCCGGAACACCGCTGTCGTCCCAGAGTTTCTCTTCACGCACACCTGCGAACAGAACCATGGCTAATCCGTAACCAACGCCTGCACCCAGAGCGTACACGATAGACTGAATAAACGTATAATCATAGTTGATTGCATTGATGGTCGCACCCAGGATTGCACAGTTGGTGGTGATCAGAGGCAGGAAGATTCCCAGTGCCTTCTGAAGTGCCGGCATGAATTTCTTCATGAACATCTCAACGAACTGTACCAGAGATGCGATAACCAGAATGAATACAACGGTCTGCAGATATCCGATATCGAACTTGTTCAGGAGCTGCTGAATTGGCCATGTAACCAGTTCTGCCAGAACCATTACGAAGATAACTGCGCCACTCATTCCCACTGCAGATTCCATCTTGTTGGATACACCCAGGAAGGAGCATACACCCAGGAACTGAGATAACAGGAAGTTGTTAACCAGTACAATGGACATAAAGATGATGATTAAGTTTACCATTATGCTTCAGCTCCTTTCTGGACAGGTGCTGCCGGTGCTGCCGCCAGCTCGTCCTTTGCTTCTGCAAGGTTGCAGGAATTGTACATCGGGCATGCACCGCAACTGAAGGTCTGCTTCTTGAGTGCTTTTCCCTTTGTTACCAGATTCAGCATTGCAATCAGGAATCCGTATACGAAGAATCCGCCCGGAGCCAGATTGAAGAATCCGATTGGTGTGAACCAGGAACCGAATACGGTATATCCCAGCAGAGTTCCTGCACCCAGCAGCTCTCTGATGGCACCCATCAGACCCAGTGTCAGTGTGAATCCAAGACCCATTCCGATACCGTCCAGTGCGGAGTCGATAACGGTGTTCTTGTTCGCAAATGCTTCCGCTCTTCCCAGGATGATGCAGTTAACTACAATCAGCGGTAGGAACAGACCCAGCGATGCGTACAGAGAAGGCACATAGGCCTGCAGTACGAACTGTACCAGAGTTACGAATCCGGCGATGACTACGATGTAGCATGGGATACGTACTTTGTCTGGAATAATCTTACGCAAAAGCGAAATAACGATGTTCGAGCAGATTAGAACTGCTGTTGCGGAGAGACCCATTCCCAGACCGTTGGATACGGAGGAGGAAGTTGCCAGTGTCGGGCAAGTACCGATCAGAAGTACCAGTACCGGGTTCTCCTTGATAATTCCATTGGTTAATATGGAAAGTTTGCTCTTCTTAGCCATTATTGAACACCTCCCATACTCTTATACTGCTCAAGAGCAGCATATACTGCTTTGTGAATTGCACCGGAAGATACGGACGCACCAGTTACATACTTTACTGTGTTGTCGCTCTTGATATTCTCACTTCCCAGTGCCTTCAGGTTCTTATACTGACCCAGATGCTCCGGTGTCTGTGCTTTCGTACCAACACCTGCGGTATCCGAGTGATTTGTAACCTTTACGTTGGTGATTGCGCCATCTTTGTCGATACCGATCATTGCAGTCAGCATACCACCGTAAGAGTTGGACATTGCAGTTACTACCATGCCGGAACCGTTGTTTGCATCATAGACTTCGGTTACATAGACTTTCTTTGCTTCCAGAACTTCCAGCTTGCCGTTATACTGAGTGAATTCGCCCTTAGCGGCCGGCAGAAGTTCGTTTCTTGCCTCATTGGCAGACTTCAGTGTATTCGCATCAATGACAGGCTTTGTTACGCCATAAGTGAATGCAAGTGCCATTGTAACCACAAAGCAGATGCACACCAGTACAAGGATTGGCTTTACGAATTCCTGGAATGTATTGTTCTTATTTTCCACTGTTCGCACCTCCTGCACAATAACGCTTGTAGCTCCATCTGTTAATCAGCGGTGTGCAGATGTTCATCAGCAGGATGGAGAAGGATACACCTTCTGGATAGCTTCCGAAGAGACGGATTACCATGGTGATGATTCCGCATCCGATACCGAAGAGCAGCTGACCCGATGGGAGCTTTGGAGTTGTAACGTAATCGGTTGCCATGAAGATTGCACCCAGCATTACACCACCGGCAAGGATATGGAACAATGCCATGTGGAAGGACTTGGTGTAAATCAGAGCAAATACGAATACAGTTCCGATGAATGCACACGGAATAATCGGAGAGATGACTTTCTTCCAAATCAGGAATACGCCACCAATCAGCAGTGCCAGGGCACTGACTTCACCGACAGAACCTCCAATGAATCCCAGGAACATATCCATGTTGGAAGGCAGCTTTGCATTTGCACCGCCCTCTGCCAGGATTCCCAGCGGAGTTGCTCCGGTTGTTGCATCTGTTGTCTCAGACATTCTCGGCAGTGGCCATGTGGACATGTTTGCCGCGAAGGAGATGAACAGGAAAATTCTGGCTGTGATTGCCGGGTTCACGAAGTTCTTTCCGATTCCGCCATACAGCTGCTTTACAACAACGATGGCAACGAAACATCCGATAACAGCCATCCACAGAGGGAAGTTCGCAGGTACGTTGTAAGCGATCAGAAGACCAGTTACAGCCGCACTGAGGTCCCCTACGGTCTGTGGTTTCTTTGTAATATAGTTGTAGAGCCACTCGAAGCCCACACTAGCGATCACGCATACTGCGCAGAGCAGAATTACTCTTGCGCCGAATACATATACAGCTGCGACAAATGCAGGTGCCAGTGCAAGCAGAACGGATCCCATTAATTTCGTCGTATCTGCGTCCGTAACGATGTGCGGAGCGTTGGACACGATCAGGTTAGAGTGAAATTTCTGCTTTTCCATTACTTACTTGTCGCCTCCTTTACCATACCTTTCGCCAGCGTATTCATGAAGCTCAGAGGTCTTCTTGCCGGGCAGATGAAGGAGCAGCTTCCGCAGCCCATGCACTGCATAACGTTGAAGCGCTGCAGTTTCTCTACATCCTTACGGTTATATGCCTCTGCGAAGATTACCGGCATCAGCTTAAATGGACAGGCATTGATGCAGCGTCCGCAGTTGATGCAGCCGGTTTCGGTCTTCACTTCCGCAACCTCTTTGCCGAATGCCAGCAAAGATCCGGTGTTCTTCATGGTTACCGACTCGTCGGAATTGGTGGCACGACCCATCATCGGTCCGCCCATTACAATCTTCTTCGGCTCTTTCTTATATCCGCCGCAGAATTCCATAACGTCTGCAATCTGAGTACCAATTGGAACGAATACGTTCTTCGGCTCTGCTACTGCATCTCCGTCTACGGTAATTCTTCTGCGAACGATTGGCATGCCGGTCTTGAAATACTCAGCAATGATTGCGATGGTGGACACATTGTCCAGAATAACACCCAGCTGTGCCGGGAGTACACCTGCATCCATTACCTTACCGGTAGCTTCGTATACCAGAACACGCTCAGCACCCTTCGGATATCTGGACTGAAGAGGCAGTACCTCAATGTCTGTGTATCCGTTCTGCTGAATCAGATTGTTCATGTTTTCAATGGCTTCCGGCTTGTTTTCCTCGATACCGATAATACCCTTCTCCAGTTCCAGGTACTTCATAATCAGTCTCATTCCATCCAGAACATCCTGACCCTGTTCTACCATCATACGGTTATCGCCTGTGATGTATGGTTCACATTCTGCTGCGTTCACAACCAGAACGTTACATTCATCCAGGTTCTTCGGGTTCAGTTTGATGTGTGTCGGGAACGAAGCACCTCCGAGGCCGACAACGCCACTGTCTCTAACAGCTTTAACGAATTCTGCATGATTCGTAACGTGAGGAATCTGAACTTCCTCACTTACTTCCTGTTTCTTGTCTGTCTCGATTACAATCAGCGTTTCCATTCCGCCCATGCCACCACGGGACTGAACGATATCCTTAACCGTTCCGGAAACACTGGAGTGTACCGGTGCGCTGACAAAGGCATCAGTATCACCGATTCTCTGTCCGACCTTTACATAGTCACCCTTTGCAACGAGAGGCTTACAAGGAGCACCGATGCTCTGCGACATGCAGATTTTTACAACATCTGGAACCGGCATAACCACGGTCTCGAAATTCGAGGTGTTCTTGTGGTGCGGTACCAGAATGCTAGGTAAGTGTTTACCTTGGCTCATCCTTAAGCAACCTTCCTTTCCTACAAAAATGTAATAACAATATTCACCGATTTATTATACACTATCGTTTCACAAAAATCACTTGAATTTTCACAGTAAGAACACTTTTCGGGCAATTTATCCCGTTTATTTCCTTTAATTCTGTAAAAAAATTCACATTCTACCCCTCAGCTCCCGTATAAAGCATCCGATCCGCATCAATTCCGATAACCGTAACCCCTTCATCCAGAAGATGGTTCACATGCTTTACCGCCTCCGTATTCAGCACTTCTCCGGGGCAGGCCAGGGGAATTCCTGGCGGATAGGGAATCAGGGAATCGTAGAGAACTTTCCCGGCCGCCTCAGACAGGGGAATCTTTTTCCTTTTACCCGGAAGGTCTCTCTGTTCCAAATCAAAAGAAATGAGGGCTTCGCTGCTTCCCTTCGCTTCACTGATTACGCCATGCTGCTTCTGGATTTCCTTCAAGGCCTCCAGCATCCGCTCGTAGTCTCCCCGCTCATTTCCCAGTCCAGTCATCATCATAACGTAATCTCCGTGGGTCATTTCCATCCAAAGGTTCCGCTTCTGAAGCTCCTGGGACAGGGCCGCGCCGCTAAGGCCGCAGGCTTTCATGTTCAGGTTGATTTTCGTCCGGTCTAGAGAATTGCATTGAATGAGAGAAACGCCTGGAATTGCAGCCGCTTCTCGGTAAAAGAAGTTCAAGTTCTCCCGCCAGTTCCGGAATAGCTCCTTCCCACGCCGCAGAATCTTCTCGTTCACGTCCAGGCTTCCCATTAAAAGATAAGAAGGACTGGTAGTCTGAAGCATGCGTACTTTCTCCGACAGGGTGGGAATGTCCACTCGGTGACTGCATAGGTTGAGTATGGCGGTGCTGGTGAAAGACATCAGGGTTTTGTGGGTGCTGTTCACCACCAGATCCGCCCCTTGATTCTCGGCGGCCCAAGTGGTTTCCTCCAGTTCGTCGAAAAATTTAAGATGGGCACCGTGGGCCTGATCCACGATGAGGATTTTGCCAGCCCCATGAGTCACTTCCGCAATTTCTCGGATATCCGACAGGATTCCATAATAGTTGGGACTGGTTACCAGCACTGCGGAAGCATCGGGATGGGCTTGAAGGGCATTCTTCACTTTCTCCGGTGAAATTTCTCTCTGCAAATTATGGTCCGGATCCGTCTCCGGGCTTACGTATACCGGTTCAATTCCACCCAGGCGGAGAGCGGCGAAAACAGCTTTATGGGAATTTCGCCCCATAATCAGCTTCCCGCCCCGAGGTACTGTTGCCAGAATGGAGGCAATGAGCCCCGTACTGCTTCCGTTCACTAGAAGCTCCGTATGACGCACACCGTACAATTCCGCATAGTTTTCCATGACCTGCAGCAGGCAATCCTCCGGCTGCGTCAAAGCGTCCGCTCCGGGAATCTCGGTAATGTCACAGCCAATGATATTCCGGAGGAAATCCCCGTATCCAAATCTCTCGTAGATTTCCCCTCTTCCCTTGTGCCCCGGCATGTGGAAAGAAACCGGATTTTCCGCCCCATGGGTCACCAGAAAATCCACCACTGTTCTTCGCACGCTTTCTTGATTCATGCTGTCTTCCTTTCTTTCTATATACTGCACACTGATATATAAAGCAAAACGCCCCGGGGACCCATCGGATCACCCGGGACATCAGAAATGATTTTTTTAGCGAATCACATCTACGCCCATGTAAGGACGCAGTGCTTCTGGAACCACAACGGAACCGTCTTCCTGCTGATAATTCTCCAGAATCGCAGCTACGGTTCTTCCCACTGCCAGGCCAGAGCCGTTCAGTGTGTGTACGAATTCCGGCTTGGTATCCCGGTCTCTCTTGAACCGGATGCTGGCTCTTCTCGCCTGATAGTCCTCGAAGTTACTGCAGCTGGAAATCTCCACGTATCTTCCGTAACTCGGCATCCACACTTCGATGTCGTAGGTCATGGCAGAGGAGAATCCCAGGTCTCCGGCGGACAGACGTACCACGTGGTACGGAATCTCCAGGCGCTTCAGAACTTCTTCCGCATCCAGCGTCAGCTTCTCCAGCTCGTCATAGGAGGTCTCCGGTGCTACCAGCTTCACCATCTCTACTTTGTTGAACTGGTGCTGACGAATCAGTCCTCTGGTGTCTCTACCGGCGGAACCCGCTTCCTTACGGAAGCATGGAGTATATGCGGTGTAGTACACCGGAAGCTCTTCGCCGCTGAGAATCTCGCCAGATCGCAGATTGGTAACCGGTACCTCTGCGGTCGGAATCAGATATTCATCCACACCTTCCAGGTGATACATGTCCTCTTCGAACTTCGGCAGCTGACCCGTTCCGGTCATGGCTGCAGCACCTACCATGAAAGGTGGCAGGATTTCCGTATAGCCCTGATCCTCGGTGTGCAGGTTCAGCATGAAGTTGATAACCGCTCTTTCCAGACGAGCTCCCAGGCCTTTATATACGGTAAAACGAGCTCCGGACAGCTTCGACGCCCGGTCGAAGTCCAGAATATCCAGGTTCTCACCGATATCCCAGTGAGCCTTCGGTTCGAAATCAAATGTCGTTGGCTCCTTCCACTTGCGGATTTCCACATTGTCGGAATCATCCAGGCCATCCGGAACCTCCTTGTTCGGTGTGTTCGGTACGCCCAGCAGTGCATTGTGCAGATTCTCCTCTGCTTCACTGACTTTCGCGTCCAGTTCCTTGATGCGGTTGCTGAGTTCCTTCAGTTCTTTGAACAGCTCGGTGGTGTCCTCACCGGCTTTTTTCTTCTTCGGAACCTCTCTGGATGCAGTATTCTGACGGTTCTTCAGCTGCTCTACCTCCGCCAGAAGCTCTCTTCTTTCGTTGTCGAACTTCCGCACGTTCTCGATGCCGAAGTCGCCTTTGCCTCGTCTTTCCACATCCTTCTTGACTTCATCGAAGTCCTGTCTGATTCGTTTAACGTCTAGCATTCGCTTTCCCTCTTTCTGAATGATTTACTTCTATCTACTCAATCTAACCTTAAAATAGATTCTTCCGGTAGTCATTATACAGCTCACGGAGCTCCTCCGTCAAACTCTGGATTTCCAGCTCCAGATGAGAAGCTAATTCATAGTTCTCCTGATCCAGCGCCTCCTTCGCCTGAGAGAGGATGGACTTCTTACCGATGTAATCCTTTCCTAGACGAAGTCTAAGCTCGTTAACCCGTCTCCAGTTCATGATGTCGTAATCCGTTGCCATGTTTTCGTCGTGAGACTTTACACAGCGACGCAGGAAGTTCATGGTGTTCGGAATGAGTCTGTCATGGAATTCTGTACTCCACTTCAGGGTCATCTGATCTCTGTAAGAACGGATAATCAACGCCATGGTCTCGTCTCCACCGGTAATCTTCGGCAGATCCGCTCTTCTTTCATCAAAGGCACGGAAGTTCTCCCACACGGTGGCCGGTGCCTTTCCAAAGAGTTTTGCCCGCTCTTCCTCGGTGTAGTAGGTGAAAACATTTTCCTCGGAACGGTACTCCCGATCCTTCTCCAGATAGATATCCTCTTCTCCGGCTTTCTTGGAGATGGCTTTCTCCAATTCCTTCGGAGTCCGCTCGTTCTCCAGTGCCGAACGGATTCCATCCAGCATCAGCATGTATGCGGATCCGATAATTAGATAGGTGTTGGAATGCGGGTTCGGTGATCTCATCTCGAAGCGGGTTGCCATCGGATTCTTCATATCTCTTACCACGCCAATCAGAACTGTTCTGTTCCGGGATGGGGTGGTGTAATCTCTTCCCAGGGATGTGACGATGCACACCGGTGCCTCGTAACCTGGCTTCAATCTCTGGAAGGCATCGTGGGTCTGTGCTACGAACGGATTCAGAATCTCATAGTTCCGAAGGATTCCCATCAACGCACCGTAGCCGATTGGGCTCATGAAGTTGTTCTCCCGATCCACCGGCTCGAAGAGGTTAATCAGCTTGCCGCTCTTCAGCTTTGCCATGACGCCCAGGTGGGTGTGTTCTCCGTTGCCGGCAACCCCCTGCATCGGCTTTGCCAGGAAGGTAACTTCCAGGTTGTTCATGCGGAATACATCTCGGATGATGTGTTTGATCTGGCTTTCGTTGTCCGCTGCCTGCATTGGGCTTGCGTATTTCCAGTCGATTTCCAGCTGCTCCATGATGTGGTCAAAGTCTCCGCTGTTTCCCATCTTAGCACGGACACCACCTACTTCCTTGTGGCCCATCTCCACTTCAAATCCATATCGATCCAGGATTTCCAGTGTCTGCTCCATGGCGGTGCCTACCGGTCCAATGGTACGCTTCCAGTACTGTTCTTTCAGTTCCTGAGAGGTGTACAACTGATCTCTGTCTGCACGGTCGTCCGGTGTCTTCACCCAGAACTCCAGCTCTGTGGCACTGGTCAGAACGATATCCTCGATATCATCCACGCTCTCCAGACCACCGATATGATCCACTACATAAGGATGCTGCTGCATCAACTCCAGAAGACCTCTCCGGAACTGCTTGGTCAGTCTTCTCTCGTAGATTCTGGAACCCACCATCCGTTCGTTGTTATGTCTCAGGAAGGATGGGATACGAAGGGTTCCCACAGGAAGGCCCGTCTTGTAGTCCATGTTCATAAAGTTATATTCAACATACCAGTTTACTTCCTTATCTGGAAGAATATCCACTCTAGCATTGGAAAGTTCCGCAATCAGCGGCAGCGCCACACTGGAACCATCGGTCTGTACCCCGTCCCAGAGTATTTTCTCCATGTCATCGATGAACGCCTTAATCGGAATCTTCTCATCGGTGTTGTGGTTTCCCAGATCCACTCCGGTCAGCGAAACGAATTTCACTTCCGGATGGGCCTCCAGAATGGCCGCAATCTCTTTCTCGTCGTGCTTTCCCACAGGAATGGTAAATAGCATCTTGTCTAAGTCAAAATCCAGCATCATTTTTCTCCTCTCTACCCTTCTTTAGTTCTGATTCTCTAGCTGATTCAGGTATTTCTCCAGCTGGTCCAGATATTCTCCGTACTTCTTCCAGTTTCCGCCCTTCTGAGCATTCACCGCGTTCTCATAGGCTTCATTGGCCTTGCGGATCAGATCCTTCTGGGAGGATTTCCCCTTTCCAGAAGAAGATGTCCCTTGTCCAGAGCTTTGCTGGTTATCTTCTCCGAATAAATCGGCTAGAGCATCTTCAAGCGTTGCCTCATAAGCGATGTCGTCTCCATAGGCGACGATGACCCGCTTCATTTCCGGTATGGCCTGATTTGAGGCTTCTAGGTATACCGGTTCCACATACATAATGGAGTTATTAATCGGAATGACGAATAAATCCCCTCGTCTATACTTGGATCCCGAAGAATTCCATAATGAGAATTCCTTGGAAATCTCCGTATTCTGGTCAATCTGAGCCTCAATCTGCATCGGCCCGTAGACGGTCTTGTTCTTCGGGAATTTGTATACCAGTAGCTGCCCGTATTTTGACCCGTCATTTCTGGCCATCATAATTGCGGTCATGTTCTGCTTGGACTTCGGCGTGAACGGAATCATATTGATGAATTCCGCCTTCTTAGAGTCCGGAAGCTCAAAGATGAAATAACTTGGATCCATCTCCTTCTCTTCCGTGCCGTAGATCTGATGTGCGATATCCCACAGGTCTTCATCCTGATAGAATACTTTAACCTCATCCATATGATACTTCGTATACACACCAGCCTGAATCTTCAGAAGTGAATTCGGGTACCGGATGTGCTTCCGGATTGCCTCCGGCATCTCGCTTCCATCCTTAAAGAGGGATGGATAAATCTTCTGGAAGGTCTTCGCAATCGGATCCTTCTGATCCACCACATAATAGGAAACATCTCCATTATATGCATCAACTACAACCTTGATGGAATTGCGGATGTAGTTGGTAGAACCTACTTCACCGGAGTATGGCTCGGAATACGGATAATAAGAACTGGTGGTGTAGGCATCGATAATCCAGTACAACTTTCCATTCGCCACCGTCATGTACGGATCCTTCTCATAAGAAAGATACGGCATGATTTTCTCTACCCGATCCTTGATATTCCGGTTGATGATAATGCGCGAGTTCGAGTTAATGTTGGAGGAAACCAACATCTTCATGCTGCCCTCCCGGATGGCGAATAGCACTCGGTTCAGGAAGCTCATCCGAATTCCGGCGGTTCCCTTGTAAGTGGTGTAGCTGTTCTCATTTCCGTTCGGATAGTCGAACTCCTGCTCATTGGTATTTACAATGATATAGTCGTCAGTCTTTTCGCCAAAATAGATTTCCGGCCGGGTAATCTTGATGTCCTTGACTTCGGATTCCGGTGGAATATTCTTCACGATAATATCTGGCTGACCACTGGCGGTTACCGCATCCACACGGGAAACTGCGGCACCATATCCATGGGTATACTTCAGGTGACGGTTAATCCAGGTGGAACTGATTTTGTCCTCATTAATCTCCCGGGCAGACAGATAGGTCTGGGTCTGCTCGCCATCAATGGTATACCGGTCGATATCCACGTCGTTGAAATCGTAGTACTGCCGGATACTCTGGGTCTGGTTATAGAAATCCTGCACCGGCTCGTAATCGTTGATTCGGATATTCCCAATGGTCTGGGAATTTTCGTTAATTGCCCGCTTGTTCAGATTGTGTTCCGCCGGGAACTCCTCTACCTTGACGCTGTCCAGCCCATAGGCATGGCGAGTGTAGGTAATGTTGTTCTTCAGGTACTTGCTTTCCTTGTTGATTTCGTCCGGGCTAACCACCAGATTCTGCACGGCAAAGCCCACGCCAGTTCCAAGCAGTCCCAGAACAATTATCACTGCCGGAACTCTTACCAGCTTCTTGAATTCTTTCTTATGCATATGGTGGCAAAGTGTAATGGCTCCAACAATCGAAAGTGCCATAATCAGCCGGTACACCCACAGCTTGATGTTCACATCGGTAAAGCCCGCTCCATACACAACCCCAGTATGAGCGTGCAACAAATCAAACTGGCGAAGCATGAACTCCATGGCCAGCATAACATAGAAAATAATTCCCAGAAGAGTCATCTTCCCCGAAGCAATGTGAAGCAAGTTCTCCAGATTGGAATGGTTCACATCCATTCTCCGGTGTCCGGATTTGCCGTTTTTCTTTCGGATAAAAGGAATTTCCGTTCCACCAGAGGCGCCCGTTCCCGCTCCCTCGGTGGCAGAGTCGCCAAAGTCCGGTTCCTGTTCAAAGAAATCCGGGGTTCTTACGGTCATCAGGATGCCGTAATACAGAAGCGTGATGATGATGATTCCGATGACGATTCCCAGCACCAGGTTGTTGGCCTGGGTCAGGAAAGGCAGCCGGAACACGTAGAAGGATACATCCAAGTGGAACAGAGGATCCTTCAGCCCAAAGGAGGTGGAATGGATGAACTGCTTGAAATTCATCCAAGTGGACGCTCCGGCGCCGATGCCGACAAACAGGCCAAAGGCCACCGACAGCACCCAAGAGATGATGTTCAGTTTCCGCTCATTGGGAATCTCGTGGGATTCCACTTCGATGAAATAATGTTTCTTCAAGCTCTTCAGGTAAATTCGCACCAGAAGCATGGCCACCAGAAATACCGGTATTCCGATTTCCAGCTGTGTCACCAGTTTCGTCCAAAATACTTTGTTGTATCCCAGGCTGTCGAACCACATCCAGTTGGTAATGAATCCGGCGCATCCCATTAGAACCACCAGAATCAGAACCACTACCATGACGAAGAAACTAAGGCCCTTCTTCGGCCTCTGAATTCGATCCGTTCCCCTTCGTGATTTCTTCTTATCTCTCATATTATTTCCTCTGTGCGAGCTGCACATATGCACGTTAACACAATGAAAAAAGAACATGCAGCGCCAGCGTCCGTCATAGGCGCGCCACCGCTGCAATATTTCTAATATTAATTTGTTGTTACATCAGAGAACCAGAGCCGCCTCCATCTGCGAAGAAATTGGTGTAATTTCCGATTACTTCGTTCAGGGTCTGTGCGATTCCGCTTTCCGGTGCGAAGTTGAGAATCAGAATGATTCCAAGCAGGACTACCAGAAGCACTGCAACCACAATCGCAATTACAGTCAGAACGCTTCCTCCCTTCTCATCGTACTCTTCCTTCTCTTTCTTCTTCTTACGAACCTTCTTCTTGGATTCTTTGACAGCTGCTTCTGTTGCTGCCGCTGCAAAATCATCCTGTGGTGTCGCTACCGCTGCATTCACCGAAACCTCCTGGTTAGCGGCTTGTGCCGGTGCTGCAGCCTGCATCGGTGTCTGCTGAAGCTGTGCGAACAAATCGTTCTGAGTTGGTGCTTCCGTAGCCGGTGTTTCCGGTTCTGTCGTGTCCTCACCCAGAATGCTGTTCACCGAGTCCGCCATCTCGTCATCGATGTCTCCACCCTGAAGCTTGTTGTACTCCGCATCTAGAAGTTTCTGGAACTCCTCATTCTTGCGATACAGGGTATAGAACTTGTCAATCTTACGGGTTGCTTCCAAATCATCTGCATCCGGTGCTCCACCGAAGATATCGTTCTCCAAATCTTCCAGAGACATGGAGTTATCCTCCGCCTCCGGCTGTGCATTCTTCTGAATTTCTTCTGCCGGCAGAACCACGGTATCGCTGGACTTATCCGAAGTTTCGATACTCTCCGTATTGAAGAGAATATCTTCCTCTGCTGGCTCTTCTGGTGCGATGTCCTCACCCAAGTCAAAACCAAGCTGTGCCAGTTCCTTGTCCAAATCCAGCTGCTCATTTTCCTCGAATGCAGTGTCCGCTGCAGCGTTATCTGCCACTGCGTCCTGAATGTCCAGCACCGGTGTTACATCCTCTACCGTCGAATCCGATGCAGGAACCTCCGCTCCATCCACATAGATATCGCTGTAATCTTCCTCTGGGGCTGTTTCCGGTTCTGCATTTCCAGACAGACTCTCCAGTTCTGCTTCCAAATCTAAGTCATCCGCATCCGCAAATGCCATCTCCGGTGTTGTTTCCGTTTCCGGTTCTTCTTCAACCTTTGAAGCTTCTGGCTCCTCCTGAGGCGTCTCCTTCACCGGTGCCACCTCTGGTTCTTCCGGAATCGGCTCTGCGCTTACTACTTCTGGAATTTCTTCCGTAGCTGGCTGTGTTTCTTCCTTCACTGGCTCTGCTTCGCTGGTCTCGGCGGTTTCGCCGCTCTTCTGCTTCAGCAGAAGTTCCAGTTTCTTCTGAAGCGCTGCGATTTCGTCATCCACGGTCTCTACAGACTCTTCTTCCTTTGGTTCGGATACGTCTGCCGAAACGGCTTCTTTTACCGGCTCTGCTTCAACTTCTGGTGTTACAACCGGTTCTTCCGGATCGCTTTCGGCTACTGCTACGCTCTCCGGAATTTCTTCTTCCTCCGCTGCTGCACGCGCTGCGCGAGAAGCTCTTCTCTTCGGAATGTAATCTAAATACTCATCGAATCCGGCATAGGCATCTTCCACATCCGTCTCGGTGATTTTCTCTTCATTCGTCTCTGGAATCAGCGTATCTGCAAAGAGATCCACGTCACCCTCTGGCTCTTCCTCCTCAGACTGGTCATCTAGCTCCGTTACATTAAGTTCCGGAGTCTCCTCGTCGTCTTCGAAGAAGATGCTGTTCGGCTCGGCTTCGCTTGTATGAACCGGTGTTTCTTCCGGCTCATCATCCTCTTCCACCGTGTTCAGCTGAACGTCTGCGTATTCGTCCTCCACAGACGGTTCATCCACACTGGTGAAAGAATCCTCGTAATTCCGGAATACCGACTCCGCAGATTCTTTCTCGGTTTCCTTCTCCTCCGATGCGAAGAGATTCTCCCCGCCGGTGAAGTAATCATCCAGCGGATCCTTCTCGGACTTCTTCGGTTCTTCCGTAAATCCAGCCTTCATTCCGTTCAGAATTTTCTCGAACTCTGCCTCGGAATCT
Organism: Eubacteriales bacterium; assembly: GCA_030525365.1. GTDB lineage: Bacteria > Bacillota > Clostridia > Peptostreptococcales > Anaerovoracaceae > Mogibacterium_A. The sequence goes on from JAUNEW010000006.1 coordinate 36,712, forward strand.
TCTACGAAACTCTGCGGCTTAACCGGAGTCACTTCGCTCTTCCGCGCTTCCTGACGTTCTGCACGGATGCTTGCCAACTGCTCCTCAAAGCTCTTCGTGGAGTGCTCTCTTCTATCCATCTCCGCGATGATGTCATCCTTCAGGTCTGTATAGCCCTGGGTATGCTCACGCTGGGATTCCGGAAGAACGGTCTCCTGCTTTGCCGGATATGCCGTATCTGCAGCTCCGCGTTCCGTCGGTTCGCTTCTTCTTAACTTCTCATACTCTGCACGCTCTTTCTCGTCTTTCTCCTGCTTGAGAACGTCGATGAAATTCATGGTGCGACTACGATCTCTCGATGGCTCTTCTTTGCCGAAAAGTTCCTCCTCGAAAGAAGGCTCTTTCTCCGGTGCACGATAGGCCGACGTAGAAATTGGTGCGGCCGAGGATACGGTCTCGAAATCATCCGAATAGTCCTCCCATGGAGAGCGGATATTCTTGGTTCTACGTCTTCTGGAATTCCGGTCATCTACTACCGAACTCCAATCAAAAGCAACATCTGAGGATCTCTTCCGTGTATGGCTCTCGCCGTCATCCCAATCCAAATCCAGGCTAAAGCCGTGGTCAGATTTCTTTGTCGCCTTCGAATCATTGGCGGCATATTGATTACTATTATCAACGGGATGCTCTGCTGCTGATTCCAGGCCGGTGGATGCGATTCTCGCTCCACAGACACTGCAGAATTTCGCATCATCAGCAATTTTGCTGCCACAATTACTACAGAACACTATGATACCTCCCAAAATGTATTATCAATTCAAAAATTAATTGCTCTTACAAATATTCATTGAAAATTATACAACAGTATTCGATAAAATTCAATGCCTCCCGGGGATTTATCCTTGAACCGCTTGAATTTAGCGACTTATAGCCCCCGATTGTAAACTTTCTGCAAAAATTTTTCATCCCATTTTCAAAAAATTAAAAAAAGTGCTTGACTCGAGTCATATTCTAATATATACTTATGAAGTCGCAAGGAGCGGCAAGGTATTGAAAATATGCGCGATTAGCTCAGCTGGCAGAGCACCTGACTCTTAATCAGGGTGTCCAG
>JAUNEW010000170.1 GCA_030525365.1 Eubacteriales bacterium
GAACCAGAAGTGCAGTTGTTTTTGAAAAAAATCATAGACAAAGGCATATAGCTATGATATTATATTTGAGCTGATTAATTTTGTACCTTGGCTTCAGCAGTCCGACTCTCCTGACGGCTGCGACGCTTTGGTGAATAAGAAGAAAAGGAGAAAATACAATGATTACAAGGGAAATCAAGCAGAACATTATCGAAGAGTACAAGACACACGAAGGAGATACCGGTTCCCCAGAGGTACAGGTTGCTATTCTGACTTACAGAATCAATGATTTGAACGAGCACCTGAAGGAGCACCACAAGGATTTCCATTCCAGAAGAGGTCTTCTGAAGATGGTAGGTCAGAGAAGAAACCTGCTGAAGTACCTGAAGGATACTGATATTGAGAGATACAGAAGCCTGATCGCTCGTCTCGGACTCAGAAAATAGTTACTTTTTAAAGCGGGATGTGTTCCCGCTTTATTTTGTATTATAGGCAAAATCCCAAGGTTAAGTGAATGATTAACAGGAAGGAGTTGTTAATTTAATGGGAAGATTTACAGATTATCGCACATTTAAAACTGCATTAGGCGGAAGATTGCTGCAGTTCGAAATTGGGAAGGTGTGCGAACAGGCAAATGGACAGGTTACTGTTCGCTATGGTGAGACCGTTGTTAACTGCACAGCAACTGCATCGAAGGAGCCGAGACAGGACATCGACTTCTTCCCGCTGAGCTGTGATTATGAAGAGAAGATGTACAGTGTCGGAAAGATTCCAGGTGGTTACATCAAGCGGGAAGGAAAGCCGGGCGAGAAGGCCATCCTTACATCTCGTCTGATCGACCGTCCGCTGAGACCGCTGTTCCCGAAGGGCTTCCGAAATGATGTTGTAGTTGTTGCATCTGCATGGAGTGTGGATCACGACTGCTCTCCGGAAATCGCAGCAATGCTGGGTTCCTCTGTTGCACTGGCAACATCGGATATTCCGTGGGATGGTCCGACGGCTGCAGTTGTCGTAGGAAGAGTGGATGGTGAGCTGATCATTAACCCAACCTATGAACAGAGAATGGCATCGGATATCAACCTGACCGTTTCTGGAACGAAGGAAGCTATCATGATGGTGGAAGCGGGTGCGAACGAAGTACCGGAGATGGAAATGCTGGATGCTATCATGTTCGGTCACGAGGAAATCAAGAAACTGTGCGAGTTCATCGAAGAAATCGTTGCCGAAGTCGGCAAGGAGAAGATGGAGTACAAGGTATTCAAGGCTTCTGAAGAGGTAGATGCTGCGGTTAGAGAGTATGCTACCGACAAGATGATTGACGCAATCAAGACCGTGGAGAAGCAGGAACGTCTTGCGAACATGGATGCAGTGGAGAAGGAAACCAAAGAGCATTTCGCAGAAATCTTCCCAGAAGGGGAGAAGGAAGTTTCCGAAGTTCTCTATAACATCAAGAAAGAGAACGTTCGTGCCATGATTCTGGACGACGGAATCCGCCCGGACAACAGAAAGCTGACGGAGATTCGTCCGCTTTGGTCCGAGACCGGTCTGCTGCCAAGAGCTCACGGTTCCGGTCTCTTCAAGAGAGGTCAGACTCAGGTTCTGTCTGTTGCAACACTGGCACCGGTGAACGAAGCGCAGAATTTGGACAGCATTGATATTGATAGAACCACCAAGAGATACATGCACCAGTATAATTTCCCGGGATACTGCACCGGTGAAGCAAAGACAAGCCGTGGTCCGGGAAGAAGAGAAATTGGACACGGCGCTCTGGCAGAGAGAGCACTTCTTCCGGTAATTCCGAGTGAAGAAGAGTTCCCATATGCAATCCGCGTGGTATCGGAAGTTCTTTCCTCGAATGGATCCTCTTCCATGGCTTCCACTTGCGGTTCTTGTCTGGCACTGATGGACGCCGGTGTTCCGATTAAGAAGCCGGTATCCGGTATCGCAATGGGTCTGATTGAGGGTAT
>JAUNEW010000171.1 GCA_030525365.1 Eubacteriales bacterium
ACATCATTCTGCTGATTGCAGGATGCTTCATCGATGCCAACTCGGCAATGTACATTATCCTGCCGATTCTGTACCCGGTTGCAACTGCACTGGGAATCGACCCAATTCACCTGGGTGCCATCATGGTTCTCAACATGGCCATTGGTCTGGTTACACCACCGGTTGGAATCAACCTGTACACCGGATGCGGTATTGCGAACATTTCCCTCAAGGAGATTTCCAAAGCCGTTCTGCCTTTCGTGGCAGCATCCCTGCTGGTACTGATTCTGGTAACATACTGCCCGGCAGTATCCACATGGCTTCCAAGCCTGATTTCCAACTAGTCAATCCGGCTTTCGAAGGTCTCAGCGGTCGCTGCTGAGACGGTAAAAAGATATTTTTACAGACCTGCACTGCATGCCCGCAGGCAGGTCTGCCATTACGTAACGGGCAGATCATTCATGAAAAACAAGGGAGGTCACATCATGAAGGATATCAGCATAGAAGAGCTTAAAGACCGTGCACAGGACCTGCGCCGGAAAGCCCTGACTATGATCTATGAAGCACAGTCCGGCCATCCGGGCGGTGCGTTCTCGGCAGCAGAAGTTGTCACTTACCTGTATTTCAAAGAGATGAACATTGATCCGAAGAACCCGAACTGGGCGGACAGAGACCGGTTCATTCTTTCCAAGGGTCATGCGTGCCCGATTCAGTATGCGGCACTGGGAACCCTGGGATATTTCCCAGAAGAGGAGATGCACAAGCTGAGAAAAGAAGGTGCTATGCTCCAGGGACATCCGAATATGAGAAAGTGCCCGGGTATCGATATTTCCACCGGTTCTCTGGGACAGGGTCTTTCGGTGGGTGTCGGCATGGCAGTAGCCGGAAAAAGAGACCAGAAGGACTATAGAGTCTACGTAGTCATCGGCGACGGTGAGCTGGACGAAGGCGAACTGTGGGAAGGCTTTATGGCAGCCAACGCATGGGGTCTGGACAATCTGGTAGTAATTCTGGACAACAACGGACTTCAGCTGGACGGTACCACCGACGAAATCATTCCGCATCTGGATGTTGTGAAGAAGATGGATGCTTTCGGTTTCGAGACTTATGACATTGACGGAAATGATATGGAGCAGGTGGTAGATGCTTTTGCGAAAATCAACGCTTCCGAATCCGGCAAGCCGAAGTTCATCAACGCCCGCACCATCAAGGGCAAAGGAGTATCCTACATGGAGAACCAGCTGGGCTGGCACGGTAAGGCTCCGAACGATGAAGAGTACGAAATTGCGATGAAGGAACTGGGAGGTCGGTAATGGATACAGAGAAGAAGATTGCGACTCGTGTCGGTTTCGGCGAAGAGATTGTCGCACTGGGTAAAGAAAATAAAGACATCTATGTAGTAGATATTGATATCGGTAAGTCCTGCAAGACCCAGGAGTTCCGCAAGGAGCTGCCGATGCAGCATCTGAACGTGGGCATTGCAGAACAGAACGGTGCCGGTGTGGCAGCGGGTCTGGCCACCACTGGAAAGATTCCGTTCGTGGTAACATATGCAGTATTCGGATCTCTTCGAATGGCAGAGCAGATTCGTCAGGAAGTGTGCTATACGAATCTGAACGTGAAGATTGCCTGCTCTCACGGCGGCCTAACACCGGCCAATGATGGTGCCAGCCACCAGGGTATTGAAGATATGGGCGTTCTGAGAACCATTCCGAATATGAGAGTGGTTATGCCGGCAGATTACTATGCTGCAAAGGCGCTGGTTCGCCAGGCTGCAGAAATCTACGGACCGGTATATCTCCGTTTCACAAGAGATGCGGTTCCAGTAATCTACGACGAAAATCAGAAATTTGAGATTGGTAAAGCCATTCAGATTCAGGACGGCAAAGACGTGGCTCTCATTGCAAACGGAGACACGGTAATCCTGGCAATCCGTGCAGCGGAGGCGCTGGCAAAGG
>JAUNEW010000172.1 GCA_030525365.1 Eubacteriales bacterium
TTTGATAGCTACTTACCACTTAAGTATTCTTTGACCACCTTGGATACGACGGAGCCATCTGCCTGGCCTTTCAACTTCGCCATGGATGCCTTCATCATCGCGCCCATGCTCTTCATCGAACGTTCCAGACCGGCTTCTTCGGCAATCTTCTCCACTTCGGAGCGAACCGCCTCTTCCGACATCTCTTCGGGTAGATACTGTTTCAGAATATTGATTTCTGTTCTATAACTATCGAGTAAATCCTGTCTTCCTGCTTTCTCGAAATCAGCGATTGCGTCTGTACGCATCTTCAGCTGTTTCTTGATAATCGGAATGATGTCGGCATCTTCCAGAGTGACCTGCTGATCAATTTCATGCTGCTTAATTGCGGCACGAATCAGATTAACGGTGTCCTTCCGGGTGCTATCATGCGCCTTCATCGCCTCTTTGTAATCGGTAAGCAATTGTTCTTTAAGACCCATTGAATACCTCCTTCGCCAAATTAATACTTTCTGGCTTTCTTTCTAGCAGCTTCGGATTTCTTCTTACGCTTTACGCTTGGCTTCTCGTAGTGCTCTCTTTTTCTGAGCTCAGACATAACGCCGTCGCGAGCGCAAGATCTCTTAAATCTCTTAAGAGCGCTCTCTAAGCTTTCGTTTTCTCTAACGATAACCTGTGCCATATTCCGATTTCACCTCCTACCGTACTCAGAATGTAAATGGAACAGAATCGTCCATAACATTGAAAGTATATCATTATCCCCTGCATTTCGCAAGAGATTTTTCAAATTAATGCGTATTTTCTCCGCCCATATTCTCGAGACACACCCGCTCACCCGGCTAGAAAATACTTTCCACAATATCGCCTGCCATCATTTTGCGCTTGGAATCCTCATCTACAGCGAATTTGTCTGCGGCCAGTCCGTGAACCATCACGCCGTAAAGCAAGCTGTTGTTCAGTGAATTTCCCTGCGCCATCAGAGAAGCAATCACGCCGGAAAGCACATCTCCGGATCCTGCCGTGGCCAAGCCAGAATTTCCAGTTACGTTGAGATACAGTTTCTGATCTCCCCCATCCCGGATCAAAGATACCAGAGAAACATCGGACTTCACCACCATGCTCACATGGTACAGTTCGGAGAACTTCTTCGTAAATCCAATCCGATTCTTTTCAATGGTCGGAATCTCTTCTCCACACAGTCGCGCCATTTCTCCCACATGAGGAGTAATTACGCATGGGCACTTTCTCTTTCGGAATGGTTTCAGATTCTTTGAAATCAGGTTCAGTGCCCCAGCATCCAGAACAACCGGTGTCTCCTGGGCCAGAATCTCCTTGACGATAAGGCGTCCCGTCGCATCTTCTTTCATTCCCGGACCTGCCAACACCACGTCTACGCTCTCCGTGAATTCATCCAAAGCACCGATTACATCATCATTCTTGTAAGGAACCACTACTGCCTCTGGAATAGAGACATTGAAGAAACCCACAAATTTGTTCGGGCAGAAGATTTTCACCAGTCCGCAGCCAGCTCGGTATGCTGCCCGAGCAGACAGCATTGCCGCCCCCATCATACTTCCTGGGCTAACCACAATTCCCACGCTTCCGTAGGTTCCCTTATGAGAAATTTCCGACCTCGGAAGAAGAGCCATTCCTCGGGTCTTCCGAAAGAACTCCTTGTCGCAGATAAAAATCTTATCCGGTATATTCTGATACCCCGATTCAGCCAGGCCGATATCTACCACCTCAACTTCTCCTGCAACCTTTCTTCCCTCGCAGAAGAACAGTCCGGTCTTATAGCTTCCCATGGTCACGGTCAAATCTGCAATAAAGGCTGCATTCATCACCTGGCCCGTGGTGGCATTCAGTCCCGACGGTACGTCGATGGCCACCTTGAAGCCCTTCTTGGAATTGATGTACTCCAGGAATTTGATAAAATTACCTCCGAACC
>JAUNEW010000173.1 GCA_030525365.1 Eubacteriales bacterium
GAGGATGGTCCAAAGGACAGGTTAGATTAAGAAGGCATATCTGTAAACGAGCCGAGAGAAGTTATTTCAAATCAAGTACCGGAGGATAGACCCAAAGCTTAGAAGAGAAACAGGAGCTGACCTGACAATCAGCAATCGCGATAAGCAGAATATGGAGGACAGACCGAAAGAAATAGCAAACGGTGGCTGACCGAAAGACAGCAAATCGCAATATGCAGAATGTGGAGGATAGACCAACAGCATAGTTAAGAAATGGCGGCTGACCAGAGAACCAGCAAATAGCGAGAGCAGAAAGTCGAGGATAGACCAATGGGTAAGAAAGAAGAAGGTATCCGAAGATAACAAGACCGCAAGTCAGAGCTGACACAGCTTAGGAATATAGAGAGTATATAGAAGGCGGATAGGATAGATACAAGAGGATATCAAAGAAGAGAAAGAGGAAAAGTAAATAATGATTGAAGAAATGAAGTAAGAACCAGGTGGCGAGAGTGAAGCACCTGGTTCTTTTGATGTGCGGAATTTCCGCTGACCGCTGATTGAAATCCTTCTGTGGAATCCGTATAATATATTACGGAATTGAACTTTTTGAAAAATAGGAGCTAGAACTATGTCCAATAAATCCGTTGCGACGCTTCGGTCAGAAAGCCCGTACAGCGCCGTTCTCACCAGGGAACAGTTCCTGTTCCACGAAGTCCGTATCACGGCAAAACTTCTTTGCCAGGGATGCACCCAGGAAGAAGCTATTTCGAAAATTGCATCTGAGAACCTGTTCCAGTATCCCACGGAACGGAGTCTGAAAGATATTGCACGAGTATGTCTTCGTAGGTTGAATGCCCTAGACGATGAGTTTCTGGTACAAGCCCTTGCCACCGAATCCATCGATACGGCAAAGCAAATCAACTTATACGCCATGATGAAGCAATATCGGCTGATGTGGGACTTCATGGTTACCGTGATTGGAGAAAAATATCGGACAGGGGATTGCAGCTTCGGACCGATTGATATTAACGCCTTCTTTCTACGCCTTCAAGAGCAGGATGACGGGGTTGCCACTTGGAGCGATTCCACCGTTACCAAGCTCAAACAGGTGATTAAGAAATGTCTGGTGGAAACCGGTTATCTGGAGAGCACGAAGGCGACTGCCCTTTCGCCGATGTGGATTGCACCAGTGCTGGAGAAGGCCATACGAACGGACGGAAACCGAGCTGCACTACAGGCATTCGGATGTATATAATCCCGAGGAGGAAAATAGAGTGAGCGAACTGCAAGAACGACTAGACAATCTGAAAGAACTGATACAGACCGAGGACTTTCTGGAGGGAAAGGGCCTCAGCAACGAAGTGAACATCCGGATTTTCTGCTATGATCCATCTCAAGAGATGATGGTACAGCATTTTACGGAGCAGATCACCCGGGACACATCCCTGAGATGTCATCTGGTGAAATACAATCTGTACGAAGTATTTCTTTCTATCTGCCGAGAGAAGCGAATCCTGGATAAAATCCCCGCAATGGAGGAGAAGAAGGGAACGGATTTCATTATGAAACATCTGAATACCATATCTAGCAACACCGCCTTCGTGGAACAGATGAAGAAGCGGGAAGACGCACCATCAAAGCCGGGAGATGTGATTCTTATCACCGGCGTGGGGGACGCTTTTCCATTCATTCGGATTCACGACCTGCTGAACGCCATGCAGCCGGAATTTCCGGATACACCTATCCTGGTCTTCTATCCGGGAACCTATGACGGCCGAGACGTGCAGCTGTTCAGCCGCTTGAAGAAGAATCCATACTATAGAGCTTTCAATGTGATTTAAGGGGGAACACATGATTATTCGCGATATATTTGAAGATGATATTAACCGTAATATTAACGGCGTGGTTAAAGTCACCCAGGACGACACAGATGTACTGGT
>JAUNEW010000174.1 GCA_030525365.1 Eubacteriales bacterium
TTATGAGCTGGGGACCTTTCGCGGAGGGAAGAAATAATTTCTTCACCACACCGGAGCTGGTGGAAATCGGGGAGAAGCACGGAAAGACGGCGGCCCAGGTGGCACTTCGGTTCCTGCTGCAGAGTGGTGTGGTGATTATTCCGAAGTCCACCCACGAAGAGCGCATGAAGGAGAACATGGATGTGTTTGATTTCACCCCGACGGCGGAAGAAATGAAGCGCATCGAGGATCTGGATACGGGAAAGAGCCTGTTCTTCTCCCATTACGATCCGGAAACTGTTGAGTGGTTCATGACCATTGTGTAGATTCATCACCTAAGTCTACGTTCCGTAGGTTGTGACCTTCCGGCAGGTAGGATAGAATATCCCTGGGAGGTAAATAGAGATGAATCCATATGTAACAGGTGCAGCCATTAAAGAGCTGCGAGAGAACAAAGGTATTACTCAGTCCGCGCTGGCGGAGAAAATCGGTGTCAGCGATAAGACCGTGTCCAAGTGGGAGACGGGAAAAGGATATCCGGATATCACCCTGCTGGATCCCATTGCAGAAGCACTTTCCGTATCCATTGCGGAACTTCTTTCTGGAAATACCATCCGCAACGCCAACGTATCATCGAATATGAATCGTTCGAAGTTCTACGTATGTCCGGTGTGCGGAAACGTTATTCATTCCATGGGTGAAGCGGCCATCCATTGTCATGGTGTACTTCTTCAGCCAGAGGAGGCGGTGAAGGCAGATGAGGACCATCCGATTTCTGTGGAACTGGTGGAAGACGAGTATTACGTGCGTATTGACCACGAAATGACCAAGAGCCACTACATTTCCTTCATTGCAGCGGCGTCGCCGGATCGAATGCAGATGGTAAAACTATATCCGGAAGGGGCAGCAGAGACCCGGTTCAAGAGGAGTATGGTGCAGCGAATCTATTTCTATTGCAACCGAAGCGGACTCTTCTATGTGAACGCAAAGGAAGCGGCAAAGAGGGCCGAAAACAAGAATGTATAAGAAAGGAAGCGGTGCAGTAAGTGCATCGCTTCCTTTTCGTAATCTTGATTAAGCTGTTGTAATGGCCCTCTTCCGAAGAATCTAATCCGGCATAATGCTCTCGCCACGGCACTCGTCGATGTAGGTCTTAATAATCTTGACCGATCCGTCAATGCCGGCGCGGCTGGTGTTAATGAGCAGGTCGTAGGAATCTCGAGCACCCCATTTGGTATCGGTGTAGTACTCGTAGTATCTCTTTCTCTGCTTATCCATCTGCTTGACGATTTTCTCCATGGAAGAATTGGTTACCTTCGCCGCATCCTCTGGGGATAGAAGCGCCATCTTTCGGTTCACTCTGTCCTTGAGAGGAGCGAACAGGAACACGCTGACGTGGGACTGATCGCTGAGGATGTAGTCTGCAGCTCGGCCCACGATGACACAGCTTTCCTTTGCGGCAATTTCTCGAATAATCTTATATTCCTCTGCCTGAATCCGGTCGTATGGGGATGGCTGATACATTTCCATTCCGGAGAACAGTGCGCCGGAGACGAAATCCGGAGCCTTCTCTTCGTTGTCCTTCACGTAATCTGCATGGAATCCGGTTTTCTGTACTGCCATGTCCACGAATTCCTGATCGTAGAAGGAAATTCCCAGCTCTGCCGCCAGTCTTTTTCCCACTTCGTGACCGCCACTTCCGAATTCACGGCCGATTGTTACGATGATTTTGTTCTGTGTCATAATCATGACCTCCTATCCCTGTATTTAAGGATATTATACCACATTCTTAGAATTTTATAAGCAAGTTATTTTGCCAAGGCATCCAGGAATTTCTGGACCGCATCCTCATCTGGCAGCAGTGCCCTTGCCTGGTCCGGTCTTCCGCCACCTCGGCCGCCCAGTGGCTTCGCAATTTCTCGGATTAGAT
>JAUNEW010000175.1 GCA_030525365.1 Eubacteriales bacterium
ATGCCTCTTCCTGTTCCCGCAGAAGTTCTGCGTACTCTTCGTTGGTCATGATTTCGTCAGCCCGGTCTGTGTACAGAATGCCGTCCAGATGGTCGTATTCATGACAGATGCAGGTTGCGGCAAAGTCCTCGAATACCAGGTCCTGCATGTTTCCGTTCTCATCCAGTCCCTTGATGCGCACGTGGAGCGGACGGATTACGTGACCGGTGTATCCCGGAACGCTGAGGCAACCTTCCATGGAGTCCTGTTCGCCTTCCATCTCGCTGAGCTCTGGGTTGATGAACACGTAGTTACGCTCCGGATCCGTATCCACTTCCGGACGGCAGACGAACATCCGCTTCATAATTCCTATCTGAGGTGCTGCCAGGCCCACGCCATCGGCATCCACCATGGTATCGATCATGTCCTTTGCCAGAATCTGAATGTGCTTGGTCACTTCCTTGACCGGCTTACACTTCTTTGTGAGAACCTCGTCTCCCTTGAGTACGATTTTTCGAATTGCCATTGTTCCTCCTATACGATGCCATAAGGATTGACATCGATTTCGATATATATTGTTGATTTGTGCTGAATCATCTCATCGCGATAATTCATATATGCTTGTACGAATCCGCTTCTGGATCCGCTGGGTGCCTTAATCAGAAATGAGACTCTTTTTCTCTCCGATGTGCCTCGAAGTTCTTCTTCCCTGGGACGGTAAATCACCACGTTCTCCGGTTTTCCCTTCATATGCTCCAGCTTGTTCTTGAAATCCAGCGCATACTCCATGGCCATGGTATCCCCTTCCCGGTATCGCTCACCCTCGGTAAAGGATACCGCAATCAGGTCCGCGTAGGGTGGATAATTCATGATATTTCGGTGGAGTAATTCTTCATGGTAAAAGGATTCGTAATCTCCCTTCGCCGCATCCACGATGGCTTCTGCTTCCGGATTGTAGGTCTGGATGACCACTCGGCTGGATTCAGAATCCCTTCCGGCTCTTCCGGATACCTGGGTAATCAGCTGATAGGTTCTCTCCGCAGCCCGGTAATCTGGAATGTTGAGGGAGGTGTCCGCATTCACGATGCCTACCAGGCCCACATTCTTGAAATCCAATCCCTTGGCCAGAATCTGGGTTCCCACCAGAATATGGGTTCTCCGGTGAGTGAAGTTCGAAATGATACCGTCGATTTCCCGCTGAGACTTGGCTGTGTCCAAATCAAACCGAGCCACCTTGTACTCCGGGAACATTTCCTGCACGTACTCCTCGACCTTCTCCGTACCGATCCCCCCATATCGTATGTGGCTTCCTCCGCATTCCGGACAGGTATCGATGCGCCGAAATTTCTTGCCACAGTAGTGACAGATGGCCGCATTCTCCCGCTTATGATAGGTCAAAGAAATTCCGCAGTCTGGGCAAGCGTAGTGGTACCCGCAGTCCATGCACTGCAGCTGTGGGGAATATCCTCTCCGGTTCAGGAAGAGAATCGCCTGTTTTCCCTGCTCCAAGCTGTATCGAATCTCTCCCTCCAGCTGGGGGCCAATGATGGGATTCCTCCCTCGGGCCTTCTGCCCTCGGAGGTCTTCAATTTCTACAATCGGAAGCTGTGCTTTTCCCACCCGGTTCTTCAGTTCAATCAGGTGATATAGTCCAGTAGATGCCCGGTAATAGGATACCACACTGGGTGTGGCACTTCCCAGCACGATGGTGGAGCCGAAGTAAGACGCCCGGCGGTACGCAATATCGATGGTATCGTACTTCGGATTGTGGTCGGATTTGTACGTAGATTCGTGTTCCTCGTCCATGACAATCAGGCCAATGTTCTCCAGAGGAGCGAAAATCGCGGTGCGGGCACCGATGACAATTCGCGCATGGCCCTCTCGAATCTTAATCCAATTCTCCAGTCGCTGGGTGGTGGTCATC
>JAUNEW010000049.1 GCA_030525365.1 Eubacteriales bacterium
AAGCCCTTCTTGGAATTGATGTACTCCAGGAATTTGATAAAATTACCTCCGAACCGCCGATTGAGTCCGGTTCCAAAGATTCCATCTACGATGATATCGTAGTCTTTCCGCAAAACCTCTAGACTTTCCGATGCATCGCCGGTGCCATATACCTTCAGTTCTGGGTGAATAGACGAAATAATCCGAACCTGCCGCCGAAATTCTTTCGACGTATGTCCCGGATCTCCTACGAAATAGAGAACCACCGGATATCCCAGATGCAGAAGCCATCTTGCTACGCAAACCGCATCTCCCCCGTTATTTCCCGGTCCGCAGAGGACCAGAACGGTGGTATCCGTGTCCGGAAAACGTTCCGTTATATGACGAACCACACCCCGGGAGGCATTCTCCATCAGAACAGCACTTGGAATACCCTTGTCCATGGTGTATTCATCCATATATTTCATTGCTTTCGCCGTTAATGCATACATCTTTCGGTTCTCCTGCTTATTTCTACTCATACTATACAGAATTAATTATATCATTTTTCTTCTGTTATGCAAGAGCGCACCTTCTCCCCTCGCTGCATTCTTGAAATCTTCACATTCAAAGTTTACAATAGAGAAAAATATATCGAGACGGAGGTATCTATGGCGGTAAATCTAACCGATGAAGAAATTCGCCAGATTATTCTGAGAAAGAGAAAAAAAGAACGGGCACGGAAACGAAAGCGTAATCACATTATTCTTGCGTCGCTCCTTGTGGTTATCCTGGGTGTAACCGGTTATTCCGCATACACCGGTGCGGGTATCTTCTACTTTCTTCAGAACCGCGGGGTTATATTTATTGACGCAGGACACGGTGGAGACGACCCAGGTGCCAGTGCGCTTGGACGGAACGAGAAAGATGACACGCTGGCCCTCGCCCTTCAGGTACAGAAATGTCTTCAGCGAAAACGCTTCAAGGTCTATATGTCTCGAAATACCGATGTGGATGTGGATCGTCCAAAGCGAGCCGAAATGGCTAACGAAGTGGATGCAAAACTACTGGTTTCCATCCACCGGAACCAATCCGACGGAAGCGGACACGGTGTAGAGGCCTGGATTCACTCTGGAGGAAATCCTTCCGCCGCCCTTCTTGCAAAGAACATTCTAAAAGAACTGGAAGGGGAAGGTTTTGCCTATCGAAAAGTGGGGACGGGAACTCTCCCGGATCCCTCCGATAATTATTCTGAGAACCGATACTCAAATATGCCCTCCTGTATCGTTGAAGTGGGATTTCTCTCAGACGAAGACGACAATACCCTGTTCGATGATAACTTGAAAGGCAATGCCAAGGCCATCGCCAATGGCATCGAAGCCACTTATGAATCGCTTTACGAAAAGAAATCCGAATAGAAGAAGGCCTCCGAAAGTCCGATTCCTAAGAATCCGGCTTCCGGAGGCCCCTTTGATTTTGATTTTACCAGTTACTTTCTCTTCTTCTCCACGTGTTCCGTATCGCAGTACTCACAGCGATACACTCTCCGCTCCGGATCCGCCAGACGGAACCGCTGCGGAATGCCGCGTTCGATAGAAGTGATGCAACGAGGATTCTTGCACTGAATAACATTCACCAGCTTCTCTGGAAGAGCCATGTGCTTCTTGTCCACCATCTTCCCATCCTTCACGATATTCACCGTGATGTTCGGATCTACATATCCCAAGATGTTGAAATCGAGGTCAATCAACTGATCAATCTTGATGATATCCTTCTTCCCGTACTTTCCGCTTCGGGCATTCTGAATCACCGCTACTGCACAATCCAGTTTCTCCAGTTCTAAGAGTTGATAGATCAGAAGGGATTTTCCCGCCTGAATATGGTCCAGGACAATACCTGTGCTTACGCCATCAATATTCATTACGCTTCCTCCTTCCATCTCAGCAGTGTGGCAATCAATGCTTTACGGACATCCTTTCCGTTGCGAACCTGCTTGAAATAAACCGCTCTTGGATCTTTGTCCACCTCGACAGAAATTTCATTAATACGAGGCAGCGGATGCATAACAATCATCTTTTCCTTGGCCAGCTTCATTTTGCTCTTGTCCAGTACATAGGTATCCCGCAACCGGATGTAATCTTCTTCGTTGAAGAAACGTTCCTGCTGAACTCTCGTCATGTACAGTACATCCAGCTCTGGAATTGCATCCTCCAGACTGGTGGTCTCCGACCACTTTATACCGGCTTCCGTCATGCTTTCCTTGTTATATCTCGGAAGCTTCAGTTCATCCGGGGAAATCAGCACAATTTCCACTCCCTGGAAACGGAGCAGCGCTTCAATCAGAGAATGCACCGTCCGTCCGAACTTAAGATCGCCGCAGAATCCGATTTTGATATTGTCAATTCTTCCGAATTCCTTCCGAATCGTAAAGAGGTCTGCCAGAGTCTGGGTCGGATGGAAATGGCCGCCATCTCCCGCGTTGATAACTGGAATATCGCAGGCATGAGCTGCCACCAGTGCCGCACCTTCCTTCGGGTGTCTCATGGCGATGATATCTGCATAGCACTCGATAACGTTTGCGGTATCGCTGACACTCTCGCCCTTAGAAGCCGAGCTAGAGCTTGCAGAAGAGAACCCAATCACATTACCACCCAGTTCCAGCATTGCCGTCTCAAAGCTTAGTCTAGTACGTGTGCTCGGTTCATAGAACAGCGTTGCGATTTTCTTATGCGCGCATTCCTCGTAATATTCCTCCGGATGCGCCACCATATCATCTGCCAGGTCCAGAATTTCAATTACTTCCTCCTGGGTTAAATCGGTAATATTGATTAGATCTCTCTTAGCCATGAAATAATTCCCTCTCCTTCATCTGCCTGGATATAACCTTCTTCAATTGCAGTGTCAATCATCGTCTCTACGCTGCAGAGGCTATACTTCTCCACGTTGGCAGCGGCGAACTTCTCATCGGCTTTCTTTGTGTTGTAGGTAAAAATACTGATAACGCCCAGCACGTCTGCGCCGGCTTCTCTCAAGGCCTCCACCACTTCAATGGAGGAGCCGCCGGTGGAAATCAGATCCTCGATAACAACGACCTTATCTCCCTTCTCCAGCTTTCCTTCAATTCGGTTGTTTCTTCCGTGGGTTTTCGCACTTCCTCTTACGTATCCCATCGGCATTCCCAGGATGTGGGCTGCAATCGCTGCATGGGCGATTCCTGCCGTGCTGGTTCCCATCAGCTTCTCGCATTCTGGGAATTTCTCCTTAACCACTCTCGCCATCTCGTTCTCCACTACATCCCGGACATCCGGTGCGGTGAGGATGAGTCTGTTGTCACAGTAGATTGGGCTCTTGATTCCGCTCGCCCAGGTGAAAGGTTCGTTCGGTCTTAAGAATACCGCCTGAATCTTCAGAAGTCCTTTTGCAATTTCCTTACTCATTTTCCATCTCCTCCATACATCTTCTATATGCAGCGACAGGGTCTGCCGCCTTCGTGATACTTCTGCCGATTACCAAGTAATCGGATCCCAGGGCTTTGGCCTTCGCCGGCGTTGCCACGCGGCTCTGGTCCCCTTTGGCATCCCCTGCCAAGCGAATGCCCGGGGTAATCGTTTTGAAATCCGCAGCAACGCGTTCATGAATCATTGGAGATTCCCAGGCGGAGCATACTACACCATCCAGGCCGGCCTTTCTGGCATTTTCCGCATAGTGAACTACCACATCTTCCATTTTGCCATCTATCCGCAGCTCGCTTCGCATCATTTCCTCGTCCGTGGAAGTCAGCTGGGTCACCGCAATCAGCATAGGAACTTCCTCTTGTCCCCGTTCTCTAGCACCCTCTTCCAAGCCTTCTTTTGCCGCTTGCATCATCTTGATTCCGCCCGCCGCATGGACATTTGTTACATCTACACCCAGTCGTGCCAGCACCTTCATGGCACTCTTTACGGTATTCGGAATATCGTGAAGCTTCAAATCCAGGAAAATCTTGTGTCCCCGTTTCTTAATTTCTTCAATGATGGACGGACCTTCGCTGTAGTAAAGCTCCATTCCCACCTTCACGTATACTGGTTCCTTGAACTGATCCAGAAATTCCAGTGCCTTCTGGCCTGTTGGGAAGTCCAACGCAATCATAATTGTCGGTGTCATTTCTATACCACTCCTCTAATCTCATCTAAATTCCTGATTCCATATTTGCCCATGCGTTCCGGAAGTGCATCGATGGCATCCGGGCACGCCCATGGATTGGTCAAATTGGCCGATCCAATCTCAATCGCCGTGGCACCTGCCATAATCATCTCCAGCACGTCATCCGCACAAGAGATTCCGCCGATTCCAATAATCGGCAAGTTGCAGGCATGGTAGACCTCATTCACCATGCGCATGGCAATGGGCCGGATTGCCGGTCCCGAAAGTCCCGCATACTTCTTAGATGTAATGGTCTTCCGGGTCTGAAGATTGATTCTCATCGCCTTGAAGTTGTTAATGAGACTGATGCCGTCTGCGCCACCGGCTTCGCAAGCCTTCGCAATTTCCGTAATATCCAGTACGTTCGGTGTCAGCTTCATGAAAATCGGCTTTGTCGTCACATCTCGAACGGCCTTCGTAATCTGTTCCGATAGCTTTGCATCGGCTCCGAAAGCGGAACCACCATGGTCTACATTCGGACAACTGATGTTGATTTCCAGAATCTCTACTTGTTCTTCTTTGTCCACAGCGGCAGCCACTTCTCGGTATTCATCTACGCTAAACCCGCTAATGTTGGCCACAATCGGGCCCCGATAGATTTCTCGAAGTGCCGGCAGGTCTACTTCCTGGAAGTGTTTCAATCCTGGGTTCTGAAGGCCAATGGAATTCAGCATGCCACTGGTGCATTCTGCAATTCTCGGAAGCTCGTTTCCGTATCTCGGCTCCAGAGTGATGCTCTTCGTCACCAGCGCCCCTAGTTTGTTCAGATCGAAAATATCCTTGTATTCCTGGCCATATCCGAAGGTTCCGCTGGCTGGCATCACCGGATTATCCAGCGTTACGCCACATAGTTTTACCTGTGTATCTACAGTGTTTCCCATTCCAGCACCTCCTTGCCAAATACCGGTCCTTCCTTGCAGACTCTCTTGGAGCCCTCTTTCGTATGGATAGAGCATCCCATGCAGGCCCCGAAACCGCAGCCCATCCGAGCTTCCAAGCTGAACTGCCCTTCCCGAACTTTTCCGTCCAGGGCTTCCAACATCTTAAGAGGCCCGCAAGCGCAGGCGTAATCCAATGTATCAAAGGCATCCGTGACAAATCCCTTCTGACCATAAGAACCATCCGCTGTAACGATTGTCACATCCTCCGTAAATTCTCCGAAGTCCTCCACCAAGAACATTTCGTCTGCGGTGTTAAAACCAAGGATTACCTTGCAGGATTTACCGGCTTCCTTTAAACTCTCGGCCAGGCCTAACATGGGTGGAATTCCGATTCCGCCGCCAATTAACGTGGCCCCATCTGGAATGGCTTCCACATCGTAGCCATTTCCGAGACCGGTTAGGGACTCTACTTCCTGTCCCGACTCCATCTGGCTCAGCTTTTCGGTTCCGTCCCCTACCACTTTATAGATCAACACGTACTTCTTGTCGTCATAGGAGCTTACGGAAATCGGGCGTCTTAGAAATTTCTCCGGTACCTCAATCATAGCAAATTGTCCTGGTGCGGTGAAATCATTCGCCGCTGTTTCCAGCGTCATCTTGTAAATTCCCTCTGCCAACTTCCGGTTCTCCAGAATTCTGCTCTTTAATCTTTTCATTCCGGGCACCTCACCTTCTATGCTTCATAGACAATCTGGCCTTCTTGGAAGGTCCAAAGCGTCTTTCCATACACTTCCCATCCTTCAAACGGAGTACACTTCCCCATGGACAGGAATTCCTTGCTGTTGATAGTATATGGATTCAGCAAATCCATTACTGCATAACTATCCTTCTCGCGGATTCCGAATCGCTCCCTCGGAGCATAGGACATCATTTCCAGGAGTCTTTCCAGCGTCATGATTCCCGGCCGAACCAGCTTCGTGTATAGCACTGGGAAAGCGCATTCCAGCCCGGTGATTCCGTTCAGACTCTTCTCGAATCCTCGGGACTTCTCCTCCGCACTGTGAGGGGCGTGATCCGTTGCAACCATATCCACCGTTCCATCCAGTGCACCTTGAATCAGTGCTTCCTGATCGGCTTTTTCCTTAATCGGCGGATTCATTTTGAATCGGCCACCCAGGGAAGGGTCCGCTGCAATTCCTTCTTTTACATCGTCCAAATTCAGAACCAGATAGTGGGGAGCCGTCTCACAGGTGACATCCACACCACTCTTCTTCGCATCCCGAATGACCTCTACACTTTCCTTGCAGGAGATATGGCATACGTGATAGCCACAGCCGGTCTCATCGGCCAGCTTCAAGTCCCGTTCAATCTGCTTCCATTCGCTTTCTCGAACCTTTCCCTCTCGAAGGAGGGATTCATCTTCGCAGTGGGCTACAATGAGCTTGCCGAGACTCTTAGCCACATTCATGGCTTCTCTCATCAGGCCGTCATCTTGAACGCCTTTTCCATCGTCCGAGAAGGCAATGACGGATCCTGCCATTCCTTCCATATCGGACAGCTTCCCCGTTCCCGACTGATTCTCCGTAATCGTTCCATAGGGAAGCACCGAGATAACCGCATCTCGATCAATAATATCCTGCTGCACCTTCAGGGAGTCCACATCGTGGGGTGCCGGTTTCAGATTCGGCATGGTTCCCACCGCGGTGTATCCACCCCTTGCAGCTGCCATGCTTCCCTGACGAATCGTTTCCTTGTATCCAAAGCCCGGTTCCCTGAAGTGAACATGCACATCACAGAAAGATGGTAAAATAAAAGAGTTATCGAGTTCGATAACTCTCTTTGTATCATCATTCATAACGGTTAAATCTTCAACTTCAAGAGATACGTTATCCACCAGTGCTCCGTTCTTATAAAGTTTTCCACCTCTGAGTACTGTCTTCATATTACCTCCTATGTTAAACCTAGTAGATTATAGCACTTTTTGGTCCTCTTGTGTAGAAGTAAAATATGTTTCCGTGTCTCTTTTTTGATTCAATCTCTGGATTTACTCTACATCCGATTCCACGTCTGAATCTTTCTCCAGATTCCGAAGAAGCTGCGCTCTCGGGTTCAGCGTTTCTGAGCTTTCCAACTCCACCGCATCTACCGATGGAACCTCCCTCTCCTCCGTATTGACTACTTCAAAGCTTTCTTCCGCTTCTGAATACTCCGATGTTTCAAGGGATGCCGCATCCTCCGATTTCGTATCTTCAAATGGATGAATCGGCACATCGGCCTGCACCTCATGTACCGGGTTCTCTGGGTTCGCTGGATTCTCAGAGCTCTCTGGTTTCACCGGTTCTGCCTGTGGAGTCGTCGTTCCCGTAGCCACGTATTCCACATGAGTTTTCTCCGGTCTCCGGTCGATAACGTAAGTGTCCAGAATCTTATCATGCCAGCTCCGGTTATACTTATCAATCAGAATCCAGATATAGCCCAGATAGAAAATAGCCGACGAAGCCTTCTTCACGATAATCTCCCGCAACAGCATCTTTGCAAACCCAATGGGACGCCCTGTCTTCGCATCCACTACCTGCAGCCCTAAGATGGCTTTTCCGATGGTCTGGGAACGGGTCATGAAATAGATTTCCGCGCCTACATAAATCAATAACAAAACAAAATATGTGAAAGAAAAAATACTTCCACTGCCGTGCACGTAAGGTTCACTGTAATATCCGTCACTCATGGTATAACTGCTCATCAAGCTGCTGATTCCACTGGCAATCAAGCTGATTCCCCAACCAATCAATGCAAGGTTCACCAGCATCAGCGGAACCCAGTCAATCAGGCCTGCCGCGAACCGCTTGCCCCGTGTTGCCAATTTCATAATCCTTTTCTCTGCCATAACTGTACCTCGTCTTCTTCAAAATTACATATATTATAGCACAGCCCGTCTTCTCTATGTGTTGCCTGTATAGAAATACCGGCTTCAAAAAATCACCCTCCAATTAAAGGTGTCTTAAGGCGGAAGTGCTTTCCGCTAAAAACACAGGCTGCCCCCTACGGGAGCAGCCTGAACGAGCATTCTTCCATTTCCGATTAGTCTTCGTGTGGCTTGAAATCCTTGATTTCCGGTGGAAGTTCCAAGCCGTTCTTGTTGTAATAATCAACCAGAGCCGCTTTAATTGCCTCTTCTGCCAGAACCGAGCAGTGAATCTTCCGTGCAGGAAGTCCATCCAATGCTTCTACGACAGCCTTGTTGGAAAGCTCCAGTGCTTCCTGTACGGTCTTTCCCTTAATCAGTTCAGTAGCCATGGAACTGGTTGCGATAGCGGAACCACATCCGAAAGTCTTAAATTTGCAATCCACAATAACATCGTTCTCAATCTTGAGGTACATCTTCATGATGTCGCCACAGACTGGATTGCCGACTTCGCCGACACCATCTGCATCCTCAATCTCGCCGACATTTCTTGGATTCTTGAAGTGATCCATTACCTTCTCGCTATATAACATGTTCTCTTTCTCCCTTCTCAAGTTCTTCCCAGAACGGTGACATCTTACGATAATGTGCTACGATTTCGTGAACCTTCTCAATGATATAGTCCACTTC
>JAUNEW010000050.1 GCA_030525365.1 Eubacteriales bacterium
CCTTGGCGATGGCACCCTTCATGCCCTTGGCACCGTCGGTGAGCACCAGCTCTGCACCGTATGCCTTCAGGAGCTGACGTCTCTCCACGGACATGGTCTCCGGCATCACGATGATGATGCGATATCCCTTGGCTGCGGCGATGGCAGCCAGGCCGATTCCGGTGTTTCCGGAAGTTGGCTCGATGATAACGGAGCCTTCCTTCAGGTCGCCTCTGGCTTCCGCGTCCTCAATCATTCTCTTGGCGATACGATCCTTAACGGAACCTGCTGGATTGAGATATTCTAGTTTTGCCAGAATTCTTGCCTTGAGTCCCAGTTCTTTCTCCAGGTTCGTGAGCTCCAGAAGGGGGGTTCCGCCTACTAGCTGATCTGCAGATGTATATACTTTAGCCATGTTACTGTTCCTATCCTTTCTCTTACCCGCTACTTGCGGGTGAGTCTATTATAATCGGGAAGGATGAATGAATCAACCTTCCCGACTCTCTATTCCTTCGTATACCCCTATACGAAACGCCTATTTAACTGCTGCAAAGCCTTTCTCCAGGTCTGCGATGATGTCGTCGATGTGCTCTGTTCCGATGGAGAGACGGATGGTGTTCTCCTGAATGCCGGCATCTCTCAGCTCCTCTTCCGTCATCTGGGAGTGAGTGGTGGTTGCCGGGTGGATTACCAGAGACTTCACGTCGGCCACATTAGCGAGCAGCGAGAAGATTTCCAGGTTGTCGATGAACTTAAATGCCTCTTCTCGGCCGCCCTTAATCTGGAATGTGAATATAGATGCTCCGCCGTTCGGGAAGTATCTCTCATACAGTGCGTGATCCGGGTGATCCGGCAGAGATGGGTGGTTGACCTTCTCTACCTTCGGATTGTTCAGAAGGTATTCGATAACCTTCTTGGTGTTCTCCACGTGTCTCTCGATACGGAGGGACAGCGTCTCAGTTCCCTGAAGCAGAAGGAATGCAGCGAATGGAGAAATGGTTGCACCGGTATCACGAAGCAGAATGGCTCTTACATAAGTTGCAAATGCTGCCGGTCCTGCTGCCTCGGTGAACTTAACGCCATGGTAACTTGGGTTCGGTTCCGAAATCCAAGGATATCTGCCGGAAGCCGCCCAATCGAAGGTTCCGCCATCGACGATAACGCCACCCAGTGTGGTTCCGTGTCCGCCGATGAACTTGGTTGCGGAGTGAACCACAATGTCTGCTCCGTGTTCAATCGGACGAATCAGGTATGGTGTGCCAAATGTGTTATCGATTACCAGTGGCAGGCCGTGCTTGTGGGCGATTTCTGCCAGGGCCTCGATGTCCGGAATATCACTGTTCGGGTTGCCCAGTGTTTCGATGTAGATTGCTTTGGTGTTCTCCTGAATTGCGGATTCGACTTCATTCAGGTCGTGAACGTCTACCAGTGTGGAGCTGATTCCGTACAGAGGAAGTGTGTGCTCCAGCAGGTTCACGCTGCCGCCGTAGATGGTCTTCTGAGCCACAATGTGCTCGCCTTCCTTTGCCAGGGCCTGAATGGTGTATGTGATTGCAGCGGCACCGGATGCCACTGCCAGACCTGCAACACCGCCTTCCAGAGCTGCGATACGATCTTCGAATACACCCTGGGTGGAGTTGGTCAGTCTGCCGTAGATGTTGCCGGCGTCTGCCAGACCGAAGCGGTCTGCCGCATGCTGACTGTTATGGAATACATAGGATGTGGTTGCATAAATCGGAACGGCTCTTGCGTCGCTTGCCGGATCCGGCTGTTCCTGTCCTACGTGAAGCTGCAGTGTCTCAAATCTGTAATTATTCTTGTTAGCCATGGTTGTTATCTCCTTTTTCTTTCCTTATAATCTGTTAATCTATCTTTCTGCCGCCAGGCGGCAACATGTATTCGTGTCCTTCCCAATGCTGCACATTCGTCCGAAGCGGAAATTTTCTCGAACTAATTTCTCGAAATACAGTCGATTCATGTTGTCCTCCTTACTTTCAAATTCAATCTCCAAATCTCTGTGCCGGTAGGTTTCTCAGCGGAATATTACGTCGCTTTTTCTCTTCTCTTTTTCTTTCTGCCTACTTACTAGGTGAGTTGGTAGTATTATAATAACCCACTGGGCCATTTCCGTCAATGTGTAAAAATAAATAGTGGGATATAGGCTATGCCTATATCCCACGTTGCTTTTACCAGAGACTTCCGGTCTGTCGTTTTTTGATTCCGATTTTTCATCAGATGAGGATTCCGTTACAGTGATCGATTTCATGCTGCACAATTTGCGCCGTCCAGCCGATGAAGGTCTGGCGCTGTAGCTTCCAGGCAAAGTCCCGGAATTCCACCGTGATTTCCTCGTACCGGGTGGTTTTGCGAACGCCCACCAGGGAGAGACACCCCTCTTCCGTGTCGTAAGAATTCTTCTTGGAAAGAATCACCGGATTGAACATAACCTGATCCACCATCCCCCGGTTCACAATGATGATGTTCTTCCGAACGCCAATCATGTTGGCCGCCATTCCCACGCAGCCCTCCCGGTGAGCTGCCAGCGTGTCCATCAAATCCCGGCCCACGGAAATGTCCGCCTGTGTCGCCGGCTCTGACTTCTGGGTCAAGAATAGGGGATCTTTCATAATTTCTTTTACCATGGTTGTACCTCTTTGTTCTGTCGCAACATTTCGCAATCACTATAATTATATTATTAATAAAGGCATCCGTAAAGGAGACATTCGGTTTGATGGAAAATTGATGAACGGGCTCTCTTTATCCCATCTGAATATAGGACACGTATTCCGGTATGGACATCAGCTCCATCTCCAGCGCGTCTCGTGTGGCCTCTGCCGCCACGCCAGACAGGACCATCTCGCTTCCGGCGGACTTCACCGCTTCCAGCCACTGGGCCACACGCTCCCGGATTTCTGGTTCGTGACTCTTCAGCAGCTTCCCACAATTCCGGTAGATTTCGAGGGACGGATTACAACAGGCCACCGCACGCTGGAGCACGTCGAAATTGTTTTTACCCGGGAATCCACAGTTGGATAATACCACGAATTTCTGCTCCCGAATCCTTCCGTCCTTCAAATCGAAATTTCCCTGATTCTCTTGAATTTTCGGGCTCTTAAGAGGTGCTAACCGATCCACGAAATTCTTAAGCAATGCTGTCATATTCCAGGTGTATACCGGCGTGGCGAAGCACACGATATCCGATTCATTGTAAAGCTCCAGGAGCTCCGCCATGTCGTCTTGCAGAACACACTTGCCTGGGGTCTTGAACCAACACCCGAAACAGCCCTGGCACTGCTCCACATGATAATCCGCTAAAAAAATATTTTCCGTTACTGCACCGGCGTCCGATGCCCCCTCCAGGAAGGCCTCCGCAATTACATTAGTTGCGCTGTTCGAACCCGCCGGACTTCCGTTGAATACTGTTACTTTCATTACTCCCTCCTTTGGTGTACATTAGATATCGTTTTCATTCGTATGCTAGAATTTTTCTAGAGTTCTCTTTGCAATCGTTCGAAGAGCTCTTTCGAACCGATGATTACGATATCATGTTGCTGGAGGTGTCACAACCTACGCTCCGTAGAGTCGTGGGAAGCAAGCGGCTATTTTTACCGTAAAAGCTTACTTTCCCTCGAAATACTCTGCGATTTCTGACATTCGAGTCATCTGGTCCACCTGGAACGGACAGCGGTGATTGCAGTGACCACAGCGAATGCAATCGCTGGCAGTCTTCTCCAGATTCCGGTAGTGATCCCGCGCCAGCGAATCCCCTGCTCGAGACAGATCGTAGTATTTGTTGATGAGGCCCACGTCCAGGCCCGCCGGACATGGCTTGCAGTGGTTGCAGTAGACGCACTTTCCAGCGGCTTCGGAAGGGGCAAAACTGCCGATAACCGAGTAATCCCGCTCTTCCGGAGTGGCGTCTAGGAATCCCAGGATTCGGTCCAGGTCCTTTTTGCCTCGGATTCCTGGAAGCACGGTGAGAACTCCCGGCTTGTCCAGGGCGTACTGAATGCACTGATGCTCCGTCAGTGCCGCACCGAACGGCGAGGTTTTCGCATCCAGCAACTGACCGCCGCTGAAGGCTTTCATGACGGAAATACCCACGCCCTCCTTTTCACACCGGCGGTACAGTGCCATGCGCTCGTCCACTTCTCCGATGGCGTAGGCTCCATGACGGTAGTCATACCCTGGATTGATGCTGAACATCATCATATCCAGAATTCCCATATCCAGCACCTGGTTCGCCAGCGCCGGCGTGTGAGTGGAAAGGCCGATGTGGCGGACCACGCCTTGGCGTTTTAAATCCTCAATATAGCGAATGACACCGGCTTTCTCCACCTTCCGCAGATCTTCCGCCTCGTCAATGCAGTGGATAAAGCCAAAGTCGATATAATCCGTTCGAAGATTCCGAAGCTGCCAATCCACAGACCGTTTGATGGTGTCCAGGTTGGTGGTCCAGCCGTAGCTTCCGGTCGCGTAATTCGCCCCAAAGTGAATCTGCAAATACGCCTTCGCCCGGTTTCCCTCCAGCGCTTTTCCGTAGGCGGCGAAAGGTTTTGCCTCCGCCGAGGCCATGTCGAAGAAATTCACTCCCCGCTCCAGAGCGTATTCGATTGTCTCCGTAATCTCCTTCTCGCTACAGGCCTGAATCGAACTGGTTCCCAAGCCGATAATGCTAATTTTCTCACCGCCGTGTGGCAGCTTCCGATATTCCATCTGATGCATGTATATCCTCCATTTAGTTTTTTGCTAAAAAAATACAGGTGCAGTCCGGAGGTTTCCGGCTCTGCACCTATATTATAGATGAGAAATCAGACTATATCTAATACTTGATTTGTTCGGTATATGTATGCCTTTAAAGCATATTCCGAAGAATTCTTAACAACGACTTCTCCCACACCGATTCCACTATTTCCGCTTTCTAACCGCAATCTGTCTTCCAGCCAGTGCGCCACCTGCGGCGATTGCCAGAATAATCCAGAAGTACAGGTTCGCCTCATCTCCAGTTTTCGGAGTGTTGGATGTGGCGGTTTTCTTCGCCTTCTTCATGTTCTCTGAAGCTTTCTTGTCCGCCCCAGTCTGAGCCGGGGTCTTGACCTTGTCCTTCGTACCGTCGGTGGAATCCGATGGATTTGTCGGAGTCGTTGGTTCCGATGGATTGGTTGGTTCGCTTGGATTGGACGGCTCCGATGGATTGCTTGGTTCACTTGGATTGGTCGGCTCGCTTGGATCCGTCGGGTCCGTGGTCTTCTCCGTCACGTACTTGTCTAGTGGTGGAGTTGCTTCAATTCCTTCCTTCCAATACAAATCGCTGAGCTCGTCATCGGTACCGTACTTTTCGCTGACCTGGCCGTCCTTAACGTGGCGGTCAGTTGTTTTTACCGTAATGGTACCGTTCGTGGCTTTGCCGGCCTTTCGGTTCTTTGCCTTGCTTGCAGTAGCTCCCTGCAGATAAGCCTTGGAAGTGCTGATGGTTCCATTGCCGGTTACCGCGTCTCCGCCGTTGCCCCAGAAAGTCTTTCCACCGATGGCAACCAGCTTTCCGTTGCCGGTGATGGTGCTGCCGCTTACCATGTCGATAGCAGTTCCACCATCGTTCTCGTTAATCATTCCTTCTCCGCCGGTGGCAACCAGAACCGCATCATCTGCCAGATTCAAGGTTCCGTTCACTTTGAGGGCAGTCTGACCTTTGCCGTCCCCGTCCGCATCGCCTTTGATGAACACCTGTCCCTTAACGGTCACATTTCCGTTGGCGGAAACAACTGCATCGGTGGTGTTACGGTCTGTCAAATCTCCATTAGCCAGATAGTTGGCGTGGGAGTAGATAGCTGCGTTTTCCAGAATCGCACCATCCTCCAGGCGGAGCTGACCACAGATGGAGGATCCGGTAGTGAACTTCTTATTGAAAGAATCATAGTTCATGGAGAAGGTTCCGCCCTTCTGCACATCGATAATTCCCTGAACTACAGAATCGGAAAGGGTCAGTTTGCCCCCGTCCTCTACAACAATTCGAACACTGCTGAGGATTTCCATGTTGGTCAGGGTCAAATCACAGCCCTTCGGGATATAAAGGGTCTGCGGAATGTACCCGCTCTGCACGTTCTTCCACGGAATGTCGTAACCCAGATATCCGTAGGTTCCGCTTTCGTGAGAACCGAACCAAGCTTCCAGCTTCTCCGGAACCCGGACGCTGTTCTCTTCGCCTTCTACGTTACTTCCGAAATTCTTAATGGCCCACGGTTCCATAATATCCCAAGCATACAGGCCACTGTCATACTTCTTGAAATTCTCCGTCTTCAGCTGATCTGCCAAAGTCTCCTCTCCGGAGTACACCCGGAAAGGCAGCACATTGCTGACTGCGGTGCGGCCCTGATTGTCTTCGATGGACACGGATACCAGGTAAGATCCTGCATCCTTCGGGGTTCCATTCAGTGTCAGACTGCTGCTGGTGGTCATGTAGATTCCCTGCATGCCACTGTCGCTGTCTTTTGCGGTTCCCTTCTCGGTATCCGGAACGATGCTCACCTTGCATTTGCTGCCGTTCAGGCTGATTTTCGATGCATTGTCCAGCTCCTCCCAATCGGAATCTGCCGGCTCGGAACCCTTCTTGACCAGGGCGCCGTATACTTTTACCGAGCTATTCTTATTGCTGGAAGAACCGCTGACGCTGGCACTGGACACCCCGTCGTAGTTCTTCTGGCCGATGATGGCCGCCTCGAAGGATCCCTCAATCTTCACCAGAAGTTCGTAAGGATCTCCCTGGCCATCATTCTCGGTCAGAGTGGCTTTGCCGTCCTTGTCGATGACCAGCTTCATGGTCAAATCTTCGTATCCGTCGGCGGAAATGGTAATCACGTCACCGCTCTTCAGAACCGGAATCTCTGGGCTGGAGCTGAATTCTTTTGCCGCAAAAGTCAACTTATTATCGTCATTGTACTTGCGATACTGGCCGCCGCTGGACACGCTGTAGGACTTCTGTTCCCACTCCGTTCCGTTCACCTGAACTTTGGTGATGGCCTTCACGTAACCGTCGGCGTCTTTGAAGGACATCTCCCAGTCATTTCCAAAGAAATCCGTTCCCATGCTGACCTGGTCCAAATTAATCTTCTTGGTAACCGGCTTTGCCTTCTCGGTAAAAGTACCTTTCACCGTCACATTCTCTGCCGGCATGGCAAAGGTGTATGTGTTCTCTGAATCGGATGCCTTGGTCGCATCCACAGTCTTACCGCTTTCACCAGTGACAGTAAGGGCAGTGAGTTCATAGTTCTCATCCGGCGTTGCGGTTACGGTTACAGTATCCCCTTCTTTGATTTTCTCTGTACTGCTGAGGGAGATGCTTCCGTGCTCCGTTGCTGCTGTAGTTGCGGTATATGTCGCTTCCTCTTCCGGAAGAATCTCCGCGGTGTAACCGCTGTAACCCTTCTTGGTCACCTTGACGGTGAGATTCTTGTATCCCTCTGCAGCTATCTTAATGGTTGCCGGATACTTCGACGGGTTCACAAGCTTGAGGGCCTTGTAGGTTCCGTAGGAACCGGTGACATTGCCGACTTCCCAAATTTTTCCGCTGGTTCCCCACCCAATGGAACCCTTGGTATATGCATCATCGTTAACGGTTACGGAATTGATTTTTTCCATCCAGGTAGTGTCCGAGAACTCCAGGTTCAAGGTCTCCGGACTGAATCCGCTCACCTCTACGCTTTTCACCTCCGATGGTGCCTCCTTTGCCTCATCTGCCATTACCGGCGTAACTGCCATGGTGGCAATCACCAGTAATGAAAGAATAAGAGATTGCAATCTTCCTAATTTTCCTTTCATTCTTCCTCCTCTTCAAGTTAAATCTGCTCTTAAGTTAGCTGTGACCGTGGGTACCGTTGACGTTGGCGCTCGTGTGCAATATATCGCACACGAGCTGCTTGCAAGTGCGATGCGTTCTACAGTGGTTAGTCATAGGCATGGTCCATGCTTGCAAGTGCGATGTGTTTCACGGCGGTTAGTCATAGGCATGGTTCATGCTTGTAAGTGCGATGCGCTCTACGGTAGTTAGCCTTTGCTAACTTCAGTAAGAGTATTCTAACAGGTGAGTTTTCTATTGTCAAGTTGGATAGAATACGTGTTGCGTATAAAAAAGCATAGCAAAAGTGTCCTTTCCTTCTGGCGTGCATGCCGCCTTTGACGGCCATGGCCTTGGTGGAGCGAGTTGGCCGTCAATTCTCGGGGTCATCCGTACGAACGAGCATGCCTCCTTTGACGGCCAGGGCCTGAGTTGGGCGAGCTGGCCGTCAATTTTCGAGACCATCCGTACGGACGAGCATGCCTCCTTTGACGGCCAGGGCCTAAGTTGAGCAATCTGGCCGTCAATTCTCAGGGCTATTCGCACTGACGTGCATGCCTCCTTTGACGGCCAGGGCCTGAGTTGGGCGCGTTGGCCGTCAATTCTCAAGGCCATCCGTACGGACGAGCATACCTCCTTTGACGGCCAGGACCTTGGTGGAGCGAACTGGCCGTCAATTCTCGGGGCTATTCGCACTGACGTGCTTGCCTCCTTTGACGGCCAGGGCCTAAGTTGAGCAATCTGGCCGTCAATTCTCAGG
>JAUNEW010000007.1:0-1544 GCA_030525365.1 Eubacteriales bacterium
GGTGTTCTTTAACGCTACCAAATCCTTTCCGTTGGCACGTCCGCTGGCCACCCGGGCGCTGAGGCGTTCGAAATCGTAGATTTCTTTCAGGGCATTCACCAGGCTGTTTCGTTCTAACGGTTTCCGGCTGATGGCTTCCACCGCGTCCAGCCGCTGATTGATTTTCTTCGGATTATTCAGCGGCTCTTTGATAAATCTTTTTAACAGACGGGCTCCCATGGCGGTATGGGTGCGGTCCAGCACGCCCAGAAGAGAACCTTCCTTGTTCTTATCATACAAAGTCTCC
Organism: Eubacteriales bacterium; assembly: GCA_030525365.1. Lineage (GTDB taxonomy): Bacteria > Bacillota > Clostridia > Peptostreptococcales > Anaerovoracaceae > Mogibacterium_A. The sequence continues at coordinate 287 of JAUNEW010000007.1, forward strand.
AGGAGTTCTAAGTTTCGGAGTGTGGAGCGGTCCAGCTGCATAGAGTCTCCCGACTCGAGCACCCGAAGGTATTTGAATTGCTCCGGCTCCTGTTTCTGGGTATCTGTCAGGTAGAGAAGCAGCGCACCGGCTGCCATCACCTGGTCTGACTTTCCGTCCAGATCCAAAGAAATCAGCGAAGCGGCGTCGAACTGACGAAGCAACGTTTTCTCGCACAGACTTCTCCGGTAATAAGAGGAATCGATGGGATTCAGGTAAGATGAGATTTGTGCATCCGACAGCGCCTCTCGAACTTCCTCGGGAAGCAGGGAATCTCCGAAGACAATTTCTCTTGGAGAGAGTTTTACCAGCTCGCTAATCAGCGGATCTAAGTCTCTTCCGTATTCCAGATGCAGGCAAGCCATCTCCCCGGTGGTAACATCGGCATAAGCGATACCGATATTCTTATGGGCCGCATACACCGAAGCAATGTAGATGTTCTCACCGGCCTCTGCTGCCCCGGAAATGTCAATGGTTCCCGGTGTCAAGATTTGAACCACTTCTCGGCGTACCAGCCCCTTCGCTTCTGCCGGATCCTCCATCTGTTCACAGATGGCCACTTTGTGTCCCCGTTCCACCAGTTTCGGGAGATAAGAATCCGCCGCATGATAGGGAACGCCGCACATGGGTGCCCGTTCCGGGAGGCCACAGGCTCTTCCCGTCAACGTCAATTCCAGCTCTCTGGATACCGTCTTCGCATCGTCAAAGAACAGCTCGTAGAAATCCCCCAACCGAAACAGAATCAGACAATCTGGATTCTCCTCTTTAATCTGTAAATACTGCTGCATCATGGGTGATAGTGCCATTCTCTACTCCTTTTCTAATCTAAATCCTGATGGGCCGAAGCGACCACTGCTGTAATCTGTTTTGCCCAGAACTCTTCCAGCTGAACTTCCTGTGCGAGATTTTCGTCCGCAGAGGAATCATTGCCTGCATACAGAAGGTACTCGATATTTCCCTTGGTTCCTTTCACCGGCGAATAGGCCAGTCCCAGTGGCCGAAGTCCATTCTGAAGCGCATATCCAATGACTTTCTCAATAACTTGCCGGTGTACGGCAGGATCTCGGACAATTCCGTTTTTTCCTACCTGCTCTCGCCCTGCTTCGAATTGGGGCTTAATCAGGCAGACCATGTGTCCCGCTGCGTCAAGGACCTTCTTCACCACTGGGAACATGTGTTTTACTGAGATAAAAGAAACATCGATGGATACGAAATCCAC
>JAUNEW010000007.1:1644-27098 GCA_030525365.1 Eubacteriales bacterium
AAGCCGCCACGGCTAACATAAGGACACAGCTTCTGTTTCACCACGAATTCCTGTTCTGGGTCGAATTTCTGACCCGCCTTATCCTCAATTTGGCCATCCACCGTAACTAGACCTGCCATAATGGTGCGTTTCGCTTTGTCTCTGGATTCCACCAGTCCCTTCTGGACCAGAATCACATCAAGCCTTTCTTTCTTCAAAGTAATCCTGTACTCCTTTCACAATATCCTGCGGTGTCAGCCCACATTCCTTCCGCAGTTCTTGGATGCTTCCCTGTTCAATGAACTGATCTGGCAGAGCATAATTCTTGATTCCGTAACTTTCACTCCGATACTGCTGGTCAAAAGCCGCACCAAAGCCTCCCACAATTGTATTATCCTCCAGTGTTATCACCAGTTTCGTGCGGAGGCTTTCCGCATCGATGTGAAGTGGTTTTACCTGATTCACCAAAGTGATCCCCACGCTATATCCTTCCTGACGGAGCTGGGTGGCCACCTCGATGGCGATATCCAGCATCGGTCCCACCGGAAGAAGTGTTACGTCATCTCCCTGGGAAAGGATTAGGTTATTTCCCGTAAAGGACTTCAGCCTCAGATGATTTCCCTGGGAAGAACCTCTCGGATAGCGAATGGCTACCGGCCCTTCTAGGTGAATTGCGTATTCCAGCATCTCTTCCAGCTGATTTCCGTCTGCCGGACAGAGTACCGTCATGTTCGGAATCAAGGAGAGATAGGATAAGTCAAACATTCCGTGATGAGTCTCTCCGTCGGCTCCCACCAGTCCGGCTCGGTCCACGGCGAAAATTACATGGAGATTCTGGAGACAAATATCCTCAATCAACTGGTCGAAGGCCCGCTGCAAGAAAGAAGAGTAGATGGCTACCACCGGCAGCATCCCCCCCTTCGCCATGCCGGCAGCGAACACCACCGCATGGGCCTCTGCGATTCCCACATCGAAGAAACGGTCTTCGAATTCCTTGTAGAAAGGGCCCAGGCCTGTGGCGGTTCCCATGGCCGCAGAAACCGCCACGATGGAAGAATCCTGTCTAGCCAGCTCCACTAGCTTGTCTCCGAAAACCTTGGAGAAGCTCGGGGCTGTAGGTGACGATAATAAATTACCGTTATCTACATCAAAGGGTGCAACTCCGTGGAACTTTCTTGGATACTTTTCGGCCCAGTAGTATCCCTTCCCTTTCTTTGTAATTACATGGACGAGGGCCGGTCCGTCGTAATCGTTGGCGGCTTCGTAAGCCTCTGTAAGAGCCTGAATATCACCACCGTCAATGGGACCGATATATTTTATTCCAAGATCTTCAAAGAGAACTCCCTGCTGATCCAGCAGAGAATATTTAATCTTATTTTTCGTATGGCTTAATGTATCGGATACTTTCTGGCCTACAATGGGAATGTTGTCTAAGGTGCTTCGGATATTTTCTTTCATCCGAGTATAGTTCTTGGACGTCCGAAGATTGTTCAGATGCCTTGACATGGCTCCCACATTTCGAGCGATGGACATGCCGTTATCGTTCAAGATAATCTTAATGTTCTTTCCAGAAGCACCGATGTTATTCAGTGCTTCGAAAGCCAGACCTCCGGTCATGGACCCATCTCCGATTACGGCCACCACATTGTAATTCTCCCCCTTGATGTCTCGCGCGGTGGCATACCCCATGGCCGCACTGATGGAGGTGCTGCTGTGTCCCGTATCGTAAGCATCGTGGATGCTCTCCCTGGACTTTGGGAAACCGGAAAGCCCCTTGTATTTCCGCAGAGTATCAAACTCACCGGCCCTGCCCGTGATAATTTTGTGGACATAGGACTGGTGTCCCACGTCGAAAATCACTCGGTCTACACGGGTGTCATACACTTTGTGAATGGCAATGGTGGTTTCCACGATTCCCAGATTGGAGGCCAGATGCCCCCCTGTCTTGGAAACCTTTTCTACCAGGAAATCTCGAATATCCTGTGCCAGTGCCTCCAGGTCCTCATTATCCGATTCTTTAATAATCTTAATCAGATCTTCGTGTTCCAGATCATACAGCATTATGAATTCCTTCTTTCCAGTTTTCGAGCTAATTCCCCGAAAAATTCTCCGTTCTCATATTTGTCGGTAAGGGCCACTGCCATCTCGGTAAGGTGGTGCAGTTCCTCTCTCGCTGCATCCAGCCCCAGAACGAAAGCGTAGTTGCACTTTCCCAAATCCGCATCCTTTCCTGTCTTCTTCCCAACGATTTTCTCATCTCCAACCGCATCCAGAATATCGTCGGAAATCTGGAATGCCCGTCCGATATACTCTGCATACTGGGTAAAATCAGCAATCATCTCTTCCGGTGCCCCGGCTAGGCGAAGGCCTGCAACTATAGGAGCCTTTAGAAGCGCTCCTGTCTTATTGGCATCGATAAAGCGAAGCATTTCTTCGGTGCACTCCTTTGTTTCCCCTTCGATATCCGCCACTTGTCCGGCCACCATCCCGCAGATTCCTGCATTGTGGGAAATAGTCCAAGCCGCGTCGGCTGCTCGTTTCATTTCCTCCGGAGTTCCGGCAGTAGCGGTTTCTCGAAGCATGATTTCATGAGCGGTATTCAGTAGTCCGTCTCCAGCAAGAATGGCCATCGCCTCCCCATACACCTTGTGATTGGTAGGATTTCCGCGCCGCAGGTCATCATTGTCCATGGCCGGAAGGTCGTCGTGAATCAGCGAATAGGTGTGGATATATTCAATCGCACAGGCGAAAGGAAGAGCCTTCATTACCTCTCCACCGGCGAAGTCACAGGAGGCCAACAGCAACACTGGACGGATGCGTTTCCCCCCACTGGTCAGGCTGTAGGACATGGAGTCGAACAGCGTCTTTATTTCCGTCGGCTCCTTGGGAATGTAATCCAGAAGATGCTCTTCTACCAGATTTCTATAGTAATCATAGTGATTCATGTCCGTCCTCCTTTGCTTCGTAGATTTCAATTTTCTGTTCTGCTTCCTCCAGAATTCGGTTTAAATATTCGGATTCTTGGATTCCCTGATCGAATAATTTCAGCGAATCTTCTAGGGATGTGGCCGGCTGGCCAATTTTCTCTGCAGCTTGTTCCAATGCCTGCAGCGATTCCTGGAAACTCTTTTCTTTCGTTTCGTTCATCGCTATTATTCCTCCTCTATGCTTTCGATTCCCTTCACGCTGGTTCTGAAACGCCCGTTGTGGAGAAGAACGGTGTATTCCTGATTTTCTTCCACTTGGTGGATATTGGAGATGACTCGGTTACTATCATCGAGCACGGCAGCGTATCCCTTCGACAGGATTCTTTTCGGACTCCCCTCTTCCAAGCGAATAGTGGCCTGCTGCACTTGATGTTGAACCCGCTGAATTTTATTTTTCATGGCCGAGTACATCAAATCTGTCGTACTGGCCACGTGCTTCTGCTCATTTACGATTTTCCAGCGGAGAGATTCCAGCAGCCTGCTACGACACTTCGCAATGGTTTCTCGGAGCTCCTCTGTATCCGGAACGGCAATGTCTGCGGCTTCGCTGGGAGTGGCAGCCCGAACGTCCGCCACGTAATCGGAAATGGATACGTCCGGCTCATGTCCCACTGCAGAGATTACCGGAATTTCCGATGCGAAAATCGCCCTTGCCAGATTCTCGTCATTGAAGGCCTCCAGATCCTCTTGAGAACCGCCGCCTCGTCCCACAATCAGTATATCTATCGGCATACCATTTCGATTCACCTCGTTAGCCTGATAGATTCCCTGGATTAGGCTGGCCGGCGCGTAGATTCCCTGGACGTACGCGGGGAATATCAAGAGGTCCACATAGCTGTTTTTCTTTGTGATGATTTTCTTGAGGTCTCTCAGCGCATCTCCCTCCGTAGATGTGACGATGCCAATCCGTTTTGGGAAGGATGGAAGAGGTTTCTTGCACTTCGCGTCAAAGAGTCCCTCCGCTTCCAACTTCTTTTTCAGCTCTTCGAAGGCGGTCTTTGCTTTTCCCTCGCCAGCATCCTCCATATAGTGAATTTGGAAAGAGTAGCTTCCGCCCTTCGAATACACCCGGACACTGCCCACAGCGATGACATTCTTGCCGTCCTCCAAGAGCTTCGGGTCAATTTTCGTCAGTTGATTTCTCCAGATGACACATCGAATGACGCAGTCGGAATCTTTCAAAGAAAAATAGGCATGTCCCTTTCGGGTCAATCCGGAGATTTCTCCCTCAACCGCTAGATTTCGAAGATTGAAATCACTGTCAATCTTGCGGGCAATGTATTCATTTACCTGAGTTACACTAACGGGCTTCATTCCTGCATCGTCCTCCTAGTATTGATATGCCGACCGCATTATCTCCGGAAAGCACTGGGTCACCGAAGAAAATCTGGCAGCCATCCTCTTTCTCATCCCAGCTCTTCGAATAGTTACGCAGGGTGTCACTGGAAGATACGCCTCCTGCCATTACAACGGTGGGAACATCGTATGCTTTGCTTAGCTCCTTTGCCGTTTGATGGAGTACACGCTGTAGTTCAAAGAAAATGCCAGGAATAATGCGGTCCCCCTCCTGTTCAATGCTTTTCTTTACCTGAGTTTCCATGCCGGACAAGTTGAAATATCCCTTCTGAATTTTTACCTTGCTGGGACGAAGCGTTACCGGATGGGTCATTGCAATGCGGTCTAAATATTTGCCGGATGGGAATGCATATCCCAGGTGAACTCCCGCTCGGTCCAGCAGCTGTCCCATGCTGATATCCTTAGTTCCACCGATGATTTCCGCATCATATCCCCAGTCTGTCCGCTGGCAGAGCAAACATTCCGTGGTTCCGCCACTCAGGTGAAAGAGAATAAAACGCTCCTCCTTCACATCTGGAAGGGACGATAGAATGGCTTCAATGTGTCCTTCCTGGTGAGAAAATTTTTTCAGGGGAACCTGTAATGCCGCGGAAATAATTTGCCCGGTTTGGATTCCTGCCAGGAACACCGGCATGTAAGAGCCCTCTACATTTCTTGGCCGTGAAGAAACGGCAATCGACGTGATATCCTTCGGGTTGACCTGCTCAAAACCCTCCTCAATAAATGAAGGCAGAACCTGGCAATGATGAAAAAAGGCTTCAGACTGACGAAGCCCTCTCTTTCCCTGTTCTACCTTCAAGAATTCCGATCGCTGATAAAGCACTCTTCCGGATTCGTCCGTAATGGCCACGGAGGTTTTGTAGTTGGATGTGTCAATTCCCAGCGCAATACGGTTCATTTATTTGTCCCCTGCAATTTTTCCCAGCACGGAGTTGATGAATGCATAGGAACGGTTCTCTCCGTACTTCTTTGCCATATTTACCGCTTCATCAATGGAAACGCTGTCTGGAATTGAATCCATATAGCAGATTTCCGCTACGGCAATTCGCAGAATTGCCAAATCGGTTTTCGCCATACGGCTCGTTTTCCACTTGTCGGAATGAGCATTGATTGTGGCGTCGATATCCTCTTGATGATCCCGAATCACATCCAGTGTCTTCAGTGCCTGGTTTTCCTTCTGAATTTCCTCATTCTCTGTAATCAGACTGATGTTTCGATAGTCGAAATCATTCATCACGTCCATCTGATACACCACCTGCATTGTCATCTCTCTGATTTCTTGTCTTCTCATAGTATTCGTTGTCCTTACTGTTATTTTCTCTCAATGCCTTCCACACTGATATTAATCGCATCCACCGTCAGCCCGGTATAGGTTTCAATACTTTCCTTTGCCCGGTTCTGAATATCGTAGGAAAGCTGGGGAATATTGACTCCATACGCCGCCACCAAGTGAACGGAGACGGTGACGTGGTCCTCTTCTCTTGTAATGCGGATACCCTGGGTTCCGGTATCCCATCCCAGTATGTTCCGAGATAAGCTATCCGCAATTCCGCCTACCAGCCGAACGACTCCATCTACAGAGAGTATCGCTTGGACAGCGTAGTCGGCCACGACCGCATCTTCAATTACAACGGAACCGGCAGGTTCCTTGTGGTTGTTTTTACCCATGAATCGCCTCCTTGATTCTATTCCGAATCATTGGAATCCTCCGGAAGAATTTCAATCTTGAGTTTCTCAATCCGACGATCGCGAACGGAAAGAATGGTGAAGGACAGATTTTCGTACCGAATCGGCTTGTATTTCACATCTTCCTTCGGAATTTCTCCCATCAAGTCGATGATGAATCCACCGATGGTTTCACTGTTTTCGGACTCCAAATCGATATGGGTCTCCTCCGCCAAATCGTCCAGATACACGTTTCCGTCCACAATATAGGTGGACTCGTTTACCTTCTCGATAACTCGTTCGTCCTCATCAAATTCATCCGCAATATCTCCTACAATCTGCTCGATGATGTCCTCGATGGAAACCAGTCCGCTGAATCCACCGTATTCATCGATGAGAATGGCAATATGGTTCGTGCTCTTCTGCAGTTCGATGAAAAGCGCGTCAATATTCTTGGTTTCCGGTACGAAGTAGGGTTCCCGCAGAATACTTTCAATATCCACGTTGTCAAAGCCCTTCTGACTGGCCTGGAACAGGTAGTCTTTAATGTGAAGGATGCCGATGATATTATCCGGATCATCCCGGTACACCGGAATCCGAGAATACCGAAGTTCCATCAGTTCATCGAAATACTCTTCCCGGTTATCGTCAATATCTATCATGAACACATCGGTACGTGGGGTCATGATTTCGTAGGCCAGAAGGTCGTCAAATTCGAAGATGCTGTCAATCATTCGATGGGCTTCTTCTTTGATGTCCCCTGATTCCTGTCCCCGGTCCAGCATGGACATTACTTTATCTTCAGAAAAATAGATATTGTCCACGTCCGTGTTTTTCCGGAAAATCACCAGGAAAATATTGGCCAGAAGAACACATATTTTCACAAAAGGCCAGGTGATGTAGTATACCAGCAGCTGGAAACCTGCGAAACGAATTCCGGATGCATTCTGTGTCTGGGATGCGAGTTTCTTTGGAAGAATGTCGGCAATTCCGATGAAAAGCACCAGAAAGAGAATGTCCAGCGGAATCCACCAGTGTAGATTCGTCAGCTTCTGCTGCAGAATTTCCTGAAACAAAACAAATGAAGATAACAGCGTCAGATAGCTCAGAAACAGATCTGCATAATGGTACTCCGACGGATTCTGAATGAAATTCAACACCGCCTGAACCCGCCTGTCCTCCGGGTCATCCTCGTTCAGCTCTTTGATGGTGTTTCGGTCCGTGTTATCCAAAGATCTTTTGGCCGCGGCTACCAATCCGTAGATGAGGGTTAGCGCGACAATGGCTAGTATATATAAATACAAAGGTATTTCGCTCGTGTCAGATGTCATATATCGTTTCCTTCTGTTATTTTTTCTTTCTCAGTATAGAATATTTCGCCGGAACCTTCTCAAACGGAATCCGGAGAATCTGCTTCGGATGGGGAGCACTCTCCATGGAATTCCCCTCTTCATCCAGGATGGCCGATACCCGTTCTTCGTAGTACGGTTTGTGGAGCCGTCTAGTAGCCAGCGGTTCCATAACCTCGATGGTGTCACCCGCGTAGAACTTGTTCCGTTGCTGCACAATGGTGTCTCCCGTCTCAGGATCTTCGCCCAGAACCACGCCGATAAATGTGTAATCTCGAACGTAGTCACTGGTTAGATAGTTTTGATCCTGGTCCGTCGGCTTGTGGTAAAAGAAGCCATGGGTGAATTCCCGGTGGCTAGCTTTGTTCAGCTCCGTCAGCCATTCTGGTTGGAATACATAGTGTTCCGGATCTTCCAAATAGCTGTCCAGTGCCGCGCGATAGGCCGATACCACGGTTGCTACGTAGTATGCGGATTTCATTCTTCCCTCAATCTTGAAGGAAGTAATTCCGGCCTGCACCATGTCTGGAAGACAGTCTAGCATGCAAAGATCCCGAGAGTTCATGATGTAACTTCCTCGGTCATCTTCCTCCACTGGGAAATACTCTCCCGGACGCTTCTCTTCCATCAGGTGGTATTTCCACCGGCAGGGATGGGTGCACTGTCCTCGGTTTGCATCTCTCCCTACCATGTAATTGCTGAGAAGGCATCTTCCGGAGTAGGAAATGCACATAGCACCGTGAACGAAAGCTTCAATTTCAATATTTTCCGGCAAATGCGCCCGCATTTCGGTAATTTCCTGGAGACTCATTTCCCGAGCTGCCACCACTCGCTTCACCCCCTGGGATACCCAGAAGTTGGCGCTAAGGTAATTCGTGGTATTGGCCTGGGTACTCAGATGAATCTCCGCCCCGGGAATTCCTTCCTTCACTAACTGCATCACGCCCGGATCCGATACCAAGAAGGCATCGATGGGAATGTCTTTGATTCGTTCAATATATTTCTGAAGCGGAACAATATCCTCGTTATGAGGATAGATATTGATGGTGAGGTATCCCTTTGCGCCGTTTTCGTGAAGGAATTCCATGGCTTCCTTCATCTCTTCTACAGAAAGATTTCCTGCGCCTGCGCGCAAGCTGAACATCTCTCCGCCGAAGTAGACGGCGTCCGCACCATACCGTACCGCTGTTTTTAACTTTTCCATATCTCCCGCAGGAGCCAGTAATTCGATTTTGTTCATATTCAGTCTTTTTCGTTTCTATTCTTGTAAATCTATTTTTTTCGAATTCTCCTCTATAATCAGAAGTCCATCTCCGCAGCTCAGAAGAGATGCTTCCAGGTCCTTCCGGTCAAATATATAGTTGAGAAAATCATCCATGCGTTTTACACTGGTTCGATGTCTGCGCTTCCGATCCAAAGTAGGATCCACAAGGAAGGCTTTCATCAAAATATTATCGCATATGATTACCGCGTCCTTCGAGCAGAGTTTCTCCGCCCGCTTAAAAAAATCCATGTAATGGCTCTTGGCGGCATCAATAAAAATCAGATCAAAGGCCTCATTCTCCGAAAGCCCATTCTGAATCATATCATCCAGCACGGAAATACCGTCGCCATGAACGATGTCAATACGGTCTTCCATGCCCTGTTCCCACACGTTATCCTTTGCAATCTGATAGTTGGTATCCGAAAGCTCCACCGTGGTGATTCGACATTCCGGCATCAGGTTGGCAAAAAATATAGAAGAATAGCCGTAAGCCGTACCAATCTCAAGCACCCTTCTGTACGGGCGCATAGGGAGAATGGTACGGAACAGCATTTCAGTTTCTTTCAGAATCAGCGGAATTCCATCCGCTTCGCTTTGATTCCGCAGCTCTGCCAGCGACGCATTCAGTGGCCGGTAGAACTGCGTAATGTAATCGGTTACTTTCTGATTTGTAATGTTCATTTAAGAATTCGATCCTTTGGATTTCTCCTGTTTTGCCAGTGCTTTCTCATAAGCTGCACTATCTTTCTCGAATTTTGCATAGGTCTTGCTGAACTTGTGGGATCCATCCAGCTTATCGCTTACAACGAAATACATGTAGTCTGTTTTCGCTGGATACAGAGCCGCCTTAATGGAGGCCTGTCCCGGGGAACAAATCGGTCCCTTCGGAAGACCTGCATGCAAATACGTGTTGTATGGCGATTTAATCTTCGTGTCTTCTACCGACAGCACCGGTTTTGCCTCGCCCAGAATGTATTGGACGGTGGAACACATCTGAAGTTTCATCCCGTCGTCCAGACGATTATAGATAACGCTAGCAATCTTGGCCCGATCCGAATCCACCTGCGCTTCCTTCTCAATGATAGAAGCGACAATGATAATATCATTCTCAGAGTATCCCAGTTTCTTTGCCCTTGCCTTGTACTCATCGGTAAAGACGGTATCGAACTGGTTCAGCATAGTGGTAATAATCTGCTGTTCATCCGCTCCCGGCGCCACCTGATAGGTGTTCGGAAACAGGTATCCCTCCAGATGATTTTTACCGGACTGGGCGTCCTTCAGGAACTCAAAGCTACTGTAGGCGCTGGAATCCTGGGCAGCCTTCAGGAATTTCTTCTTGTCTGCCAACCCATCCTTCGCCAGAAGATCTGCAATCTGTTCAATGGTAGACCCTTCCGGAACCGTAAAGGAATTCGAAGTTTCTTTTCCAGACACGATAATCTTGGCAATATCGCTGCACCGCATACTTGGCGAGAAGGAATAGACTCCCGCCTTGTAGTTCGAATCGTACTTCCAAATTTTGGAGCAAATCTTGTATTTCGTTGTGCTTTTGATAACGCCTGCATCCAGAAGCGCCTGGGCAATGTCATCTGTACTGTCACCTTCTTCCACCGTTACATCCACCAGCGCCGTATTATTCCGGTCTAGCGGCTTGTTCAGGTTAAGAAGAACCGCACTGGAACCGATAATCAGTCCAAAAATCACCGCCAGTACAATTAATGCTTTTTTTATCGCTTTCTTCATAGTAACCCTTTTCGATTTCTTTTGATAAAATCAGATTGGAATTATTTGGAACGTCCGAGATAGTCGCCTGTTCTGGTATCAATCTGAATTCTCTCACCCTCATTGATGAAGATCGGAACCTGAATTACGGCACCGGTCTCTACGGTTGCAGCCTTTGTTACGTTGGTTGCGGTATCGCCCTTTACGCCCGGCTCGGTCTCTGTAACTTCCAGGTCAACGAAGTTCGGAGCCTCTACTGTGAATGCGTTATCCTTGTAGAACTTAACAGTAGCGGTATCGTTCTCGCGGATGTACTTGATAGCATCCTCTACCAGGTCGTAAGTCAGAGGAATCTGATCATAAGTCTCCTGATCCATGAAGTAGTACAGCTCTCCATCGTTGTAGAGGTACTGCATCTGCTTGGTCTCGATGTGTGCCTTCGGGAACTTATCGTTCGGGTTGAACGCTTCTTCTCTGGTTGCTCCGGTCAGGATGTTCTTGTACTTTGTACGTACGAAAGCAGCACCCTTACCTGGCTTTACATGCTGGAAATCAAGAACAACATGCGGTTCGCCGTTCATCTCGAAAGTTACACCTTTTCTGAATTCGCCTGCACTAATCATAATTTCTCTCTCTTTCTCTAAAATAATAAGTTATAACATAGCTTTAATATTAATAGCATCTGCCAGAATTTCTCCCACGTCTTTCATCATGATGGAAAATCTAGCTTCTGCCTGTAGATATTGTGCCGCCTGCGGTTTTCCCGCAAGCATCATGTACATGGACTGAATCTGACTCATCAAATCCTGATCCATGCCACCCCCGGACATCTGTTTTGCCTGAAGTTCCAGCTGTTTCTTCTGGACATCCTGCAACATCGAATACAAAGTTTCGTCCTTCTCTACTTCTTTTTTCAGTGAATCAAACTCTTTGAATTCATTACTTTCTTTGATGGCCCGGGCCAAGTTATGGGCCTCTTCATATACGTTCATAGGGGCTCCTTTCTATACGTAGAGAATCACCGGAAGAATCACCGGACTTCTCTTCGTCTTCTTGTAAATGTAGCCGCGAAGGTCGTCACGGATGGCGGTCTTCAAAGAACTTAAATCCATCGCATCCTTTTTCTTACAACGCTCGATGGTCTCAAATACCACTTCGGTGGCATCGTTAATAAGCGGCCCGTTCTCCTTCACGTAGATGAATCCTCTCGTAATCAGTTCCGGGTTGGCTGCCAGTTCCATGGAGTAGCTATCAATGGCTACTGACACCACAATCAGACCAGCTTCCGAAAGTTGCTTTCGATCTCTCAGCACCACGTTTCCAACGTCACCTACACCGTAACCATCCACCAGAATATCATCAGCAGTGGCATACTCTTTCTCCACAACCGGCCTTCCACCCTTTACCAGAAGGGAGTCTCCATTGTTCATGACGAAGATGTTGCTCTTCGGCATTCCAAGACTCTCTGCCAGCTTGGCGTGCTCATTCAGATGACGATACTCACCGTGAGCCGGTACGAAATACTTTGGACGAACCAGTGTATGGATTAGCTTCAGCTCTTCCTGACATGCGTGTCCGGATACGTGGATGTCCACAAAGTCGGACAGATATACCGTCACCTGCTTCTCGTACAGCTTGTTCACCACGTTGGTGATGGTCTTCTCATTTCCTGGAATCGGTGAGGAGGAGAACACAACCACATCGCCCTTCTTTAGCTTTACCGCCCGGTGATTATCATTGGCCATTCGGGTCAGCGCGGACATAGGTTCGCCCTGACTTCCTGTGGTTACAATGGTCAGATTGCTATCCGGAATGTTGCTGATATTTCGAATATCTACGAAGGCGGATTCCGGCAAATCAATGTATCCCAAATCTTTGGCGATTTCCATGACGTTCTCCATGGAACGTCCCGAAACTGCAATCTTACGGCCGTGCTTGATGGAGGCATCCATGAAATGCTTAATTCGATGAATATTCGAAGAGAATGTGGCGATGATAATTCGCTTGTCCGTCTCTTCAAAGATGCGATTCATGGATTCCGCAACGATTCGTTCGGAAGGAGTGAATCCTGGCTTCAGCACATTCGTACTGTCACAGAGGAGGACATCGACTCCCTCATCCCCCAGCTTCGCAAACCTTGCTAAGTCAATCCGTTTTCCTTCCAGTGGGGTGTAGTCCACCTTGAAGTCTCCTGTGTGCACAATGTGCCCTGCCGGACACTTGATGGAGAAAGCAAAGGAATCCGCGATACTGTGGGTGGTGTGAATCGCCTCCACGATAAAGCTTCCGATATGAATTATATCACCCGGCGAAATTACATGACAGTCCGCCGTCAGATTTTTTTCTTTCAGCTTGTGCTGAATCAGGCCGGTGGCCAACCCAGAGGCGTAAATCGGCACTTTAATTTCTTTTAGCAAATATGGAACGCCACCGATGTGGTCCTCATGTCCATGGGTGATAATCAATCCTTTGATTTTCTCCATGTTATCCTTGAGGTAGGAGAAATCCGGAATTACAACATCGATACCGAACATCTCATCTTCTGGGAAAGACATTCCGCAATCCACAATCAGAATTTCGTCCTTGTACTCAATCAGGGTGATGTTCTTTCCGATTTCCTTCATGCCGCCCAGAGGTGTGATTCGGAAAGATTCCTTCGGGCGAACCTGCTTCTTCGAGTTCCCCTTCGATTTCTTTCCGTTCTTTCCCGAGTGGAAAGGCATTACTGGAAAGACCTTCTTCCCACCTTTCGATTTGGACTTATGCTCTCCGTTTTTCGAAGAATTTTCCTGAGAGGAATTTTTCTTTCCAGCAGAGTTCTTTGGCTTTCCGGATTTCGGAAGGTTGGACTGTTTTTTCTTAGAATGGGTCCCCTGTGCGGGAGCTTTCGTCTTCGAATTCCCATTCGGGCTTACTTTTCTTCCCTTTCCGGCACTTTTCCGTTCTGTGCCGGACTTCTTCTTTGCCGGCACAGAGGTTTTCTTATTATTTGGTTTTATTTCTGTTTCTTGTTTCATAGGCATTATTTTACAACAAAGTTGATCAGTTTATTTGGAACGACAATGGTCTTAACAACTGTCTTTCCAGCAATAGCTTCCTGTACTTTCGTACTTTCCAAAGCGGTTTTCTCAATATCTTCCTTTGCTGCATTCTTCTCAAATACCATCTTGTCCTTCAGCTTACCGTTAATCTGAACGATGATTTCCACTTCTTCCAGTTCCAATGCGGCAGCATCAAATTCCGGCCATTTCTGCTGATAGACTCTATCCTCATGTCCCAGCTCACTCCACATCTCTTCCGTGATATGTGGCACGAACGGGTTCAGAATGAGAATCAACTTCTCAATTGCCTCATTCATCAGCGGTACGTTGATTTCGCCCTGCTTGTACTTATACAGAGCATTTACCAGCTCCATAATCGAGCTGATTGCAGTGTTAAAGCTGAATCTGCCACCGGCATCTTCTGTTACCTTCTTAATGGTAGCGTTCAGCTGGAAGTTCAGCGCTTTGTCCTCTGGGCTCTTAATGACAGCCTTCTCAGAACCATCATAGTCGCCCCGAATATCATTTACATACTCCTGGACCAATCTGTATACACGGTTCAAGAAGCGGTAGCTTCCCTCTACACCGGCATCGCTCCAGTCCAGTTCTTTTTCCGGAGGTGCTGCGAACAGAATGAAGAGACGAGCGGTATCCGCACCGTACTTCTTCTGAATTTCTTCTGGGCTGACGATGTTGCCCAGAGACTTACTCATCTTCGCACCATCCTTGATAACCATTCCCTGTGTCAACAGATTTTCGAAAGGCTCTTCCGCATCTACCAGACCCAGGTCGTGCATTACCATCTGGAAGAAACGAGCATACAGCAGGTGCAGAATGGCGTGTTCCACTCCGCCGATATACTGATCCACGTTCATCCAATAGTCTGCTTTCTTCTTATCAAACGGTTTCTCAGCGTTCTTTGCATCGCAATATCTCAGGAAATACCAAGAGGAATCCACAAAGGTGTCCATAGTATCGTACTCTCTGACAGCCTTCTTTCCGCAGCAAGGGCATGTGGTTTCTCCGAAGGTCTTGGAAGTCTTCAGTGGAGAATCTCCCTTTCCAGTGAACTCTACATCTGTCGGCAGCTTAATCGGCAGGTTTTCTTCTTTCTCCGGTACCCAACCGCAGTCGTCGCAGTATACCATCGGAATCGGACAGCCCCAATAACGCTGACGGGAAATCAGCCAGTCTCTCAGCTTGTAATTGACCTGTGCCTTGCCTAGGCCTGCCTCTTCCAAATCCTTCGTAATCTGTTCGATGGCTTCCTTATTGTTCATTCCGGTGTACTTTCCGGAGTTAATCATGGTTCCTTCTGCAACAAAGGCGCTTTCCAGATTGTTAATGTCGACTTCCGGATCCTCTGTGTTCACAACTGGAATGATGTCCAAATCGAATTTCTTTGCGAACTCGAAGTCTCTCTGGTCATGCGCCGGTACCGCCATAATCGCACCGGTTCCATAATCCATCATAACGTAGTCGGAGATATAGATTGGAACTTTCTTGCCGTTAACCGGGTTAATCGCATAAGCGCCAGTGAATACGCCGGTCTTCTCCTTAGTGAGGGACGTTCTCTCGATTTCGGACTTGTGGAGGCATTCCTCCTGATATGCTTTTACCGCTTCTTCGTACTCCGTGCCATTGGTCAGCTCTGGTACGTACGGATGTTCTGGTGCCAGAACCATGTAGGTTACACCGAATAGTGTATCCGGACGGGTGGTATAAATCTGAAGCTTCTTGTCGAAATTCTCCACTTCAAAAGTTACCTCTGCACCGGTGGAACGGCCAATCCAGTTCTTCTGCATCAGCTTTACTTTATCCGGCCAGCCTGGCATGTTGTCCAAATCCTTCAGGAGACGGTCAGCGTAATCCGTAATCTTCAGATACCACTGGGAAAGGTGTTTCTTGGTTACCGGTGTGTGACAACGCTCGCAGCACCCCTCTACTACCTGCTCGTTGGCCAGAACAGTCTGGCAACTTGGGCACCAGTTCACCGGATTATCCTTCTTGTAAGCCAGTCCCTTCTTGTAGAACTGGATGAATATCCACTGCATCCACTTGTAATACTCTTCCTTGCAGGTGGCAACTTCTCGGTCCCAGTCATAGCTGAATCCCAGTCCCTGAAGCTGGCGGTGCATCTCAGCGATGTTGCTGTCTGTCCAGATTGCTGGGTGAATGTCATTCTTGATGGCTGCATTCTCTGCCGGAAGTCCGAAGGAGTCCCAACCCATCGGATGAAGAACATTGTACCCCTTCATTCTCTTGAAACGAGCGATAACGTCGCCGATGGAGTAGTTCCGCACGTGGCCCATGTGCAGCTTGCCCGACGGATACGGGAACATTTCCAGGACATAATACTTCTCCTTATCGTAGTCCTCCACCGTCTTGAATGCCTCTTCTTTCTCCCAGACATCCTGCCACTTCTTCTCAATTTCTGTAAAATTGTACTTTTCTTTCATTGTCCCTAGTCCTCAATTCTTTCGATTTCGCAATCTCCCCAGATTTTGTCCAGCGCATAGCGCTCCCGGGTCTCAGCGGTAAAAATATTGACGATAATGTCGCCGTAATCGATGAGAATCCAGCTACTTCCGGATCTACCCTCGACACCCTTCTGTTCCAGCCCTAGCTCATAGGCCTTTTCGTCGACGGCATCCTGAAGTGCCCCTAGCTGTCTCTCCGACCCTGCGGTGCAGTTGATGAAGAAATCTGCAAAAGCAGACTTCTCGGAAATGTCAATCAGCGTAACATCTGCCGCTTTCCGCTGCGACAGAAGACTTGCAAGTTCTTTTGCAACGTTATAATTGTCCATTCAGTTCTCCTTGCTATCCTGTATTTTGTTCTTAATATAAGTATAAGCTTCTATCGTATCAGAATCAATCTTTCTCCCCTGAGATTTAAGACTGTCAATGCTGAATTCCAGCACCTCCCTGCAAGCTTCGTCCAGATTCTCTGCCGCCAGCCTCCGCAATCTCGGTGCATCTTCATAATCACGGCCTTCCTCGATGGCATCGGAAACGTAGATAATCTCCTCCAGAAGTGTCATGGCCGCTTTACCCGTGGTGTGATAGGACACGGCGGAAAGAACCTCTTCGTCCCTCCAGTGAAATTCACTTTGGAGAATCTGAACGCCCAACTTTGAGTGAGCAATGGCCGGATTTCCCAGATACTTGAAGGGCAGTCCGTAATAGCGAACCAATCGATTGGATTCTTCCAAGGTCAGGCATTTAGCAATATCATGTGCCATCGCCGCCCGTCTCGCCTTCTCCCGATTTGCGCCGTAGATTTCCGCCAGGGAAACCGCCATTTTTACCACGCCCATGGAATGGCGATATCGGCTGGGCTTCAAATTCTTCTTAAGGTATTCATCCAGTTCATTCAACTCGATACAGTTTGTTTCTTTCAATGTATGCTTCAACCTCCGGGGCGATTAGCCCGTCTACACTTTCCTTTGATCGAATTCTTCGGCGAATTTCTGTGGAAGACGCATCAAAGGGTTTCAGATTCAAGACGTGAATCCGGCTTCCGTATTTCTCTCGATACGCTTCAATTCGGCGAAAGCCCTCGTCTGTCGCCACATGGGGCCGAACGCCGGTAATCAGTGGAAACTCACGGAGAATATCCTCTCCGTGATACCATTTGTCAACGGTAAGCACCGAATCAAATCCGATGATAAAAGCAATCTCCGCCTCCTCCATCTGGCTCCGGAAATGACACAGTGTGTCGTACGTATACGAGGGCCTTGCCCGTTCCAACTCGTAAGATGACAGGCGGAAAGCATTGTCCGTCGGAAGGATTTCCCGAATCATCTCTGCCCGCTTTGTTCCCGGCGTAACGGAACTTCCCTGCTTGAAGGGAGATATGTAGTTGGGAACGAAAACCAGTTCATCGAGATTACATTCTTTTACCGCGGTCTTCGCTAGATTGATGTGTCCATTATGGATGGGGTCGAAGGTGCCTCCGAACAGCGCGATTCTATTCATGTTCCGGTGTGCAGACCTTAATTCCAAGCTCTTCCAGCTGCTTTTCGTCCACTACGCCAGGTGCTTCGCTGACCAAGCACTCCGCGTTCTGGTTCTTCGGGAATGCAATGACTTCTCGGATACTCTTTTCACCCAGAAGCAGCATTACCATACGATCCAGTCCATATGCCAGTCCAGCATGTGGCGGTGCTCCGTATTTGAAGGCTTCAATCAGGAAGCCAAATTTCTCCTGACACTCCTCATCGCTGAGACCCAGCACTTCGAACATCTTCGCCTGCAGATCCTTGTCGTGGATACGGACACTTCCGCCGCCCAGTTCTACGCCGTTCAGTACGATGTCATAGGCGTCTGCCTTCAAATCCAGCAGGTTTCCATCCTCTAACTTGTAAAGTTCATCCAACTTCGGCTGCGTGAACGGATGGTGCATGGCTTTGAGATTTCCCTCTTCGTCTTCTTCGAACATTGGGAAATCCACAACCCACAGGAAATTGAACTGATTATCATCCAGCATGCCAAGCTGACCGGCAATCTTCCGGCGAAGCCAGCCCAGAGTATCGAATACTACTTTCTTGCGATCGCTGACGATGAATGCCATATCCCCCTCAGAAGCTTCCAATCTGTCCATGATGGTGGCCAGCTGTTCCTGGGTGAAGAACTTCTTCACCGAAGAATTGTACTCGCCGTTTTCCTTCTTAATCCATACCAAACCCTTGGCACCGTAGTGCTTTGCCTCTTCCGTAAGCTTATCAATTTTCTTTCTGGAATACTTCTCCGCACCTCCTGGTACGCAGATTCCACGAACGTCTCCGCCTTCCTTCAATGCATTGGTGAACACTGCGAAATCACAATCTTCTACCAGGTCATTCAGCTTAACCAGCTCAATGCCGAAACGGGTGTCCGGCTTATCGGAACCATACCGCTCCATGGCTTCCGTCCAGGTCAGGCGTGGGAACGGAGTTTCGATGTCGATGTCCTTCAGTTCCTTCATCAGCTTGCGAAGGAATCCTTCCTGCATTTCAATTACATCATCCTGATCCACATAGGACATCTCTAGGTCAATCTGGGTGAATTCCGGCTGACGATCTGCACGAAGATCCTCGTCTCGGAAACACTTTACAATCTGGAAATACCGATCCGTTCCTGCCACCATCAGAAGCTGCTTGAACATCTGTGGCGACTGAGGAAGTGCATAGAACGAACCCTGCTTCACGCGGCTCGGCACCAGATAGTCTCTGGCACCTTCCGGTGTGGACTTAATCAACATCGGTGTCTCCACCTCTACAAATCCGTTTTCGTCAAAGTAATCTCTGGCACACTTGGTGACTTTGTGCCGGAAAAGCAAGTTGCGCTGCATCTTGTTTTTGCGAAGGTC
Source organism: Eubacteriales bacterium (assembly GCA_030525365.1). Lineage (GTDB taxonomy): Bacteria > Bacillota > Clostridia > Peptostreptococcales > Anaerovoracaceae > Mogibacterium_A. Next base: position 20,360 of record JAUNEW010000007.1, read on the forward strand.
CAAATAACGATACTTCAGTCTCAGGGACTCGTCTACATTATCGTCATCCTTGATATAAATCGGCGGAGTCTCTGCACTGGAATAGATAATCATATCCGTTGCAAACACTTCGATTTCACCGGTTGGAATGTTGCCATTCTTAGAGCTACGCTCGTGAACAATTCCTTTCACGCCGATGGAATATTCGCTGCGAAGGCTTTTTGCAGCCTCCATCAGTTTCTCTGGGATATCTTCGTTGAAAGTAATCTGCGTGATTCCGGTCTTATCTCTCAAATCCACGAACACCAGGCTACCTAGACTTCTCTGCTTGGCCACCCAGCCGTTCAGAATCACTTCTTTTCCTTCATCGGCAAGTCTTAGCTCGCCGCACATGTGTGTACGCTTGTAAATTTCTGACATTATCCTCTCCTGATTACATCCATAATTTCATCACGATGAATTCGGTGCTGTTCACCGGATTCCATGTTCTTCAGTGTAAGTTCGTTGCTTTCAATCTCATCATCGCCAATGACGATGGAGTATGTTGCCCCGATTTTGTTGGAATATTTCATCTGTCCCTTCAGATTTCTGCCTTGGGTGTCGATTGCTGCACGGACATGATTTTTTCGAAGCTCCTGAACTAGTCCCAGTGCATAGAGCTTTGCCGGCTCTCCAATATAGGCGATAAGAATTTCCGGCTTCACCGCCTGGCCAAAGTCCGCTCCGCACATTTCCATGAGCATCAGCAACCTTTCCTTGCCCAGACCAAATCCAACTCCCGGCATGGACGGACCTCCTACCTCTTCAATAAGGTGGTCGTATCGGCCACCACCGCATACGGTTCCCTGCGCGCCAATCTTGGTGGTAACGAACTCGAAAGCCGTCTTGGTGTAGTAATCCAGGCCACGTACAATCTTCGGATCCACTTTGAAGTCGATTCCCATGGCAGTAAGGTTTTCCTGAAGATCTTCGAAAGCTTTTCGGCAATCATCACACAGGTAGTCTACCATTAGCGGAGCGTCCTTAACGATTTCCTGATCCGCCTTCGATTTGCAATCCAGAATTCGCATCGGATTTGCTTCGAAACGAGACTGGCAAGTAGTGCACAGTTCATCGTAATGTGGTCTCAGAAAATCCTGTAGCGCTTTCCGATATTTTGTCCTGCATTCCCGGCATCCCACGCTGTTGATATGCAGTTCAATTTCGTCAATTCCCATGCGCTTTAAGAAATCATCGGCTAAAGCAATGATTTCCGCATCCGCCAACATAGAGGATGCGCCGAAGTTTTCCACTCCGAACTGATGGAACTGTCTCAGACGGCCGGCCTGTGGCTTCTCATAACGGAAGCAAGGGGTGTTGTAATAATACTTACTCGGCTGCATATCTGCAAAATGTTTGCTTTCTATGAAAGCACGTACCGCCGGAGAAGTACCTTCCGGTTTCAACGTGATACTTCTGTGTCCCAGGTCCTCGAAAGTATACATTTCCTTCTGGACAATGTCTGTTGTTTCACCTACGCCCCGGTTGAAAAGGCTAGTGTCCTCAAAAATAGGGGTACGAAGCTCACCGAATCCGTATTCATCGCAAATATCTGAGAATGCCTTCTCAATATAGTGCCATTTATAAGAATCCTCTGGGAGCATATCTTTCGTACCTTTTGGTGCTTTAATCGCCATTTTTTCCTCCCCAATAGTTATTTTTTCGAAGGAGCATTTCTTCAAAACGTTCCTTGTATATCATATAATTTCCCACATTCGGGATGCGCTCCAGACGGTCCTCTTCTGGGAAATAGCGCTTACCAATCGCCCCCGCTCCCATGCCGATAATCGTCTGTTTCTCTTCCATAATACGAATATTATACACAGAATGGGCGCCTGGTTTGCAATAACCCACGTTCTCGAAGGAACCCATCTGATGTTTCTGTCTATAGATGTAGTACGGAATAAAGCCCTGCTCCTCTAAGTATTCTTCTGAGAAGCGAAGCATTTCTTTCACCGTCTCGGTGTTCTTTCTATAATATTCCGGATCTTCTTCCTTCAGTTTCGATCCCCTCTTTACAGAAAGAGTATGCACTGTAATGTTGTTCGCTCCTAAATGCACAAGACTCTGTAGCGTACGCTTGAAATCTTCCAGATTTTCCCCGGGAAGCCCAGCTATCACATCCGAATTGATAACTTCAAACCCCACTTCGCCTGCCTGCTCAAAAGCCTTTCGAATATCTGCCGAACTATGGGAGCGCCCAATCGCCGCTAATGTTTTCTCACTCATGGACTGGGGATTGATGCTGATGCGGTTCACACCTGCACGATGCAGTGCCTCCAGCTTAGAAGGAGAAATCGTATCCGGTCTTCCTGCCTCAACAGTGAACTCGATGTTCGCCATATCCAAGTGGAAGGATTCACGAATTGTATCCACCAGCAATTCCAGTTGTTCATCGGAGAGGGTGGTTGGCGTCCCTCCGCCGATATACACACTTTCTACGTCCTGTTCTTCTTCCCGGAAAAGTGTGCCGGTGTACTTGATTTCTTTTAGCAAAAAATCGAAATAGTCCGCCACCTCATCCTCCGGAGCCACATTGGTAGCGAAGGAGCAATAGGAACAGCGGGTGGGACAAAATGGAATATGCACATATAGGCTTACCGCATCCGGCTTCGGCCGTTCCATATAATCCAGTTGATATTCCAGAATATCACGTAACAAGTTCACTTTGGAAGGATGCAGCAGATATCTCTCTGCCATGGCCTCCATGGTTCGCTCCACGCTTTGGAATGTGTCGTAGTGACTAAAGGCCAGCTTCAGCGGACGAACCCCCGTTAGCGTCCCCCATTCTGGATGGGTTCCGGTCTTCTCTGCAAGAATTTGATATAGTTCTCGCTTGATTCCGTCGAAATCCAGGTCATTATTACTATTTAACAAATAACTATTATCAGTTAAAACTAGCGTGTTTCCAGGCTCAAAGGACACCGGAATCACTTCAAACTCATGATTGGTCAGGAATTCTCGCGCCAGTTCCTCCATGTGATATTCATTCTGTATTCCATTCAGGTAGAATCTATACAAATGGATTTCCTTTCTTTTCGTCTCCAATGCAAGTAGTGATACCATGCCCCGGGTACACCACTGTGTCCTCCGGAAGCTGCATCAATTTCTGCAGGGAACTGCGAATTTCCCTCGGGTCTCCGGAATACAAATCGGTACGTCCAATGCTTCGGAAGAATAAAGTGTCCCCTGTGAATATTTTCCCATCTCCGTAGAAACAAATTCCACCGGCTGTATGCCCTGGTGTCTCGATAAAAGAAAACTTCTTTCCCCCGAAATCTACCGACTCTCCCTCCGATACATATCGATCCGCTTGTTCCGCAACCGGCGCCTCTGCAAACTGGGAGGAACCGTTATTACTTGGATCTAGAAGAAGGTCTTTTTCCTTTGCACCGGCAATTACCTGAGCCGTTGGAAAATCCTTTCGAATTTCCGGTAGCTTTGCGATGTGGTCCCCGTGTCCGTGAGTTAGAATGATGTACTCAAGCGTAACTTGCTCAAGGGCCTTCTTCATTTCAGACGTGTAACAACCGGGATCAATGATAATCCCGGTATGTGTGTCGGTATCCACTAGGAGATATGTATTCTCCTGTAGCATATTTTCGTTATAACTAGTAATTGTAATCATGATTTTGCCCGGTATACCTTGTCGATTCCTGAAACATTCCGAAGTGAAATCAGAAGTCTTTGAATCTGATGCGTTCCGGTAATCGCAACTGTAATCGTCACATTAACGTACTCGTCGTCCACCGGTTTCATGTTCACGCCCACCAGCCGAACGTCCATGTCTTCGCAGACTTTGGAAATGTCGCTGAATAGGCCCTTTCGATCGATGCCGCTAATATTGATATCCGCATAGTAGGTCTGTCCAACTTTCGGAGTCTCCCATTCCACATCAATGAGACGTCCCCGCTCTCTTTCCGGGAGGTTGACGATGTTGCTACAATCTCTTCGGTGAACGGTAATCCCACGCCCCTTGGTAATGAATCCGATGATATCGTCTCCTGGAACCGGCGTGCAGCATCTCGCAATGCGAATCAGCAAGTTGTCAGAACCTTTGACGATAATACCCGGCCCATCGGAATCAGTAACCCGATGAACCTGTGTCTTTTTATTCTTAATCTCTTCTTCTTTGCGAATCTCTTCCTTGCGGTTGTCTTCCTTGTAGTAATCAATCAGACGTTGCCCCAACTTTGCCAGGGCACTTCCGCCGTTCGCAATCTGAAGGTAGAGCTCGTTTACGTTGTTTAATTTGAGATCCTTCACTGCCTTCAGAAGGTAGGCGTTCTTCGCCACTAAATGCGGATCATAGCCTTTCTTCTTAATATAGTTGGCAATGTTCGATTTTCCTCGATCCAGAGAATCGTTTTTGTTGGCTTTTCGAAGCCAGTTCCGAATCTTGTTCTTCGCCTGGGAACTCTTGGCGATGTTCAGCCAGTCCATGCTTGGGCCCGCCGAATTCGCTGAAGTGATGATGTCGATAATATCGCCGGTCTTCAACTTATGATCGATGGTGACCATCTTGCCGTTGACCTTAGCTCCTACACAGCGAATTCCCACATCAGTGTGAATTTTGAAGGCGAAATCCAGCGGTGTCGATTCCGCTGGGAGCTCGATAACATCTCCCTTTGGTGTGAAGACAAAGACCTGATTGTCAAACAGATCCATCTTGAGGGTTTCCAGGAACTCCATGGAGTCATCGGTTTCCTTCTGCCACTCCAATGCCTGTCTGAGCCATGCCAGCTTCTGTTCGGAAGTGCCGTTGCTCTGGCCTCCTTTGCCTTCCTTGTATTTCCAATGTGCTGCAATACCGTATTCCGCGATACGATGCATCTCGTAGGTTCGAATTTGAATTTCGAAAGGATCCCCATTATCGTCCAGAACCGTCGTATGCAAGGACTGATACATATTCGGCTTTGGCATTGCAATATAATCTTTGAAGCGTCCTGGGATTGGGGTCCACCTTGTGTGTACCAATCCCAGAACGGCATAGCAATCCTTTACACTGTTCACAATCACACGGATTGCAATCAAATCGAAAATTTCATCCAGCTGTTTGTGCTGAATAGTCATCTTCTTGTAGATACTATACAGGTGCTTGGACCGTCCCATCACGTCGTAATGGAAATTAGACTTGTCCAGCTCGTCGCTGATTTCGTCAATCAGCTGATCTACGATTTTTTCTCTCTCCTCTTTGCGCTTATTCACCTGAACCGACAAAGATTCATAATCGGATGGGTGCAGGTATTTAAATGCCAGGTCTTCCAGCTCGAACTTGATGCTGTAAATACCCAGTCTGCCCGCAAGAGGTGCATAGATTTCCAATGTTTCTGCGGACTTTTCCTTCCTCTTGTGAGGCGGCATAAATTCCATGGTTCGCATGTTATGTAGTCTGTCCGCCAGTTTGATGATAAGAACTCGGATGTCCTTGGACATAGCCAAGAACATCTTGCGGAAATTCTCCGCCTGCAGTTCTTCTTTTGAATCATACTTAATATTTCCCAGCTTAGTTACACCATCCACAAGCAGTGCAATTTCCTCATTGAAATCTTCAACAAGCTGTTCCCGTGTGTACTCCGTATCCTCCACCACATCGTGAAGGAGTCCGGCAACGACAGTCTCCGTGTCCATGCCAAAACTAGCCAGAATTTTTGCAACCGCAATCGGGTGGATGATATAGGGTTCTCCACTCTTCCGCATCTGGCCGTTATGAAGATTGTTGGCAATGTCGAAAGCTTTGACCACCATTGGGTCATCGTACTTCTCATTAATTGTCTTCAGATCTTCGATAAATTGTTCTGTTGTCATCACAAGATCAGTCGTCACCAATACACCTCTTATTAAGCTATTTTACAATACCCGAATTCTTTTTCTTCGCTTCTTTTGCTGCTTTTGCCTGTTTCTCCTTCTGTAGCTCGTATCTGGACAGGCTTTCCTTTCTCTTCATTTCATACAGCAACGGGCTGCAGATGAAGATGGAGGAATAAGTTCCGCATACAACACCGATAATCAGTGGAATCAGGAACTGTCTGATTTCTGAAGAAACCATCAGATACAGTGGCACCATTACAATCAAAGTTGTAATCGATGTCGTGATGGATCTGGACAGAGTCTGATTGATACTGTCGTTAATCTGTGGAGCCAGCTCTTTTCTCTTGTAGAATCTCTTATTCTCTCGGATACGATCGAAAATAACGATTGTATCGTTAATGGAATATCCTACAACGGTAAGAATACCTGCAATGAACGGATTGTTAATCGTAAATCCGAAGATTGCATACATGGACAGAGTTACCAGCACATCGTGGAGCAATCCGCCTACAGCAGCCAGTCCATACTTCCATGTCTTGAACCGGAATCGAATGTACACCAGCATGCACAGTGCCGCAATGATAATCGCTTTAACAGCGTTCTGACGAAGTTCCTTGCCGACGGTTGGTCCGAACTCTTCGGAAGCCAGTACCGACTTCTTATCCAAGTTGTACTTCTCGGACAGTGTCGAAACCACCTGTCCTCTCTGGTCTGCATTCAATGCCTTCTTGGTACGGATTACCACCTGGCTGTGATTATCTGTTGCGTATACGATGGACGGATCCAACTTATACTTTGAAATTGCCTGTGCAACTTCATCTGCATCTACTTTCTGACCCATTTCAAGTTGGATCATTGTACCGCCTGTGAAGTCGATACCGTAGTTGAAGCCCTTGAATGCGGCACAGCC
>JAUNEW010000007.1:27198-36641 GCA_030525365.1 Eubacteriales bacterium
ATGAGATACAGCACGATGGCCGCAATCAGAGTTGTGGTCTGAGAGTCTACGACGGTAGCCAAAGCGGATTTGAATCCAGTGTCTACCGCTACGCGAATGGATTTACCCTTCTCAATTTCCTCACGGATTCTGGTGAAAATAATTACGTTGGAATCCACGGCCATACCGATGGACAGGATGATACCTGCAATTCCTGGCAATGTCAGTACGGATCCCATAAGTGCCATAATCCAGAGGGTCACTTCAACGTACAGAAGCAGCGCCAGATCCGCAATCACGCCCAGCATACCGTATGCAATCAGCATGATAATCATCACCAGGCCCAGGCCGATTGCTCCGGCAACCATGCTCTTGTGAAGTGCGTTTGCACCGATGGTTGCGGTCTCAACGGAAGAACTGATTTCTTTCAGGGTCGCTGGCAGAGCACCACCACGAATCAGTGCAGAGGTAGAAGATGCTTCATCTTCGCTAAATCCACCTGGACGGGTGATTTCGCAACTTCTAGATGCAATCTTCTCGCTAACGCTTGGAGCTGAAACAACTTCATCATCCAGCTTGATAACGATTGCTGTGTTAGAAACAGTCTGTCCATTCTCATCCTTGAGAGTTGCTTTTACCGTTCCAGTTGCTGCCTTTTCAGTCGCCGCTGCAAAAGCATCGGATCCCTTGGAGGAGAAATCAATGGTAATCTTATATCCGCCATTCTTGGAGTCGGTGGTAAAAGAAGAGTCGGTAATTTCATTTCCGCTCATTACTTCTGTTCCATCTGCTAGGAATAGCTTTAACTGTGCGGTCTTTCCAATCTGGTCAATCGCTGCCTGCGCATCCTCTACACCTGGCATTTCCACACGAACACGATTCGTGCCCTCAATGGAAACTGATGCTTCCGAAATGCCCATGGCGTTTACACGGTTTTCCAGGACCGACTTAGTCTGATCCATCAGTTTGGTTAACTGCGTTCCGGTTTCTTTGGTCTCCGCTTCCATCAGTACATAGACACCGCCGTTGATGTCCAAGCCATACTTCATCTTGTCCGAAAGCTTCTGTACCGGACCGAGGCCCTTTAACGAAACAAATGCCCCCAGTGCAATAACCAATACGACGAGAATTGATAAAAATTTACGTGTACCTTTTTTCATTTGATTGTAGGCGCCTTTCTAAAAAGTAATAAAATCATAGAAATACATTGTATTTTACATACAATTCTACACCATCACTATGTATTTTTCAAGGTCTTTCAGTATGCGGAACCGGAAGCCCAGATATACGAAAAAGGACGCCTTCTGGCGTCCTTTTGAAAACTCGCTTTAATTATTCGGCATCCTCTTCCTTCTTCGGAGTCAGCTTCTTTGGAGTCACCTTCTTAGTGGTAGAAGTCTTCACTTCCTTTTCTTTCTCTTCGGCTACTTCCTTCTTCTCCTGACGAGCTGCCGTATTCGGTGTCTTTACACTGCCGATTGCCGTCTTCAGAATCTCAACGTTTGTAGTGCCTTTTCCTGCATTTACATTAATAACAACTGTTTCTGCGTTGATGCTGACAACTTTTCCGATGAAACCACCGATGGTGATAATCTCGTCACCCTTTGTCAGGCCATCTCTCATTTCCTTCGCCTCTTTGTCTCTCTTTCTCTGAGGACGAATCATCATGAAATAAATGATGAAGATGAAGAATACCAGCAGAAGCATGTTCATCATTCCTGCGTTCATTTTCATTATTATAACCTCCGTCAATTAAATAATGGTGCCGGCGATGGGGGTCGAACCCATACGATATCACTACCACGGGATTTTGAATCCCGCGCGTCTGCCAATTCCGCCACGCCGGCTTAACAATGGACATTATAGCATAACTCGCAAAGGCGTTCAAACACTTTTTAAATTATGCTGCAATTCATTGATAAAAAAAGCCTTCTGACGGACGTCAGAAGGCTTTGGTGTGGCTGACTGGACTCGAACCAGCACGGTCTCCCACATGCCCCTCAAGCATGCGCGTCTGCCATTCCGCCACAGCCACATGACTACTAAAGTATACCAACTTCCCGTCATGAATGCAAGTGTTTTTTCTTAAATGGTCAATTTTTTATTCCATATTTACAAAGAAGCGCTTCGATTTTTTCTCTAAGCTCCTCCAGATTCCCCGAATTCTCAATGAGTTCGTCGGATTTCTCTGCTCTTTCCGGATCGCTGACTTGCTTATCCATTATCCGTTCTACCATATCCATTGACAGGCCATCTCGCCTCATCACCCGTTCCACCCGAAGAGATTTCGGTGCTGTTACGGACCAAATTTCATCGTAATCCGATACAGAACCTCCGGTTTCGAAAAGCAACGGGATTGCGACAAAAACGCAGGACGAACCTGATTTGCGATACTGCCCAATTAATTTCTTTGTATCTGCAATGATAACATCTGTTGTACCCCTTTCCAGTACTTTCATCTGTTCCGGGTTATGGTATACCAGTTCTCTCATCTTCTTTCGATCCAGCGAACCATCCGGTGCAACGAAGTCATCTCCAAAATATTTCCGAATGTAGGGAATTGCTTTTCCGCCGGGAGCTGTCATCTCGTGAGACATCTTATCCGTGTCAATAACTGGATATCCCTGCTCTTCCAGATAATCCGTCACGGCGGTTTTACCCGATCCGATTCCACCGGTTATGGCAATTACAAGCATATTCCCTCCTTGTTCCAATCCTACTACTTCAGTTCATACCAGGTTTTTCCATCATGCATGTCACATTCCAGCGGAACGGAAATCTCCACCGCATGTTCCATATTTCGGCAGAGGAGTTCTTTGACATCTTCTAGTTCTTCCGGAGCCGCTTCCACAATTAACTCATCGTGAATCTGAAGAACCAACCTGGACTTCATGTTTCTCTTTTCCAATTCTTGGGACACCTTATTCATGGCGATTTTGATAATATCCGCCGCGCTCCCCTGAATCGGACTGTTCATCGCCAGACGATTAGCGAACTGAATGTCCATATAACGTCTCGATTTGAATTCCGGAATCTGACGAACTCGTCCGAACATGGTCCGAACTTCTCCATCCTCTCGGCCCCTTTCAATCTGGTGGTCTAGATATTCTTTTACCGCATGGTGTTTTTCGAAATAATCATCAATATACATCTGGGCATCTTTCCGAGTGATTCCCAGGTTCTCACTAAGACCAAATCCGCTGATTCCATAGATTACGCCGAAGTTCACCGCCTTGGCTCGGGAACGATCCAAAGGCGTTACTTGATCTAGTGGAATGTCGAACACTCTGGATGCGGTCAGGCTATGAATATCCGTTCCATCGCGGAACGCCTCAATCAGCACCGGGTCTTCGGCCAATGCCGCCATAAGGCGCAACTCAATCTGAGAGTAGTCCGCCCCCACCAGAACATTTTCCGGCTCTGACACCACGAAAGCCTTTCGAATTTTTCTTCCATAATCATCACGAATCGGAATGTTCTGCAAGTTCGGTTCCGTACAACTCAGTCTTCCCGTGGCAGCTACCGTCTGATTGAAGTGGGGATGAATCTTCCCATCGGTTCCAATCAATGTTAACAGCCCATCGATGTAGGTACTCTTTAACTTGGTAGCTTTCCGATACTGCAGAACATCGGCTACCACCTCATATTCATCCTGCAGTTTTTCCAAGACGTCCGCTGCGGTGGAGTATTTGTTTTTGCCCTTCGGTTTCTTCGGATATGGGATTCCCATATCTTCAAAGAGGATTTCGCCAAGTTGCTTTGGGGAGTTGATGTTAAAAGAACGCCCCGCCTCATCGTAGATTCTCGTTTCCAACTCCTGGATATTCTGATCCAGTTCCGTTCCAACGTTTCGAAGTACTTCCGGGTCCACGCGGACACCAGCCGATTCCATGGACGCAATGGTTCGAATCAGCGGCATCTCACACTCATCAAAGAGTTCCTGCATTCCCTGCGCTTCCAATGCTTTCTGCTGCTTTGTCTGAATTCGATGAATGGCCACCAATCTTTTTCTGCTGTCGCCTTCGTCCAGAGTATCATTCACATAGTGGAGATACATGTTCTCCAGGCTGTACTTACTCCGATTCGGATCCAACAGATACTCCGCCACCTCGATATCGTGTAAAAGTTTCCAGTGAGATATCCCGTACTGAAGCAAAGTATACGCCATCTCTTTCAGGCCAAATCCGATTAATTTCGGTGACTTCGATAATAGCTCTTCCATTCGAATCTCAAAATCAAGGGGTGTCACCGCTGTTTCGGAATAGCCCTTATCCGAAGGTCGATACAGGCGAATATTCTGCACAGCAGGAACGTTCCGGTGATTGTTATCCGTATCCATCTCTATCACCAATAGTTCCTCATCTGCCAGAGTCTTCATGAATTCCTCCCATGGCTGCTCCGTCATCCCCTCCAAAAGGTCTACAGAAAGGGTTTCGTCTTCCAGAACCCTTTCTTTATCCTCCAGCTCTTTCAAGAACCGTTTGAACTCCAGTTTCTTGTACAATGGAATTAGCGCATCGTAATTGGGTTCTTCATATTTCATTTCTTCCAGTTCTACCGGAATGTCCACATCTCGGCGAATGGTGGCCAGCCACTTGGATAATTTCATTTCCTCGAGATTAGCGCGGATGTTTTCTCCCATCTTCCCCTTGATTTCTTCTGCATGCTCGGCAACGCCTTCCACAGAATCGTATTTTTGAAGAAGCGCCAATCCTTTCTTCTCACCAATTCCCGGAACCCCGGGAATATTATCGGACTTATCTCCCATCAAGCCTTTCAAATCGATGAACTGCGTCGGCGTTACGCCGTATCGTTCTTGCATCGCTTCCAGGTCATAACGATCGAATTCGGTCATGCCTTTTCGGTTAATGACCACATAGGTGTTCTCGCCCACCAGCTGCAGTGCATCCTTATCTCCGGTGATTACCACCGATTCCATTCCCGCCGCAGCAGCCCGAGCCGTCATGGTTCCGATGATATCGTCCGCTTCAAACCCTTCTTTTGTAAGCACCGTAATATTCATGGCTCGCAACACTTCCTGCATTAGGGGAATCTGTGAAAGCAGCTCCACCGGCGTCTTAAGACGTCCGGCCTTGTATTCGGAATAGGTTTCATGGCGAAAAGTCTTTGCCTTCATATCAAAGGCCACCGCAATGTAATCCGGTTCATAATCCGCCAGAATTTTTTTCAGCATATTGATAAACGCAAAAACGCCCTGCGTGTAGATACCCTCTCGGGTAACCATTTCACGCATGGCAAAATAAGATCGGAACAGCAAGCTGTTCCCGTCAATAATAACGAAACGTTTCATATATTATTCTCCTTTATTACTTTCTTCCCCATCTTTCTGTTTCCGGAAGAAATCGGCCGCCGCCGGAAGTCCGTAGGCACTTTTGGCAGAAATTGCCCCATCGATGACGCTGTACTGCAGAATATCCGTGGCAAGCGCCGCGAACGCATCAAAGTTCACTTCCTTCTCTCCGGTAGACATGACGAAAATCGTGTCTCCATCCTTTGTGCTGTGAACCGGCTTGATTGCTCTCGCATAACCATCGTGAAGTATGGACGCCAGCTTGTTGCACTGCGCCTTCGTTAGCTTCGCATTGGTAATCAAGCAGGAAATCGTGGTATTGAACGTAATATCGTATCCCATATCCTGCTCGGACTTATTCTCCGTTGATGGGATTACTGTGTTTTCGCTAACATCACTATTCTCTGCTGCATTATCATCGACAACGTTATTTTCTAAAGTCTCCTCGTCAATTACTTCGACCACATTGTTCTGTGTATTTTTCCGACGGAAGAAGGGTTCCGCTCTTCCCACCATATTGTAGGTGGAATCCGCAGCAACGCAGTTCTTGAGGGGACGAATCGTTCCATCAATTCGCTTGTGATCGGCACTGAGAAGTCCCGCAATTACATTGTTCCGTCCATCGTATACATCGGCATAGGCGTTCACCGCAGTAATCGCTCCCACTTGAATTTCACCATCAGAGCAAGCAAAGGTCCCTAGACCGGCTTTCATCGCCCGGTTCATTCCGTAGAATTTTCCCACAGAAGCCCCCGTTCCAGCACCGTAATTTCCATGGCGGAAATATGCACCATTGTAGGCGTTATGAACGGCACGAATTCCCATGGCACGATCCGGCCGAATCTCCGAACTTCCCACATTCAAATCAAAGAGCGAAGCTTGGCAGACAATCGGGACAATACAGCCTCCCACACGGAATCCGATACCCATCTCCTCCAGTTCCCGCATAACACCAGAACCAGCTTCTAGGCCATAGGCACTTCCTCCGCTGAGAACCACGGCATGAATTTTCTCCATGGCATTCTCAGACCGAAGCAAATCCGTCTCCCTGGTTGCCGGGCCGCCGCCGCGAACATCCACACCGGCTGTTGCACCTCGTTCTGAAATGATGACTGTGCATCCTGTCCCAGCATCTGTATTTTCGGCATTTCCTAATTTAAACCCCTTGATATCGGTTATGTCAATTTTTCCAAACATAACGTCTCCTTTGAATCTCAGCGTTGTCAATGTAATCGTTCTTATCTTATATATTATAACGGAAAACCATTTCAGGCTCTACCCCTTATTTTATGGTTTTTTCGTATAATCAAAAATCCATCCCTTCCAAGAGATGGATTTCGTTATCGTTGTTTTTATAAATATTCCCAGAGTACCGTCAGAACCGAAATTGACGCCCTATCCGAAAGATAAGGGTGGGTACTTCCTGTCATGACTTCAGACATCCTCAGCCACGGAGGCACGTCATCCGTTTCCGAACGCAGAATCCCGTGTAAGAAGTGTAGGTTCAATTTACGTGAACCAACGCATACCCCAGGAAATATTTCAATGTAAATTCTTCGCTGTCAAATCTTTGGATTACTCTTCGTCCAGTTCACAGTTATAGTGCACCTTCTGGACATCGTCGTTGTCTTCCAGCGAGTTAATCAACTTGGTCAGTGGCTTCACGGCGTCCGCATCCACAGTCGCTTCCATAGAAGGAATGAATTCCAAATCAGAGTCTGCGATTTCGTATCCTGCCCCCTGAAGGCCTTCCAGAACGGTGTGGAAATCCGTTGGCTCTGTACGAACTTCGAAGTTATCCTCGTTGACAATCATGTCCTCTGCACCTGCGTCCAGAGCACTCATCATCACTTCATCCTCATCCATGCCGTCCTGCTTCTCAATATAGATAACACCCTTGCGTGCAAACATGTAGGATACGCATCCTGGAGTACCCAGGTTGCCGCCGTTCTTATCGAATACAGAACGAACGAATGCTGCAGTACGGTTCTTGTTATCTGTCAAAGCTTCCACGATAATAGCAACACCGGATGGACCGTATCCCTCAAAGGTCAGTTCTTCATAGGATTCGCCTTCCAGTTCTCCGGTTCCCTTCTTAATTGCGCGATTGATGTTGTCGTTCGGCATTCCAATGGATTTCGCCTTATCAATCGCTACACGCAGTGAAGAGTTGAAGTCTGGATCGCCACCTTCTTTCGCTGCTACGATAATCTGTCTTGTATACTTTGTGAACATTGCCGCTCTGCGAGCGTCCTGAGCCGACTTTCTGCCGGCAATTGTACCATGTCTACCCAATGGTGGACCTCCTATCTTATTTTGTTTTCGAGAGTTATTATACACCAATCCGATGCTGAATACAACAGCACCGGATTGGCATACGCTTATTTTTCGGTTTTATTTTTCTCCGCTTCTTCTGCCTCTAAGTTCTTGAACGCCGTCGCCATCATCATCTTAATCCGATTCAGCTGGTTAACATCGCTGGCACCTGGATCGTAGTCAATAGCCACAATATTGGCGTTTTCATCGTAATTCCGAAGGACCTTAATCATCCCCTTACCGGCAACGTGATTTGGAAGGCATGCAAATGGCTGTAAGCAAAGAATATTCTTCACACCGGAGTTGATCAAATCTACCATTTCTCCGGTAAGAAGCCATCCCTCACCGCACTGATTTCCTACCGAAAGCACCTTTTCCGCATTCCATGCCGTGTCTTCAATATAGGCATCTGCCTCGAACCGTTTGCTTTCCCGGCAGGCTTTCCGCACGTTATCCCGGTAGAATTCCACAGCCTTGAGCATAGCTTTGTTCATCAGCATTTCTTTCCGGGAACCGGATAAGTGGCGATAGTTAAAAATCTTATTGATGAATCCGTACTCGAAGAAATCAATGAAACTTGGAACTACAGCTTCGCCACCCTCCGCTTCAATCAGTTCAACCAGGTTGTTGTTGGCGTTCGGGTGATACTTAACCAGAATCTCTCCCACAATTCCGACCCGAGGCTTCTTCATATCCTCGTGAATCGGGAGTTCATCGAATTCTTTTACAATCTGACGAATATTCCGCTTGAATTCCCCTAATTTCATGTTCTCCGTATTGGCCACAATACGGTCATACCAGGAATTCATCAGCGCCTCTGCACTTCCCGGTACCTTCTCATAAGGTCGCGTCCGATACAGGCATTTCATCATCAGATCTCCGTAGGATACCGCATATACCAGCATCACGCCCATCTTTGCTGTAATCTTGAATCCTGGATTTGACTCCAATCCTACCATGTTGAAGGAGATCACCGGAATCTGTTCCATTCCAAGGTCTTTCAGCGCCTTTCGAAGAAGTGCCACATAGTTGCTGGCACGGCATCCGCCACCGGTCTGCGACATGAATACGCCCACTTTGTTCAAGTCGTATTCGCCGGACTTAAGGGCGGAAATAATCTGCCCCAGAGTCACAATGGTCGGGTAACAAGCATCATTGTTGATATACCGAAGACCCTCTTCTTCCGCATTCTTAGTAACCCTTGGTAAAAGCACCGCTTTGTAACCTGCCTTCGCCAGAATTGCTTCGAAGTATTGGAAGTGAATCGGCGACATCTGAGGAACCAGTAGCGTGTAGCCTTCGTCTTTCATTTCCTTCGTGAAGAGTTTCCGTTCATAAGGCTTTGCAATCTTCTTTGTATGGGTACCGGCCTTCTTCCGCTCATCCAGCGCTGCCTTCAGCGACCGGATTCGAATTTTCGCCGACCCCAGGTTGGAACCCTCGTCGATTTTGAGCACAGTGTACAGCTTATTATTCTGTCCCAGCAGCTCATCCACTTCGTCGGTCGTCACCGCATCCAGGCCGCACCCGAAGGAGTTCAGCTGGACCACATCCAAGTCATCTCTCTGACCTGCAAAAACCGCCGCTTTATACAATCTAGAGTGGTAGACCCACTGATCCAGAATTCGAATCGGCCGTGGGAATTCCGCCATTCCACTGACAGAATCCTCTGTCAGAACCACCATTTCCTGTTGATTGATTACATTGTCGATTCCATGGTTCACTTCCGGATCCAGGTGATACGGTCTTCCGGTCAGTACAATTCCGTGCAAATCGTGCTCTTCCATATACCGGAGCGCATCTCTTCCCTGCTTCTGCACTTCTTTCTTGAAGCAAG
>JAUNEW010000176.1 GCA_030525365.1 Eubacteriales bacterium
GAATTCCGTTCTTGACCTCTTCCTTCAGTCTCCGCTCTGTAATCTTGTCGATAATTTCGTCGTCCAACGTCTCTCCGCACATCTTACGCTCATCCACTACGTGTTCTCTCAGCTTCTTCCGGCTGATATCCACGAAAGGTGCCAAATGGGCCAGTGAGAAGGACTGGCCGCCATACTGGTTGCTGGCAACCTGGGCGATAATCTGCGTGGTGATATTGCAAGCGGTATAGAAACTATGAGGTTTCTCAATCATGGTCTCACTGATTACCGTGCCGTTCTGAAGCATATCCTCCAGGTTAATCAGGTCACAGTTGTGCTCTTTCTGCGCATAGTAATCCGAATCGTGGAAGTGAATAATTCCTGCCTCATGAGCCGCAATAATCTCCTCCGGAAGAAGAATTCTCTTAGTCAAATCCCGGCTTACCTCCCCAGCCATGTAATCTCGCTGGGTCGAATTGATGACCGGGTTCTTGTTGGAGTTCTCCTGCTTGGCTTCCTCATTGTTGCACTCAATCAAAGAAAGAATCTTATCATCCGTTGTGTTGGACTGACGCACCAAAGACCGGGTATACCGATACGTGATATACTGCTTCGCCACCTCATAGGCCCCGTGCTGCATGATGGCCTGCTCCACCATGTCCTGAATTTCTTCTACGGCAGGAGATCGGCCCAAATCATCGCATGCCACTGTGACGCTTTCCGCAATACGGCGGATTTGCACCGGGGTCAGTCTCTTCTTCTCTGTTGTCTGACTGTTGGCCCCTTCAATGGCATGAATAATCTTGTCAATATCAAATTCCACTTCAGATCCATTTCGTTTAATTACATTCATGCCTCTCTCCTCTTTCTATCATACTATATATGCCACATCATGTGGTATTTCTACAATTCATGCACAACATGTAGTATTCTCATGCTGTAGCCTATTTATTATAAGTCCGTCCCTCACCGGTGTCAATTGTTACTTTTACTAAGAAATGCTTCGCTTTTTCCTTAGCCCACTGATTCCAACACCCACAGCGATTCCGGTAAAAAAATGTTTTTTTGACCTACCGATTCCGGTAGATAAAATGCTGCACCGGTGTCCGAGGGCTCCGATTTGTCTGCCGAATCGTTAGCACTTCAAATGTGGCGGATGGTAGTTTTTTCAGGAATTCTTCCACCGCTGCCGCCTCTTTCAATCCTTCTGGATGCCCTGGATAGGCAACCACCGAAATAACACCTTGGGGCACAATAACTCGGCAAGCACTTTCCAGCGACTGTATTGTCGCCTCCGTTCTCGTTGTCAGCTTCGGATCTCCACCGGGAAGAAATCCCAAGTTATACATCATGACTTTAGCACGTTGAACATATTCCTCAAGGTACACGTTCGAGGTAGGATGAATTTCCACCTGAGGGTAGGGACTCATCTTCTCCTGAAGTTCCGAAATGACTTCTGGCTGTATTTCAAAGGCGTGCACCCTTCCCTCGGCGCCAGTACATTCTGCAAGGAACAACGTATCCATTCCATGTCCCGCTGTGCAGTCCACCGCCACATCGCCTTTTTGAAGATATGTCTTAAGAATTTCATGCCCTCTTTCTGTAATAGAAACGCCGAACACATCCGGCCTCCTCTCCTTACGTTCTGAAAGGCGCAGGATTGCTCCCGCGCCTTCTGTAATTTCTCAATTACGATTGCTTATCTACAGCTGATTATTGGTTTCCTGTTCCAGGCTCTGCTGAACCACCTTAATCTTGTTGATATACTTCTCTGCATTCACATGATCCCCCAGGGCTTGGTAGACATCTACCAGCTCCGTCATCACCTGAATATTACTTGGACTCAGGCGGAGGGCATGCTTGTAGGACTCC
>JAUNEW010000177.1 GCA_030525365.1 Eubacteriales bacterium
ATGGAATATGTGAAGCTGACTCGGCGCTCCATTACGGATCGAAATGAGTTCAGCGAGCTAATGCACGAAGTACAGACGGAACATCTGGCCTATGATATGGAAGAGGTGACAGAAGGGCTGATTTGTGTGGCGGCTCCGGTTCTGGCGAAGGACGGAATTGCGATATGTTCCATCAGTGTAAATGGATATAAGGAACGGATGCTTCGGGGTCTGTATAATACGATTACAAGACTGCAGGATTGCGTCCGGGAGTGTGAAGAGTTGCTACAGTAGTTTTTTCGAACTGCTGGCATTTGGTTGTATAAATATTTTTGCAGAAGGAGAGAAGATATGGGTCTCTTATATGAGATGGATAAGAATTTCGGCGAAGTTCTGAAGGAAAAGAAGAACTTCCTTTTCATCGGAGAAGCCGGAAGTGGAAAAAGTGAAATCGTTCTGAATGTGGCAGCGAAGCTGGCAAAGGATACGGGCAAGAAGGTAGACCTGTTCGATATGGACCAGACGAAACCGCTGTACCGTTCCAGAGATATGGCAGATCAGTTCAAGGAACTGGGCGTGGATATTCATTATCAGGATCAGTTCTTGGATGCACCGACGGCAGTCAGCGGAGTGGCAACATCTCTGCTGGGAGACAACTACACGCTGATGGATATCGGTGGGGGTTCTCCGGCCGCTCGTATGGCAGGAGCCTATGCACACATTCTGAAGAAAGAGGACTCTCTCCCGGTATACATCATTAACCCGTATCGCCCGTGGACCAAGAGTCTGGAATCCATTGACGGCACGATGTCGAATATTCTGAAGGCGGTCAATTTGGATCATATATACATGCTGGGTAATCCGAACCTGGGCTATCACACGACGGGAGAAGACTTCTTGGAGGGTCTCGACAAGATGGATGACCTTCTGGAGGGAATCACCAGAATTAACAGTGCGTGTGTGAAGAAAGACGTTTATGAGGAAGTTAAAGATAAGACGGACAGATATCTACTTCCGATTGAACTATATTTGACCTATGAATGGGTCGATCGTTAAAACACTATTTCAAAGAGGAGGTAATGTCGATGGCTAAAGGTAAAATCGAAATCAATTCCGAGGCTTGCAAATCCTGTCAGTATTGCGTGATTTCATGTCCGAAGAAGATTCTGGTAGTCGGCGAGGCAGTTAACTCTTTCGGTTATCCATACGTAATCAGTGCGGAACCGGAAAAGTGCATCGGTTGTGCTATGTGTGCGCAGATTTGTCCGGAATCTGCAATCGAAGTATGGAGATAATTAGAGAGAGGAGAAATTCATAATGAGTGAACGTGTATTTATGAAGGGCTGCGAAGCTATTGCAGAAGCAGCTGTCAGAGCCGGATGTCGCTTCTTTGCTGGTTATCCTATCACACCGCAGAACGAAATTCCGGAATATTTTGCAAGAAGAATGCCTGAGGTAAATGGTACATTCGTACAGGGCGAATCCGAAGTTGCTTCGGTTAACATGCTGTACGGTGCTGCTTCCACTGGAATCAGAGCAATGAGCTCTTCCTCCAGCTGTGGTATCAGCTTGTACTCCGAGGGTGTATCCTACATGGCATCTGCTCGTATCCCAGCAGTATATGTCAACGTACAGAGAGGTGGCCCTGGTATTGGTGCAATTCAGCCGGCTCAGCAGGACTACTTCCAGGCTACAAAGGCTTCCGGTAACGGTGGCTTCAAGATGATCGTACTGGCACCTTCCACTGTACAGGAATGTGTAGACATGGTATACGAAGCATTCGACCTGGCTGCAAGAGATGAGAACCCAGTTCTCGTTCTGACAGACGGTGTTATGGGTACCATGATGGAGCCAGTTGTTCTTCC
>JAUNEW010000051.1 GCA_030525365.1 Eubacteriales bacterium
CAGAAACATTTCAGAAACATTTCGGTAACATTAGAATGGTACAATATTGCAACAAGAGTCGAATGATTCCTGCGATAACTTAATCATGTAAAACAGGAATATATGTCTAGGAAAAAACTGGTGAACTGCTTATATTGTTGATAGCAAGTAGTCTATTATGTGTTACGCTCGGAAATGCAATCCCAGACGAACAATGTATCTGTCAGACAAATGTATTGGAATTCAAGAGATGTATGCGAATGGAATTTTGTTCAAAAAACAATAATCCATCGTCCTATGATTTCTTTCCAGAAGAAACAGAGCATGGAATCCGAATTGTTGGAATACTATCGTTGCCACATGGAAAATCAACGATTTGGGACATTGCGACAAATCCTGATATTGACATAATGTCTTTAAAAGTTGGAAGTTGTAATAATGACAGTGGGCAATCTAACATCTATGAATACATTGAATCAATCATCTGCTTACAGTAACAAATATGTAGATATTACTGCTCCGGGTGCGGATATATGGGGAATGAATTCGTATGGGCGATATAATTATAAATCAGGATCATCATTTGCAACTTCTAGAGCGACAGGGACTTGTACATGGTTATATGCATTGGATACTAATATGACAGCAAATCGGTGCAAACAAATAGTTTGCAATACGGCAAATTCTAATTACAATTTGAGAGGCAACGTAAATCAAGGAAGAACAATTAATTGTTTTAAGGCAATCAAATATTTAAAGAAAGGAGGTTTCGTACGCTAATACTTGATAAGACATCATTAGATTATATAAGGAAAGAGAAAAAAGACATGAAAAAAAAGAAATCAATAAGTGCAATATTAATTATTGCTGTGTACGCATCCTGTTTTTCGTATGTATATGGAGAGAAAATAGCTAAAGATTCTTCTGTCGGGAAAGCTGAATGTAATGCCGTGGCTGAAAAGCTTGCAGAAAAAAATGATTTAACAGAAAATCAGACGAAGAGAATCCGCTCTGAAATAGAAACACTTGATGCTGCGGGACTTCCGATTGAATCTATATCCTCGAAAAAGAATAATAATGTGTATGAATTTAAGGTAGCTAAAAATGTTGTTGATAAAGTAACAATTCTAGAGGATTCTGCAAAAACAACCAGATTGCAGATACGCGAAGGAAAAATCACAAACGTACTTGAATATAAAGCTACTGGTGAGATATTAGTTGATGGGGAAAAAATTAAGATAATTACTGAGAAGGGTGAAGACTACGATAAAAACAGAGTGTCGGATAATTCGTTTGAGCCAATGGTAGATGGAGTTACATATACGAAGAAGGCCCCTAAGGAAATAAAGTCTTGGAGAAGCTATAGACAAAATTGGATTTGCTCGAGCGTGAGTTTGCAAAAGAAAATTGGAGATTTAGCGATAAGTGTTGTGATAGCGCTGCTGAGTAAAACACCTGCTGGTGGTGTAGCTGGAGTTTTTGCGGATGATGCACTTAAAAAGATAAAAAGAAATGATCCATATACTACGGGTATAAGCTATAAAATATGGGTAGCAAATTCGAAAGTCCCAGCTACTTCACGTTATACCAAGCTTAAGAAAAGAATATATTCACGCGTGAATTTCAAAAAATATTCCAAGGACGTTATCTATTATTCAAGAAAGGGCTAGAACGATGAAAAAGTCAATCTCTGTGCCAAAAAGTGATCTTGTTTTTGCAATCGTACTACTGGTGATTACATTTGTTGGAATAAATTACGTATTCTACATCAAGGACATCAGTGGTCACGGAGCAAATGCACTCTCATTTTTCCCGCTGCTACTTGCCATTCGTTTTGGCCGTCTCTTAATTGAGGACATGAAAAAGAAGGAATCGAAAGAGGAATAAACATAATACAAGCGAAATTGCTCCTTACGGCATTTATATTTTACAATAAACATGCATAACCAATCATCAACAGAAAGATCAGTACAAAGAAACGCCAGAACCGGCATTCGCCGGAACTGGCGCTTCTTTATTTGCGGACTTATTTTACGGCTCTTCACTTTTTTCTCGGGCTTTTGTATAAGGTAAACATTCTGTCCTTGATGATGGACATGAGCATGTTGGCGCCGACCTCTCCGCAAAGCCTTTATCCTTTGTCGTGGCACGCCAACATGCTCAGGATTTTTCCGGCCTGCCAGCGCCCAAGAACGAAAGAACCTGCATCCGGAAAGCAATCTCAGCTTGACGACGAGAAAGAGCATGTTAGGCTGAGTCAGCCAGGCTGACACGAGCGGAGAAGCCGCGACATGTCACCTGGCGGCAGCCTAATTGCATGCTCTTGGAGGCTCATAGTCAAGCTGTTGCTGACCGGTGCAGGTTTGTTCTTTTGTTAAAATCCCCGAGAAAAAAGTGAAGAATCTTTTTTACAGCCCCCGTTTTTTATTTTTCTTCTACTTCCTTCTTCCGGATCGCCTTTGTCTCAATCTCTTCCACAATCTGGCGGACGAATTCGGACAGCGGCTTGCTGCCTTCGTCACCGGCGAATCTGGAACGAACGGAAACGGCATTTTCTTCCTCTTCCTTGGCGCCCAGAACCAGCATGTACGGAATCTTTTCCATCTGTGCTTTACGGATCTTGTAGCCGATACGCTCTGTGCTGTGGTCCACCTGAACGTCTACGCCGTTCTTGCGGAGTTCGCGGAATACCTTCTGGGCATAATCGTCGTACTTGTCGGAAATCGGCAGGATGCGAACCTGTTCTGGGCAAAGCCATGTTGGGAAATTGCCCGCATATTTCTCGATGAGCCATGCCAGTGTTCTCTCGTAGCAGCCCAGGGAAGTACGGTGGATGATGTATGGACGCTTCTTGCTGCCGTCCTTGTCGATGTAGTACATGTCATACCGCTCTGCCAGGAACATATCCAGCTGGATGGTAATCATGGTGTCTTCCTTGCCGTATACGTTCTTTGCCTGAATGTCCAGCTTTGGACCGTAGAACGCTGCCTCGCCGGTCGCCTCGGTGTACTCCAGACCGATTTCGTCCAGGATGGTTCTCATGGCACCTTCTACTCGGTTCCAATCTTCTGCGGTTCCCAGATACTTCTCAGAATTCTCTGGATCCCACTTGGACATTCTGTAGGTAACATCCTCTTCCAGACCCAGTGTGGTGAGGCAGTACTTTGCCAGCTTGACGCAGTTCTTGAATTCTTCGTCAATCTGCTCTGGGGTGCATACCAGGTGACCTTCGGAGATGGTGAACTGGCGGACACGGGTCAGTCCGTGCATTTCGCCGGAATCCTCGTTACGGAACAGCGTGGATGTCTCCGCCATTCTGTAAGGCAGATCTCTGTAACTCTTCTGGCGAGCCTTGTACACATAGTACTGGAACGGGCAGGTCATCGGGCGCAGGGCGTATACGTCGCTGTCGGAATCGTTTTCAATCATCTTGAGATCCTGCACGCCGTGAATCTCACGGGAAGCATCTTCCTGATTGTTCAGATCTTCCAGGTTGTCGTAACCCAGCAGGAACATGCCGTCCTTGTAGTGGTACCAGTGATCCGAAATCTTATACAGGGTGGACTTGGCCATCAGTGGCGTTCTGGTACGAACGTAACCCCATTCGTAATCCTCCAGGTCTTCAATCCAGCGCTGCAGCTTCTGAATCATCTTGGTGCCGTTCGGCATGAACAGCGGCAGTCCCTGTCCCACTACATCAACAGTGGTAAAGAGATCCATTTCCCGGCCCAGGCGGTTGTGGTCTCTATTCTTGATGTCTGCCAGATATTCCAGATATTCCTCCAGGTCCGCTTTCTTGGTGTAAGCCGTTCCGTAGATTCGAGTCAGCATCTTGTTGTGCTCATCGCCTCTCCAGTATGCACCGGAAGAAGAAGTCAGCTTGAAAGCCTTAATCTGCTTGGTGCTCATCAGGTGCGGTCCGGCACACAGCTCGATGAAGTCGCCCTGCTGATAGAAAGAAATGGTTTCACCTTCCGGCAGATCCTCAATCAGTTCCACCTTGTAAGGTTCCTCCCGATCCTTCATCATCTGGATGGCTTCTTCTCTCGGTAGAGTGAAGTAGTTCAGCTGGTCACCCTTCTTGATAATCTTCTTCATCTCTTTCTCAATCTTGTCCAGGTCCTCACGGGTCAGCGGCGGCATGTCGAAGTCGTAGTAGAATCCGGTGTCAATGGAAGGTCCGATGGCTAGTTTTGCATCTGGATACAGGTTCTGTACCGCTTCAGCCAGAACATGGGAACATGTGTGGCGGTATGCGTGCTTGCCGGCGTCGGAATCGAATGTCAGGATGTTCAGTTCACAGTCCTTGTCGATGACCGTGCGCAGGTCCTTCACTTCACCGTCCACCTCGCCAACGCAGGCAACTCTTGCCAGGCCGTCGCTGATATCTTTGGCGATATCGTAGATGGACATTGCTTCCCCGTATTCACGGGTGCTTCCGTCTTTCAAAGTAATAATCATTTGGTTTCCTCCTTCATTTCGGAAGGCATTAAAAAATCCCTTCCGCAGCATTACTGTCAGAAGGGACGCATACATTTCGTATTCGTGGTTCCACCCATCTTCCGGAAATATCTTTCCGGCACTCATTATGGCTTGTAACGCGGCCAGCGGGCAGGATTGGTGCCACTCGGAGGTGGTGTTCCGAAGGTCTGAATCCGGGATAATCTCACCATCTATCCCTCTCTCGTGAATTCGTCTGACCCACGTACTGTCCTCGTCATCGTTTTATAATTATGCATTCTAGCATTCAACAGGGCACCTTGTCAATATGTGGAAAAGTGTTTTTTCGAAAGACCAATTCCTGTGTAAAAAGAGATTTTTGCCACCCTTGCATTTCCGGCTAAATCACCAGCCCGTATCGGTTCGCCAACGGTACTAGCACATCTTCCGGCAGATCACCGGCGTACATCGCCCGGCCCTGATACAGCTTGAGAGCCTCCTCCAGAAGCTCCCCATCCTGGCAGAGGATGCACAGCGGCAGGGTAATGGCATACTGGAAGTCCTCCAGGTTGTCCAGGTCTTCATTGGAACGGATTTCCAATGTCATGAAGAGGGCATCATCGTCATCTTCCAGTTCTTCACAGTAGTCCTCCAGGTTCTCGTCACAAGGGTAGACCTTGCCGATTTCCAGATCTTCCGGTAGAAGGAACAGCTCCTTCTCCGTGGCAACGGGAATCTTTCCACCGAAGTCTGGTGCCGGCCGCAGGAACTGGGTCTGATCGATTTCCTGGCGAAGGGCGGCAATGTGATCCCGTGTGGATCCGCAGCAGCTACCGAAGATTCCTACGCCGCAAGCGGCCAGATCCTTGGTATAGGAGGCCAGCTCTTCTGGTCCGCAGTCGTAGACGGTAACACCGTCCACGGTCTTCGGCATACCGGCATTTGGTTTCGCCAACAGTGGAACCTCCGCGTACTTCTGTAACCGCTTAATGTGGGGAATCATCTGATCCGGCCCGGTGGAGCAGTTCAGTCCGAAGGCATCCACGCCCATGCTCTGGAAAATTACCAGTGCCGCCGCAATGTCGCTGCCCATCAAGGTGCGTCCATTGGCTTCTGCGGTGAAGGATACCACAATCGGCCGGTCCGAAACGCTTCGAATTGCCAGAACCGCTGCACGGGTTTCCGACACAGAGGTCATGGTTTCCACCACGTAGAGATCAACACCGGCTTCTTCCAACGCCTTGGCCTGCTCCGTGTAGATTTCCATCATCTCTTGGAAAGAGGTGTTTCCAATGGGCTTTAGGAATAGCCCTGTCTGGGAAATATCTCCCGCCACCAACGCCCGTCCCTTCGCGTTATCCAGGGAAATCTTTGCCAGGCGGTGGTTGCACTCGGTTACCTGATTGAAGACACCATACTCCTCGAGCTTCACCCGGTTGGCGCCGAATGTTGGCGCGTACACCACATCGCTTCCCGCCTCAATGTATTCGTTATGCAATTCGCAGATGGCCTCGGGGTGTTCCAGCACCCACTGTTCGGTGCTGATGCCCCCGGCATAGCCCTTCTTCTGAAGCTCAGTTCCGGTGGCGCCATCCAGCAGAATCGGAAAATGCAGTTCCATGTCATGCTCCTTTTACAATATTCACAATAGTAGTTCATACCATTATAATCGGGGACTTTTGAAGGTGTCAAGAAGGTAAAAAAATGATATAATCAAAATAACTATACCCGGAGGGAAGACGATGACGACAGGCGAGGTACTGAAGCTGGCGAAGGACGTGGGCTTCGACCATGTGGCGGAACTGAATATGGAGGCACTGGTGTTCCGAGAAGAGGTGCGGGACATGTGTGCCAGCGGGCGCTGCAAGGCCTACGGTACTAGGTGGAGCTGCCCGCCGGCTTTGGGACCGCTGGAGCGAAGCCGAGAACGGACCGCAGGGTACCACCGGGGGATTATCGTGCAGACCACCGGGAAGATGAAACATGACTTTGATGGTGAGGAAATTTTCGAGGCAGAGAAGCTCCAGAAGAAACGGTTTGAAACGCTGGTGCGGCAGGTGCGGTTTTCCTTTCCGGAAAGCCTTCCTATGGGAGCCGGAACCTGTACCCTGTGCCGGAAATGCACTTATCCAGAACGGCCTTGCCGGAACCCGGAGAAGATGGTTTCGTCCATGGAGGCGTACGGATTGATGGTAAATGATGTGGCGAAGGCGTCGGGCCTGGAGTACGATTACGGCCCCTTGACCATTACCTACACGGCGGCGGTGCTGCTGGACTGATTTAAGGAAGGAATGATTATCTTTTGAAGAAAATATTTGACATATCGAAATTTAATCTGTACAAAGAAGACAACCGCCGAGAGGTCAAAAAAGCGAAGGGCGGATTGCCGGACTCACTATGGGATACATATTCTGCTTTTGCAAACTGTTACGGTGGAGTAATTATTCTCGGAGTGGCAGAAAATAAAGATGGCTCCTGGCGAACTACGGGGTTGAAAGCAGAAGATGAAAATAAGCTTATTAAGCAGTTCTGGGATACGATTAATAATCGCAAAAAGATTAACCTTAATCTATTGAAAGATGACGATGCGGAAACGTATGAAGTAAACGGTGATTTAATTATCGTTATATACGTCCCGATGGCCAGAAGAGAGGAAAAACCAATATATGTTAATGATGATTTATTTGGTGGGACCTATCGAAGAAATCACGAGGGAGATTATCGCTGCACCAGATTACAAGTAAAAACGATGCTTCGAGATCAAGCAGAAAAAACAATGGACATGGAAGTCCTGGATGATGTGCCGATGGAGGATTTGAACTATGAGACAATACAGGGATACCGAAATCGTCATAGAACATTGAAACCAGGACATCCGTTTGAAAGATTGAATGACAACGAATATTTACGAAGCATTGGGGCAGCGGCTATATCGAAAGAGGACAAGGAATTGCATCCGACTGCTGCAGGGATGCTGATGTTTGGTGACGAGTATAATATTGTACGACATTTTCCAGAATTCTTTCTTGATTATCGAGAGATGTTGGATCCAACCATTCGATGGACAGATCGAATTCAGTCCAGTTCAGGGGAATGGTCGGGAAATATATGCGACTTTTATTTTCGGGTGTATAACAGGATTACTTTGGATGTTAAAACTCCTTTTGCAATGGAAGGCGGTAATCGGATTGAAGATACGCCTGTTCATAAAGCCCTACGAGAAGCGTTAGCGAATTGTCTGATTAATGCAGACTATTATGGTACTCGTGGAATTGTGATAAAGAAAGAACCGCGGAAACTGACTTTTGAAAATCCAGGATATATTAGAACTGGGAAAATTCAGATGCGTAAAGGCGGAGAATCCGATCCAAGAAATAAGTCGCTAATGAAAATGTTTAATCTGATTAATATTGGTGAACGGGCCGGTAGCGGAGTTCCAAATATTTTTAATACTTGGGAAGATGAGGGTTGGAAAGAGCCTGACATTGAAGAACGTTTTGATCCGGATCGCACGATTCTAACCCTGGAATTCACCGCAAAACAAGCGAAGAAAACAAGCGAAGAAAAACAAGCGATAACATGGCAAAGATACGTGAATACTTGGAGAGGAATGGGGAGTCTAAGACGAAAGATATTGCTGCATATGTGAACTTGAGCCCGGCAAGAACAAGGGTGATTCTGTCGGAAATGGAAAATATCGAAATCTTGGGGTCTAACACGAACCGAAGATATGTCTTGAGATCCAATTCACAGAAATAAAAGCATTACAAGGAGACAATCAAATGACACCAAAAGAAATATTTCTGGAACTTCTGAAGAAGGATGG
>JAUNEW010000052.1:0-5831 GCA_030525365.1 Eubacteriales bacterium
GGATATCGAATCAATGGAATCCTTCAGAATGTGGCTCTGAATGGACCGGCTTTGACGATACGAAAATTTTCGGACCGAATGATTACCATGGAAGACCTGGTGGAACTGGGGAGCATGACGGAGCTCTGCAAGGAAGACCTGTGTGCCCTGACGGAATGTGGATACAATATTTTCATCAGCGGAGGAACCTCCTCCGGGAAGACCACGCTGCTGAATGCTCTGGCGGAGCACATCCATTCGGAGGAACGGGTGGTGATTATTGAAGACTCCGCAGAGCTGAATCTAAGCCATCTGAAGAACCGCGTACAGCTGGAATGCCGCAGTGCCAATTCTATTGGAAAAGGAGCCGTTACAATGGACCAGCTCATCCGGACCAGCCTTCGGATGCGGCCGGATCGAATCATTGTGGGGGAAGTTCGAGGAGGAGAAGTACTGGATATGATACAGGCCATGAACACCGGTCATTCGGGAAGCATTTCCACGGGCCATGGGAATTCCATCCGCGGAATGCTGAACCGCCTGGAGACCATGTACATGATGAGTGCGAATGTGCCGGTGTATTCCGTACGAAATCAGATAGCCAATGCCATTGAGATTTTCATTCACTTGCAGCGGGATGGGAATGGAATTCGCAAAGTAGTGGAGGTGGCGGAAATTGAAGGAGTGGATGGCGAGAAATACCGGATGAACTATCTGTATCGGACAGATGCCGAAGATAAGTTGATTCGGACAGAGAATCATTTGAAGCACCGAGGAAATCTTCGGAGAGGAGGATATGATGACCGACTTTAGGAGCTATGAATTCACACGGAAGCAGAATGTTCGATTCCTTGGAATGGTAGTCATCACCGCAGTCATTCTGTCACTATTGTTTTATAGAAATGTGTTATTTGCAGTAGTCGTAATTCCTTTCGTGTCGAAGCTTCGAAGCTTTGCCATCGAGAACTGCAGGAAGCGGAGGTGTCAGGACTATTTAATCCAATTCAAAGATTTCCTCTTCATCGCGGCCACTTCCATCGGTGCTGGAAGATCCATGAAGGATGCCATCGCCGAAGCAATTCCAAGACTTCAAAGCATTCATGAGGAGAATGAGGTGTTGGTTCCGGAGTTGAAGCTTGCCCATGAGCGAATGGAATATGGAAATGAGGATGACGTGGCGGTGTTGGCGGATTTGGCGGTGTTAAGTGGACAGGAGGATGTGATTGACTTTGTCACCATCTATGCCACTTGCAAAGTCACTGGTGCCAGCCTGATTCGTGGCATGAACCGCGCCGCCATGGTGATTATCGACAAGATGACTATCGAACGAGAAATTGCCGAACGAATTCGGCGAAAAGAACAGGAGGGATTCATTATTTTGATGGCGCCCATTCTGGTAATCGTGTTTCTGAACTTGACTTCACCAGATTACATCGCACCGCTTTACGAAACATTTCGAGGAAGACTGATTATGACCGCAACGATTGCCTCTAACATTGGAATCTACGAATGGATCCAGCGGATTGTGAAGGTGAAGATATGAAAGAGAGAATCAAGGAGGGGATTCGAATTGTTCGAGAGAATCCATTGCTTCTTCGGCAACTCTATGGAATAACGGTAATCTGTGGATTGTTTCTGCTTTCTTTTACCTTGAAAAGCGGATTGGAAAAGGGAAAGTACATCGTGGATAAGAGTGGGGGCGTGGTGGGAATTGAACGAAGGTCGTTGAACGCTTACGAAGAGTATCCGGTTCATGTCCGAATACGGAGCGATAAAGCTTCATTAGAGCAAGATATTATCATATCGAAGAAGTCGGTAAAAGAACTTCGGAAGAAGAATCAGAACTCCGGGAAGAAATCAGCCAAGGAGGCAAAACAGGATTTAGAACTGGAACTGAGTCACATTCTGACAGACGTGGAATCTTCGGCGGAAAAGAAAATTACGTTGCCGACGGAGCTCACGGATGGGACGAAAATTGTCTGGGAGAAAGCGGATACGGGATGGAAAAGCGAGTTCGAAATTGTTGGGCTGTACGTTCTGATAATCTTGCTCCTGCTATACCATCACCTGGATCCTAAGAAGAAAAAGAAGTCAAAGAATCAGGAGGGACTTCTGAGGGGGCTTCCCCGCTTTGTGAATCAGCTGGTTATGATGATGTATGCCGGAGTGATATTAAGCGATGCCTTTGACCGAATATGTCAGAGTTATCAACTGATTCCAGAGAACAGCAGAAGCGAGTTCGAAAAAGAAATGGTTCGACTCTATGAATCGCACTCGAACCATCGGGTTAGCACAGCCACCGTTTTGAATGATTTTGCCGGCAAAAACAATGTGACGGAAATGCTTCGGATTTCTACCATTCTGATTGAGAATGAAAAGCGGGGAAGCGATGTGGTGGAAAGTCTGACTAGGGAGAGCCGGTTCCTCTGGGAAGAACGCAAGATTGTGGCGGCGGAGAAGGGAAAGAGCATCGATACGAAGATGGCCGGTCCCCTGGGAGTGCTGCTGATTCTACTAATTATTATTACAATGGCGCCGGCAATGCTGGCAATGTAAGGAGGTATATAATATGAAGAAATTGTTGAAGCAGAAACGAGGCATGGAAATGGTGCAGGTCGCCATTCTGGTGGCGATTGCCGTAGCACTTGGGATTATCTTCAAGTCCCAGATTACTTCTTTCGTCAACGAAGTGTTCTCTCGCCTGGACGCAGGATCCTTCTAAATCGATGATAGAAAAGGGCGAAAGAAAAATGCTGCACCAGAATCAACGGGGAAATGAATTCGTGGAAGCGGCGATTGTGATTCCGATTATTACAGGGGTGGTGATGTTGATTCTCCATCTGTTCGTGTTCTATTTGAACATTTTAGCTACAGGTGCCAGGGCACATCAGGAAGCCTGGAAGAAATGGACAGAATCCGAGGCAATCATCGTGAATGTCAACCGTAGAATCGTGAAAACTCAAATGATTTCAAAGGGCATGCTCGATTTTCTTCCGGAGAATGAACGGGAAATTCTGTTCTACGATTTGAATGAAGACCGAATTGTCCGTGCAAAGGGAATCACCGATGAGAAATAGGAAGGGGTCCGCAACGGTGCTTCTCAGCATGGTGGCAGTATCGCTGAGCATGGCCATATTATCCGCAATTCTTGTTATGCGGCAGATTGCCATCGGAAGCACCGTGGAGAGTTACGGGAGAATCTGGACCACGGCAGTCCTGTCGGAGTACGACCGGAATTTGTTTCGGGATTACGGAATTATGGCATTCTACGGAAACAATCCAGAAATGTCCGAGAAAGTACAATATTACCTAGACTATTCACTCAAGGGAGTTCTGGGGATTCGTTCGCCGAAGGCAAACGCCGAATTGAACGGATATGAAATGTCCGATGTAGAGAATTTTCGGAATGCCCTGGTGAAGAGTTTTGGACAGGAGGCACTGGAATCCATCCTAAAGAAATCGAAGAGAACAACGCGTCCGGATAGTACGGAGAAAGATTCCGGTGAAAAAAAGAAACCGAGGGAAATCCGGAATCCGGTAGTGCTTCGGACGCTTCCATCTCGGGATGCGGAAGATTCTACGAATATTGAAAAGTTAACAGAACTATTCAAGGAAGGGAAATATACAAATGATGCCGGCGTTTCGTTGAAAAGCATTACCGCTGAGACCGTGTTCATCCGAAAGCACTTTGGCAGTGCGTTGAAAATTGCGGACAAGAAGAAACACTATTTCCAGAATGAGTGGGAGTACATCATCAAAGGGGCACCGAACGACGAAACGAATCTGAAAAGCTGCAGGCGTCGTTTGTTCCTGGTTCGGAATGGATTGAATCTGGCTTACTTGTACAGTGATTCAGGAAAGGTGGAACTGGTGACATCTCTTGCAGAAATCATATCCCCAGGACCCATGGGACTGGTCACCCAAGGGATTCTTATGGAAGCCTGGGCTGCTCTGGAAGCGAAGCAGGATGTCGAAGATTTGCTCCAGGGTGAACGGGTTCCGGTGATGAAAACCGAGAAGACGTGGAAAACAAGTATTCAAGGAATTCTGAACGATGGGGAAATGAAGAAGAAACTGGACGAAGATTCCCAGAAAATGTTGGAAGAAAAGAATGCAGAAGTCCAAGAAGCGGCAGGAGGCAGTATTCAGAAAAAGGTGAGCGAGGGACTCACCTATGAAGATTACCTGTGGGTCCTCATTCTGGCAATGCCGAAGGATACAAGAACGCTTCGAATTATGGATCTGGTGCAGATTAACATGAAGTATCGCTACTACCGAGATTTCAATCTGGCGGAGTATTATGGAGGGGTGGACGTAACAATCAATGCAGGGCGGAAAAAACATTCATTTCATAAAGAATATCAGTAGAAGAAACCGAGGGAAGAAGGGAAGCTATATTGTAGAGGCGGCGCTAATGATGCCGGTATTTCTGACGGCAATGGTGGTTCTGTTCTCCATCGTCCTCTACTATGGTGCGGTGGAAGACGCTGGATACATAGCCGCCACAGAACTACGAAAGGGTGCCGCGCAAGCGGTTCTGACAGAGGTGCAGCCCTTGATTCCAATCAGTGTGGAGGAGCGGATTCAGAAAAACAATCCGCTAGTGAAGTCGGTTCAGATTAAGGAATATATGTTTCGAAGAAAACAATCTGAGATGGATGAACTGATTGCGTTGAGACAGAATTTGCTGCTTAAGACGAATAATCCGTTGGAAATTCGGAGTCAATCTTCTTATACCTTATCGCTGATGACCCGGGCATATGTAGGAAAAGAAAGAACGACGAATCCCATGACTGAGGCAGAATTCCGAAATGAGTTGGTGGACGGGGTGTTCATATTTCCACAGGACGGTGAACGGTATCACAATAAGAATTGCACTTTCGTTCGCGCAGAGAACAAGTTGGTTCCTCTGGATGGAGAAATCCGGAGACAATACCACAGTTGTGATGTGTGTCACAGTCAGGTGGTATCGGACGGAACGGGTGTGTATATTTTCCCGAATTATGGAACAAGATATCACCAGAAGGGATGCGGTGTTCTTCGGCGCCGATGCATTGAAATTGAGAAGGATACGGCAAAGGAGCGAGGCTACACACCGTGCAGCAAATGTGGAGGATAGATATGGAGAATCGAATCAGTCAGCGCATAATCGGACATCGGTTGCCGGAGTATATGTTGGAAGTTCTGACGGGAGGATATGCTAAAGCCTTTCTGCCTGTGGGCATTATTCGGAAGGAGGATTCTTATACATTCAACTACGATTTAAACGGTTATCGACGGTGCAAGGCAGACCGTCTGCCGACCAAGGAAAAATTTCGTCTGCTGGAGATTCTCTATGACATGAACGAGGATAATGAGAATCATTTGATTCCGGGAGAACGATATCTATTGGAGCCAGAACTAATCTACTGGAACCGCCATCGGATTCAGATGAACACAGTGCGAATCCTGTTCTATCCGGACATCAAAGGAGAACCGTTTCTGAAGAAATGGCTGATTTTCATCGAGAAAATCTTGAATGCAGGGGTACCGGAGGAACAGGAATTGCTGAATCAAATTCGGAGCCTCCTTCAGAAACAGAATGATGCTTATCAAATTCGGAAGTTGATTGAAAAAAACAGAGTTGCTCTGGAACTCTGATTACATAGATTGAAGAGACACTGCTCAAGGTGAATTCCTTAGGCAGTGTTTCTTCTTTTTAAATGAATAGATTTTCCGCCCGGACTGGTATATAATCTACCTATTATATTTTTAACGGGAGCAGAGTAATATATGGAAATAATTTTAGCAGATCACTCTGGGTTCTGCTTTGGCGTGCAGCGGGCCATTGATTTGACCATGGAGCAGATTGA
>JAUNEW010000052.1:5931-8235 GCA_030525365.1 Eubacteriales bacterium
GGAGATGTGAACAGTTCCAACTCCAAAAAACTATTTGAAATTGCAAAAGAATGTTGTAAAAGTTCAATTCTTATCCAAGATATTTCTGATTTACAGTTGAAACATGGAGAAAAATATAATAAAATAGGTGTAACCGCGGGTGCATCGACACCTGAATGGATAATTAAGGAGGTTATTGCTAGTATGAGCGAAAATGTCACTAACAACACAGAAAAGAATCCAATGATGGATTTCATGGATGACATTGAGAATTCTTTGCGTCTTCCAAGACCGGGAGATGTTGTTGAAGGTAAGGTGCATCAGGTAACAGAAGATGAAGTCATTGTTAACATCGGATGCAAGAAGGACGGAATCCTGAAGAAGGCTGAAGTTTCCATGGAAGAGGGTCAGACACTGGCTGATTTGTTCCAGGAAGGCGACACCGTTCAGGCAAAAGTCATGAAGACGGACGACAACGATGGTGGAATTCTTCTTTCCAAGAAGAAGCTGGAAATTAACGAAAATTACAAAGAACTCAACGAAGCCATGGAGAACAAGGAAACGCTCTCCGTTAAGCTTACTAAGAAGGTTAATGGCGGAGTGATTGCAGCTTACAAGGAAGTTACTGGTTTTGTACCTATGTCTCAGCTCGCTGATTCGTATGTCACAGAAGAGAATGTCGATGATTTCATCGGTCAGACTGTTGACATCAAGGTTCTGAGAGTAGACAACAAGCGCAACAGAGCCGTATTCTCCAGAAAGGCTGTACTAGTTGAAGAGAAGCATAAGCAGGTTGCTGAAGTATGGGCAAACCTGAATGTTGGCGACATCGTAGAGGGTAAGGTTATGAGATTTACTGATTACGGTGCATTCGTTGACATCGGTGGTGTAGATGGCCTTCTGCACATTTCCGAGATTTCTTGGGGCAAGCTGAAGAACCCACAGGAAGTTCTGAACATTGGCGATATCATCAATGTTAAGATTCTGTCTCTCAACGAAGAGAAAGGCAAGATTTCCCTGGGTCTCAAGCAGACCACACCAGAACCATGGTCTCAGGTTGGAACAAAGTATCAGATTGGTGGAATCATCACTGGTAAGGTTGTTCAGATCAAAGAGTATGGTGCTTTCGTTGAACTGGAAGCAGGTCTGGACGGACTGGTTCACATCTCTGAAATCGCAAACAAGAGAGTGGAGAACGTATCCGATGAGCTGAGCCTGGGTCAGGAAATCAAGGCAAAGATTATGGATATCGATTCCGACAGAAAGAGAATCAGCCTGAGCATCAAGGCAGCTCTCAACGATGAGGATGCAGAAGAAGCACAGGACGAAGAGTAATCTTTAACGCGACTCTAAGACTACCGCAGGTTTGCGGTAGTCTTTTCTTAATTTTTGAGAGAGAATGTGAGGAGGATTCATGAATATTCGGTTAATCGCGCTGGATTTGGACGGCACGACGATGAACAGCGAAAACCACTTGTCGAAATACAATCGGCAGACATTGGAAGAGGCGGCCGCATCGGGAGTCCATGTGGTGGTGGCTTCCGGCAGAGCCTTTGATTCTTTGCCGAAAGAAGTATTACAAATTCCGGGAATCCATTACGCGATTTCCTCGAATGGCGCACATATCACGGATCTTCGAAGTGGTAAGTACATCTATTCCAGTTATCTGGAGCCGGAGACGGTGGAGCTAGCAATTGAGTTAGCCCAGAGCGAGAATCTAATGGTGGAGGCATTCTGCGAGGGAAAACCCTACATTGCGGAAGAACTGTACGAAGATATTCGGGTGAACGGCAGCGTGTACCGAAATCAAGAGTACGTGCTCACCACACGGAAACCGATTTCGAACATATACAAGTTCATGGAGGAAAACCGGGACAAGTTAGAGAACATCAACTTCTTCTTTTACAATGAAAACCGCCTCCGAGAAATGAGCCCGAAAATTCATGCACTGCCGAATTGCAATGTGGTCTCTTCTGTTAAGAATAATATTGAAATTGGCGGGCTTAATTCCAGCAAGGCGAAGGCGCTGGAGGTGTTGTCTGAAAAACTGGAAATTCCGAGGCAGGAAATTATGAGTTTTGGCGATGCGGGTAATGATATTCCCATGATTCGTTACGCGGGATTTGGCGTGGCCATGGGAAATGCCTGGGAAGATGTGAAACAGGCGGCGGACTATATAGCGGAAAGCAACGATGAGGATGGCGTCGGAAAGACCATCCGGAAATATGTACTGAATCGGTAAGAGCGGCGGAAGCCGCTTTTTTTGTAAAAATAATGGCTCAATCACAAATTTTGTGGGATTTGGGATTTCGGACATAGTTCCTT
>JAUNEW010000178.1 GCA_030525365.1 Eubacteriales bacterium
CTCCAAAGCTTCGTTGATGGCAATATTGGAATAGGCCTCTTCCGCATAGACCTTGCGGAGGGCATTAAAACACACTCTAAAATCCTGATTCATCTATCTGTTGTCATTTCCTCGCATCAGCAGTATACGGATAAGGGAAGCCACCGCTGTGGCCAGTGCCGCAACATAGGTCATGGCCGCCGCATGCAGCACCTTCTTGCTGCCGCTGTAATCCATGTCGTTAACGATTCCCAGGGCAGACATCTGCTTCAGCGCCCGGTTGCTGGCATTCAGTTCCACCGGAAGAGTCACCAAATGGAACAGGATGACAAAGACAAAGCACAATGCCCCCAGGTTGAACATCAGGGAACCGTACCGGGATGTAGTGGAAAAAATCAGCCCCAGCATAATCAGCGGCCAAGAGAATCTGGATGTGAGATTCACCAGTGGCACAATGGCATTTCGTACCTTAATCGGCGCATATCCCGTGGCATGTTGGATGGCATGACCCACCTCATGGCAGGCAATGCAGATGGACGCCACCGAATCCGTCTGGTACACGCCTCTAGACAGATTCACCGTGTTGTCCGCCGGATTATAGTAGTTGTTCAGGTCATCTCCGCCGCTCAGAATCTGAATCGGCACACCGGAAAGCCCGTTGGCATCCAGCATCATCCGAGCCGCCTGCGCTCCGGTCAATCGATGGCTGTTCTCCACTTGAGAATATCTTCTATACGCATTGTTGATTCTCGCCTGTACAATCATGGTAAAAATCATGGCCGGAATCAGCACAATCATGGAACTGTAATAACCCATTCCACCGTAATAGTACATGTCTACTCTCCTTTCGTCAGTCGGTCTCCCTTCGATACTCCCGTACCTCTCAGGAAATCTCCTGCGCTCATTCGTTTCTTTCCCTGGAGCTGCACTTCCAGGATTCTCAATCTGCCCCTTCCGCAATCTACGGTAAAAGAATTTTTGTCCACCGCAGAAATCACGCCAGGCGCATGTTCCTCATCATCCTCCAGCACTTCCGCTTGGAAGAATTTCATCTGCTTTCCGTTCAGATAGCTGTACAGTGCCGGCCACGGATCATAGGCACGGATTTTCCGCTCCTCCTCGGCGGCCGACCCAGAGAAATCCGTCAGGCCATCGGTCTTCCGAATCATGGAAGCATATGACGATTCTTCCTCGTTCTGAGGGGTATATGTCGCATTTCCATCGGCAATTTCCGGCAACGTCTTCACCAGAAGATCCGCTCCCAGAATCGCTAGCTTCTCCGAGAATTCGTGAATGGTCATTCCTTCAATATTCATTTCCGCCTGGGAAATCATATCTCCAGTATCCAGGCCCTTCGCCATTTTCATGATGGTGACGCCGCTAACCGAATCTCCCTGTAGGATAGAGTACTGCATCGGTGCAGCTCCCCGAAGCTTCGGCAGCAAAGAACCGTGGACGTTCACACAGTCGTACTTCGGAATATTTAGTACCCGCTCTGGGAGAATCTGTCCGAACGCCGCCACCACGATGAAGTCCGGCTGCAAGCTCTCCAGCTTCGCCATGAATTCCTCATCCTCGCGAATCTGATAGGGCTGTTCCACCGGAATATTGTGCTGAATGGCACATTCTTTTACCGGAGAGAAGGTCACCTTCCCTCGGTTTCCCTTCCGGTCCGGCTGTGTCACTACCAGGGGAATTTCATGTCCCACTTCCACCAGCTTTTCGAGAGATGGTACTGCGAACTCCGGAGTTCCCATAAAAACAATTTTCATCTTCTATGCCTCTTCCTGTTCCCGCAGAAGTTCTGCGTACTCTTCGTTGGTCATGATTTC
>JAUNEW010000179.1 GCA_030525365.1 Eubacteriales bacterium
GAAGAGGTTACCATTGGAGACTATATTCTCACCGGCGGCGAACTTCCAGCTATGGTGCTAGTGGACACTGTGGCTCGCTTCCTGGACGGAGTCCTGGCTGGGGAAGAGTCGGTAAAAGAAGAATCCGTCTACTCCGGTCTTCTCGAATATCCCCATTACACGAAACCTCGGAATGTGGAGGATATGGATGTACCGGAAATTCTTACCAGTGGGAATCATGAGAAAATTGACCTGTGGCGATACGAACAATCCCTTCGCCTGACGAAGGAGCGTCGCCCAGATATGTTCCGGAGATACGTAGAGAGTAAGCCGGAGCTAAGCAAGAAGGAGCGAAAGATTCTGGAAATGGTGGAATCCGAATAGCACTTTTCTTGTGTTAAAAATAGAATTTGAGCAGGCAAAACAATGTCGGTACGAATAAATATTTATTGTATTCGACAAATAATTCGTGTAGAATGAACTAATAGGAGTGAGTATGAAAAAGAAGTGGACTGTACTGACAATATACCTGGGACTGTTAGTCATTCTAGGCGTTATTATATATGCGGTTCCGTCCCTTCTGGGACTTCTGGACCGGACCTATATCACGGAATACGGAGAAGTGCAGGTGACCGATGAAGTTTCCGATGCTTGGATTGTCCGGGATGATACGGTGTACTGTGCGAAGGAAAACAGCGACGTGGCGGCACTCGTCAAAGAGAAGCAGCTGGTGAAGGGAAAGAGTCACATTCTTTCCATGAAATCCGGCGGAAACAATACTCTGGGCCCGAAGTACATGAACTTGAAGCAAAAGCTGGGCGACTCCATGCGGGACACATCCGGATACTGCAAAGGGAGCGGATATGTTACTTTTACCGCAGATGGAGAAGAGGGAACGTTGACCCCTTCGGCACTGGATAAGCTGACGGAGAGCGATTTGAAGTCCATTGGGAACGACAACATCGACCTGACTGTATCCTCCTGCTCGGAGGGACAGCCCCTATTCCGGGTTACGAAGAACGGAAGGTGGTGGCTGGTGTTCTTTACGGACAAGGCGGCGGCGAAGAAATATACGGTGGGTTCTGCAATCCGCACCACGTTGAATGAAAAGACCGTGGATACGACGGTGCGCTCCGTAGATTCGGTGAAGGGTGAGGATCAGGTGCGCGTGGTGCTTACCTGCAAAGAATATCATCCATCCTATCTGACAGAGCGCAAAGTGAGCCTGTCCAACGAAATTGAAAGCGACAAGGGCCTTCTGGTTAAGGAAGAGAGCATTATCAAAGTGAACGGCCAGAAAGGTGTTCTTGTGAAGAATAAAGTGGGACGGAACTATTTTGTCCCAATCAAAATCAAAGCTTCTGACGGCGAGACGGCGGCAGTGTACGAAGACCTGTATATGAACAGCAAAGGGGAATTCGTGGAAACACTGGGCAATTACGACGAAATCGTGCAGTCTCCAAGCAAAAGCGACATTAAAGAGGCGAAGAAATAATGGATATCAAGGCGAATTATCTTGAGATTTTGAAACGTAAGAACGATGCAGCGGTTCGCAGTGGAAGAAATCCGGAGGATGTTCTTCTGCTGGCGGTTACCAAGCTTCATATGGTGGAGGAAATCAACGAAGCCATTGAAGCAGGGGCGACGGATGCCGGCGAGAACCGAGTGCAGGAGCTTCTGGAGAAATACGACCGGACGGTACAGCCGGTGAACTGGCATCTGATTGGACATCTCCAGACGAACAAAGTAAAGAACATTATCGACAAGGTAGTGATGATTCACTCCGTGGATTCTCTCAAGCTGGCAAAAGAAATCAGCAA
>JAUNEW010000180.1 GCA_030525365.1 Eubacteriales bacterium
TCCGTAATGGTTCTTTTACCCGCCAGTGGAATGTAATCCTTCGCAAAGTCGTGGATGTCTCCCTTCTTTACTTCCAGGATGACGCTTTCCAGACTGTAGCTGTCGGATACTTCATTGATGGCATCGTCGATTCCGTAGACGATGCCCTCCGCATTGGGAAGCTGCTTCCCGGTAACGGTGAGGACCACCATCAACTCTCCGGTGCCTTCGCAGGCTTTGACGGTGACTTCCCGGAGCTTCGCCGTGTTGCTCTGGTTCCCATTGCTCCGCTGATTTCGGTTCTTTCCGTAACGCTTCGGTTCCTTGTAGACTTTGATGAGGCCTCGGTCAATCATCTGCCGGATGGCAACGCCCACCGCCATCACCGGCTCCTTCTGAAGCATGCAATCGTCAATGTTCACGATTCGGTTGCTCCCCCGTTGGCGGAATCCCACCACGGCCCCCTCCGGTCCATTGTGGACGGCGAAAACCGCTTTGTTCCGGTAGTGGAGGTCCGGCTCGCTGGACGCGATCACAATGTCTCGCACTTCCGGATTCTCCAGACCGCCGATTCGCGTTAGCTTATTCTTCACATGGTCTTCTTTCATCTGAAGCTGGGCTTCGTACTTCATGTTCTGAAGTGCGCATCCACCACACTTCTCAAAGTACGGACATACCGGTTCTGTGCGATTTTCGGAAGGCTCCAGAATCTCCTGGATTTCCGCCACCGCGTACCGCTTCTTATCCTGCACCACTCTGGCACGAACCACGTCACCGGGAATGCTCCGGTCCACGAATACCGCCAGTCCATCCACATGACCGATTCCTTTTCCGTCATCCGTCATGTCCGTAATGGTCAAATCGATTATCGTTCCTTTATCCATCCAAATCTCCCTTTCGTCGCATTATGATTAGTGAATTTTCCGCTAAAAGCAGCTCTGCCCCGTCTACAGGCTTCCGGCAAATTCTTTGATTTTCGCAAACCGCTTGCTAACGGCTGGTTTCTTCACCGGTGGCGTCAGCATCTCTCCGATTTCTCCCAGGCTGGCGTCGGGCCGCTCCAGGCGAATCATCGCCACCTCTCGAAGGCCCTTCGAGAGGGCATCCAGGCCCACCGTATCCTTGATGTGCTGAATGCACCGAAGCTGCTCTTCCGCCGCCGTCAAGCTCCGGTCCACGTTGGCATTGTCACAGTTAGAAATACGCTGTGCTTCCCCCCTTGTGCTCCGGTTCACTTTGATGGCTTCGAAGTCTAGCAGCGCCTGACTGGCTCCAATGATGCCTAGAATGTCGCTGATGTAATCCGCCTTCTTGATGTAGACGATGAAGTCCTCTTTCCGCTGAGTTACGTGGGCGGAAAGCTTTTCGAAGGAACCGATTAACTTTCGCAAATCGTTTGCCACCTGTTCGCTGGTCAACACGAACTCCAGATGATAGCTTCGGTTGGGATTGGAGATGGTGCCGCATCCCAGGAACAGCCCCCGAAGATAGGCCTTCTTGCAGCACTTCCGGCTAACAATCGGCTGATAGATTCCGTCGCTTAGGTAGTCGTTTCCCTCTCGAATCAGCATCATTCCGGTTTCCCGCAGAATCTGGGAGCTCTTCTCTTCTGGACTGATGGTAAGGGAATATCGGTATCCGTTTCGTCCCGGAACCTGGGATTCCTCCATCTCCAGGCGAGCATTGCTGCCGAAATACTCCTTCATCAGGGTCTTGTAATGCCTTGCGATGGCCGGATTCTCTGTAGAAGCCACGATGATAAAACGTCCTCCACCGGCGAGGCGAAGACTCCCAGATACCCGAA
>JAUNEW010000181.1 GCA_030525365.1 Eubacteriales bacterium
GGACCAGGTCGGATATTTTCGAGAACCCCCAGCAGGAATACACGAAGAAGTTGGTGCGTTACGCCGGATACGGCAAGCAAGGCGCCCATTACCACCGAGGAGAGAATCCGGTAAAAGAAGTTTCCGTGCAGCAATCTTCTCCCCTTATCCAAGTGAAGCACTTGACCATGCGGTATCCGAAGATGACGGAGCCTGTGTTCAAAGATTTCAATCTGGAAATCTGGGAAGGTGAAATTCTGGGACTCATTGGAGAATCGGGCTGCGGAAAATCCACTCTGGCCAGAATCCTTGCAGGAATCCAGAAGCCTACGGGGGGCCAGATTCGGTTTGCGAGGCCGGTCCGAACCCAGATGATTTTCCAGGATTCGGACAGTGCATTCAATGAGCGATTGCGGGTAAAGGACATTATAGAAGAACCTTTGGTAATCGGAAAGGCGGATCGAGAAACCCGGCAGCGAGTTCTTCGGGAAGTGACGGAACAGGTGGAACTTCCGGAGAATCTTTTTACAAGACATCCCTACGAAATCTCCGGCGGACAGCGGCAACGAGTGGCCATTGCAAGGACACTGGCCACCAATCCGGAATTTCTGATTGCAGATGAGCCAGTCTCATCGCTGGATATTCCGGTGCAGGCGGAGATTGTTCACTTGCTTCGAAAGCTGCGGGACCAGCGGAATCTCACCATTCTGCTCATCGCCCACGACATTCCCATGGTGGAACACGTCAGCGACCGGATTGTGGAAATAGGGTAGCGGAAAGAAAGGTTTTGACATTTGATGGAATGCGTGATAACATGGCGATAAGAAACGGGTGCTGCCAATAAGGCGGTGAGTCCGAATTTCTATTTGACACAAAAAAGTCGCCTAGTTTTCCAGACCGGGGCGGCTATTTTTGTGACCTTTTATCTTTACCGAATGTATATCCAATACTGAAGCAGGTTAAACCAAAGCTCAACACTGCAATTAAATCTACAATATCCATTGGCAGAGTCCTCCTTTCCATAAGATTCCTATGTTGGTTTCTATGTAATCAGAGGGTCACAGTCCCTCTGCTGAAGGACTCACCGCCTACCGCTTGGGCAGCACCCGTGCGATGATTATAACAGTCGGAGCGTATAGTTACAATGCGAAAGTACTGAAGGAAGTACTTTGTAAACTGTAAATGGAAAAGAAAGGTATTGAAAAGATGAGGGATAATAGTGAGGGAATGAACCTAGAAGAGA
The DNA here is from genome assembly GCA_030525365.1 of Eubacteriales bacterium. Taxonomy (GTDB): domain Bacteria; phylum Bacillota; class Clostridia; order Peptostreptococcales; family Anaerovoracaceae; genus Mogibacterium_A. Next base: position 1,223 of record JAUNEW010000181.1, read on the forward strand.
AAGAGGCGGCGCTCCGAGAAGCTATTCGAAATTGGGGGAGTTTGGCGGTGGCCTTCTCTGGAGGAGTGGATTCCACCTATCTGCTGTACACTGCCCACGAAGTGCTGGGAGATAAGGCCCTGGCGGTAACTGCTCGCGCCACTGCTTTCTCCAAGAAGGATATGGCGGAAGCAGAGAATTTCTGCAGGTCTCAGGGAATCCGTCACAAGGTGGTGGATATTGATGAGTTCTCCATTCCGGGATTTGCAGAGAATCCACCGGATCGATGCTACATCTGTAAGAAGGGCATCTTCGGGGAACTGATTCGAAATGCGAAGGCAGCGGGAATTCCCTATGTTGCAGAGGGCTCCAACATGGACGACATGGGGGACTACCGACCGGGACTGCGGGCCATTGAGGAGATGAAAGTCCTGAGCCCTCTCAAAGCAGCCGGTCTCTACAAGGAAGAAATCCGGCAACTGTCGAAGAAACACGGACTTCCCACCTGGGATAAGCCTTCGGCAGCCTGCCTGGCATCTCGATTTGTCTACGGTGAGACCATCACCCGAGA
>JAUNEW010000053.1 GCA_030525365.1 Eubacteriales bacterium
TCCATGTATCCATCTGGATTACCGGTATTGCAGTAATTCTGGCGAACCGTTTCGGAAAGAAGGTCTACGAGAAACCGTTCGGTTCCATTCACTCTGCCCGGATTGAAGCGGCACCAAAGGGTCTCTATTACATCTACCAGCAGGGCATGATGATGGTGACCTACTATATCAAGGATAAGGACCTGCGGGAGATTATCCGGGATGATGAAGCGAACTGCCTGTATTTCCAGGGAAAGGGAATGCTGGAAGTCAAGACTCGGAAAGGCGTTATGCAGCACTCCATTAACGGAATGTATGCGCTGGTAGGATTCGATGAGTACGATCTGGACGACCTTCTGGAACCTTACGGAGAACTGGTCAAAGTGGCCCCGGGAACTCTTCGGAAGAAGTATTTGGAAGAGGGATCGGAACAATAGCTATGAACGATGTGTAATAGCATAAGACAGGAAGGAGAGGCGCACTGCAAAGTGTGTCTCTTTTTTGGTAATTCACTACAGACTGGGAGAGTAGAGACTCGCGTAGTGAAAATATTAGGTATCGTAAGGCTTCTTTCTTAAAATGTTCACTACGATTCTTCAAATCAAAGGATAGAGAGTGAAGATTTCAGAGCGCGGGCTGAAGGCAGCTGCTTTTTTTCACTCTGAAACTTCGAAAATGTCTAAAAATAGTGAAAATTTCCGATTGGAGGCGGATACACAACAGAAATCTTCACTACAAATCAAGGAGAAAAACCTTTGCGTAGTTAACCACGGGAGCAAAGACTTGCTTGGTAATGACGCCCGAATGGAGAGGGGGGGCAACCGCATATCCTTCTCTTTGTGCGTGATGGTAATTTTACATGAAACAAAGCATTGCTGTAATCATATAGTTCAGAGAAAGCAACATCGTAATTAAAGGTGCGTATTTCTTTTCACCAAATGAAATAGAAGTCAATATAAGTACCAGACAAATAGATATTCCAGTACCTATTCGGAGCATGCTGTTACTAATAAAAGAGAATTTTAGCAGGTTTGCTATTCCGAATAGTGAAAGAAATATTATTTCGTAAAGATATGAGATAATTCTAAATATTTTCTTTTGCATTATATACGTCCTCCTAGTATTTGGCAACACCGGACATATTATAGCTATATCTCACTAAACGTTTTCCTGCTCTGTGTCGCACATGTTTGTATACACTTTAAGTTAGATATATCTTACTTAAAGTGTATCATTTGTAGAATAGATTTTCAATATGCGAATTAAATATATCTAACACCATGATTTTTTCGCATCCCCACAACTTTTATTATTCTTTTTATAAAAATAAACCAAGAAAATTGACTTAAGATATCCGCAGTGTTACAATGTTAGCGTGCTAAAGTGCAAAATGAAACATTTCGATAATACACTGGATCATGCAAAAGGATGGTTACCATGAACGAGAAAGAGAAAAAATATTACGATAACTTTGTTCGGGCGGTGTTATCCCTTCAGAATGAGGAAGAGGTGCGGCAGTTCTTCGAAGACGTTTGCACCATCAAGGAGATTCAGGACATCACCCATCGGTTGGAAGTGGCAAAGCTGCTTTCGGAGGGGAAGGTATTCAATGAAATTAGCAAGGAGACGGGAACCAGTTCCGCCACCATCGGCCGAGTGAACAAGTGCCTGATGTATGGACCGGGGGGATACCGGACAGTGCTAGAAAGGTTACGGGACGATGACGGATTACAATAAGATACTGAGAAATGATGAGCGGGCGGTGCTGGGCCTCCGGGAACTTTTTGGTCGATACGGATATCAGCGGTTCAAGACCGGAAAGTTTGAAGATTATGAGCTATATGCCCGGAACAAGGATTTCCTGGGAGAAGATGGAATTCTTACTTTTACCGATTCCAGAGGCAAACTGATTGCATTGAAACCGGATGTGACTCTGTCCATTGCCAAGACGGCTGATGTGCATCCCGGAGAGGTACAGAAGTTCTGCTACGATGATGAGGTGTACCGGCTTTCCGATGGAAATGGAACCTTTCGGGAAATCACCCAGACGGGAATCGAATGCATCGGTGATATCGGCTCCTACGATATTGCGGAAGTGATTCAGCTGGCGGTGCGGAGCCTGCAGCTGATTCATGAAGATTACGTGCTGGACATTTCCCATATGGGAATCGTGCAGGGCATGATTTCTCTCCTCAATTTGCCAACGCCGGCGGCAGAGGAAGTGCTCCGATGCATCGGGGAGAAAAACGTACATGAGGCATCGGAAATCTGTGAGAACTACAACGTATCGGATAAGATGATTCGGCGGCTTCGAAAACTGATTACCACCTGCGGACCTATTGATAAGGTGGTCGGCGAGCTGGGACAGTTGGCGGTGAACAACACCATGAGCCGTGCGGTAGGGGAACTTCGAGTGCTTGTATCGGTGCTCAAGGCCCAGGGGCTGGACCGAAATGTGCGGTTCGACTTCTCGGTGGTCAACGATATGGGATACTATAACGGCGTAATTTTCCAGGGGTTTGTTAAGGGCATTTCCAGTTCTATCCTGGCTGGGGGTCGTTACGATAATCTGATGCAGAAGATGGGAAAGCGGAACGCGGGAGCCATCGGTTTCTCGATTTCTATGGATGAACTGGAGGAGCTGAATTACCAGCCACGGGAAACGGATGTGGATGTGGTGATTCTGGATCAGCCCTGGGAAGACTTAAACCGACTCATTCAGGTGGTCCAGAAATATACCCAGCAGGGACTCAGCGTATCGGTGCAGAAACAGATTCCGAAGAATCTCCGGTATGGCAAGATTGTGCAGATCGAGAATGGGGAGGTGAAAGACGTTGAAACAGATTGTTAACGTGGCCCTTCCTAAGGGAAGACTGGGAAAGAAAGTCTATCAGATGTTCGAAGCGGCCGGATTTGAGTGCCCGGAACTGCTTTCGGAGAGCCGGAAATTGATATTTGAAAACGAAGAGAAATGCATCCGGTATTTCTGGGTGAAACCTTCCGACGTTGCCATATACGTGGAGCGAGGCGCAGCTGACGTAGGTGTCTGCGGCAAAGACATTCTGCTGGAAAGCGAGCCGGATGTATACGAACTACTGGACCTGGACTGCGGAAAATGTAGAATGATGGTAGCGGCACCGGAGAAATGGCGGGATGATCCGGCCAGAACCCTTCGGGTGGCGACGAAATTCCCGAAAATTGCCCGAAGATATTACGAAGGAAAGAGCCGGGATATTGATATCATCAAATTGAACGGATCCATCGAAATCGCACCGATTCTGGGACTGTCGGATGTAATCGTGGACATTGTGGAGACGGGCAATACCCTTCGAGCCAACCACTTGGAGACAAAGGAAGAAATTGTGGACATCAGTGCCCGTTTCATTGCCTGCAAATCCGCATATAAGTTCAAGACAGAAGAGATTCAAGAGATTGTGCAGAAACTTTCGGAAGAGATTAAATAAGGGATTGAGGAAAGAGACATGATAAGAAGTTATAGATATGGAGAAGTGAGTCCGGAGGAAATCTTCGCACGGACAGAGATGCCCTCCAACGTTTCGGAAATCGTATCCGGAATTATCGATAAAGTTCGAGAGGATGGAGACAAGGCACTTCTGGAATACAATCGAACTTTCGACCATTCCGAGGCATCGCTTGAGGTGACAAAAGAAGAAATCGAAGAGGCTTATCAGTCCGTGGATCCAGAGATGATTCGGATCATGGAAGAGGCTGCGGAGAACATCCGCGCATTTCACAGCCGTCAGAAGCGGAATAGTTTTATCTTGAATGAAAAGACCGGCGTGATTATGGGCCAGAAGGTAATGCCAGTGGAAAGAGCGGGCCTGTATGTGCCGGGCGGCACGGCAGCCTATCCGTCCACCGTGTTGATGAACTGCATTCCGGCGCACATCGCCGGGGTTCCGGAAATCGTCATCACCACACCGGCCACCGGCGGCAAAATCAGTCCGGTGCTGCTGGCAGCGGCGAAAATCGGCGGAGCAGACCGGATTTTCCGGGTGGGGGGTGCCCAGGCCATTGCGGCTCTGGCCTATGGAACGGAAACCGTACCGGCGGTGGACAAAATCGTGGGACCGGGAAATGCTTTCGTAGCGGAGGCGAAGAAACAGGTCTACGGAAAAGTTTCCATCGACATGATTGCCGGCCCCAGCGAAATCCTGATTGTGGCAGACGGCACCTGCGACCCGGAGGTGGTGGCAGCGGATATGTTGTCTCAGGCGGAGCATGACAAATACGCCACGGCAGTGCTGGTTACTGACAGTAAAGAGTTGGCGGAGGCGGTACCCGAAGAGTTAGAGCGGCAGCTGGCCGTTCTTCCGAGAGAGGAAATTGCCAGAGCCTCCATCAACAATAACGGAAAAATCATCCTAGCCGACGATATTGAGACCGCCATCGAAATTGCCAACCGGATTGCGCCGGAGCACCTGGAGGTTTCGGTGGAGAATCCATTTGATTACCTCAGTCAGATTCGGAATGCAGGCTCCGTGTTCCTGGGAAAGAATTGCCCGGAGGCGCTGGGAGATTACTTTGCCGGACCGAATCACACCCTGCCAACCAGCGGGACTGCTCGTTTCAACAGCCCTCTTTCTGTGGATGACTTTACGAAGAAAATGCAGTATTCTTATTATACAGAGGACGCCTTGATAGAGGTGGCGGACAAAGTGGCCCGGTTCGCGAAGGAAGAGGGCCTGGATGCCCACGGCCGCAGCGTGCTGGTACGAAAGAATAGAAAGGACAAGTAATTCATGAGTAGATATATCAGAGAACGTTATAAGAATTTTAGTGCCTATACCCCTGGGGAGCAGCCGAAGGAAATGGAGTATGTTAAGCTGAATACCAATGAATCTCCTTTTCCACCGGCTCCCGGCGTCAGCCGCTGCTTGGATGAGGTGGACATGAAGCAACTTCGCCTGTACCCGGATCCTACGGGACACACATTGAAGGCCAAGATTGCGGAGCTTTATGGAGTGGAGCCGGAGAATGTGTTCCTGTCCAACGGTTCTGACGACATTTTGAACTTCTCCATGATGGCTTGGTGCGATGAAGACGACAAGCTCCTCTTTCCGGATATTTCCTACAGCTTCTACGAGGTAATCGCTAAGCTGCACGATGTGAACTACCGGAAAGTGCCGCTTCAAGAGGACATGACCATCAACTACAAGGATTATTGCCAGGAAGATACCAACATCATCATCCCGAATCCCAATGCACCTACAGGAATTGCACTGAGCCTGGATGTGATTGAAGAGATTGTAAAAGCAAATCCGAATCACGTGGTGTTAATCGACGAAGCCTACGTAGACTTCGGTGCAGATTCTGCCGTTCCTCTGATTAAGAAGTATGACAATATCCTGATTTCTCAGACATTCTCCAAGTCTCGGAGCTTTGCAGGCGGACGTCTGGGATTTGCCATCGGCGATAAGGGTTTGATTAACGACCTTATCACCATGCAGTATTCCACCAATCCGTACAGTGTGAATACCATGTCTCTGATTCTAGCCGGAGCCGCCCTGGATGAGGATGCCTATTACCGCAAAAATTCGGAGATCATCCAGAAGAATCGGGAGTGGACGGATCAGGCTTTGACAGAGCTGGGCTTTACAGTGCTTCCGTCCAAGGCGAATTTTGTTTTCGCCAGACATCCGAAGGTAGATGGAGAGAAAATGTATTTACGCCTGAAAGAAAAAGGTGTATTGGTTCGCCATTTCACCACAGAACGGATTCAGGATTATGTTAGAATCACCATAGGAACAGAAGAACAGATGAAAGTTCTGATAGAGAAAGTGAAAGAAATTCTGCAGGAGGCGTAAATGATGAGAAATGCAGAAGTTAACCGCATGACGGGAGAGACGAAGGTACAGCTGTTTCTGGATTTGGACGGAGCTGGGAAGAGTGATATCGACACCGGTATCGGATTCCTGGATCACATGTTGGTACTCTTATCCCGTCATTCGGGTTTCGATTTGATGGTCAAATGCAATGGGGATACCTATGTGGACGACCACCATTCCGTAGAAGACATCGGTATCAGCCTGGGACAGGCTTTTGCCGAAGCCATCGGAGACAAGAAGGGAATCTGTAGATATGCAGATACCACACTGGCCATGGATGAAGCACTAATTCTGACATCGGTGGATATCTCCGGAAGAGATTTTCTAGATTACCGCATGGAGATTCCGTCGGAGAAGGTGGGATCCTTCGACACGGAGCTGACGGAAGAATTTCTGATGGGATTTGTCCGAAATGCTGGTGTGACTCTTCATGTTCGGCAACTGGCAGGAAGAAATAGTCACCATATTATTGAAGGAATGTTCAAGTCCCTGGCACGAACCCTTCGGAAAGCGGTGGAAATCGACGAACGCTTTGCAGACTCCATTCCTTCCACCAAGGGAAAGCTGTCGGAAACCACACCAGAGGCACCGGTTCGAGAAGAAGTGCAGTGCGGTCTGGGTGATGACAGCTACGCGAAGGGAATCGCTCGGGGCATGACACGGGAAATGACCCAAGAAGTAGCCCATGAGGCTTCAAAGCCAATACAGAAGAAATTGTCATCCACAGAGGAACTGGAGAAGGAGCTTCTGGAGAAAGGATTGTTATAATGATTAGAATCATCGATTACGGCGTGGGAAATCTATTTTCTCTTCGGTCCTCCCTCCGCTCCATTGGGATTGATGCGGAGTATACCGGAGATCCGGAAGAAATTCAGAAGGCGGACAAGCTGATTTTACCCGGGGTAGGAGCGTTTCGAGATGCAAGGAAAGCATTGCAGGATACGGGTCTGGACCGGGTGGTAATTCGCGAAGCGAAGTCCGGAAAACCGCTGATGGGCATTTGCCTGGGAATGCAGATGCTCTTCGAGAAGAGTTACGAGTACGGAGAGTACGAAGGTCTGGGGTTGATTCCCGGTGAGATTGTGGGAATGGACGGCAGAATCCCGAAAGATCTTCCCATTCCGCACATCGGCTGGAATTCCCTGACCATGGTGAATCCTAGTCCACTGATGAAGTACACAGAAGAGGGAGATTACGTATATTTCGTCCATTCCTATTATGCGGATACCCCAGAAGAGTACGTAATTGCCCGGACGGATTACGGAATCCCCATGACGGCAGCAGTGCAGAACGGGAACGTGTACGGGTGCCAGTTCCATCCGGAGAAAAGCAGTTCGGTAGGCCTTTCGATTCTGAAGGCGTTCAGCGAGTTATAGGAGGTTGAAAGATGAATATTTTACCGGCAATCGATCTGTATGAAGGCAAAGCGGTACGCCTCTACAAGGGAGATTACAACCAGATGACCGTGTACGATGAGAATCCGGTGAACACGGCCCTCAAGTTCAAAGAGGCTGGCGCCAGCTGGATTCACGTGGTGGATCTGGAAGGTGCACGGGATGGCGGCACACCCAACATGCAGGTGGTAAAGGACATCATCGATTCTACCGGACTCAAGGTGGAAATCGGCGGTGGAATCCGGAATATGGAGACCATCGAAAAGTATATTGAACTGGGAGCCTCTCGGATTATTCTGGGAACTTCGGCGATTACCAACGAAAATCTGGTGGTAGAGGCCACTCGGCTGCACGGCAGAAGAATTGCAGTGGGCGCCGATGTGAAGGATGGCTATGTAGCTATCCGAGGCTGGACCCAGAAGTCCATGTTCACCCTCCACGATTTCTGCGAAAACATGCAGATGAAAGGGGTGAAGTATGTCATCTGCACGGATATCTCCAAGGATGGGGCACTCCAGGGAACCAACCGGGAGATGTATCGCACCTTGACGGAGAAGTTCAACATGCGGTTCATCGCATCCGGAGGAATTTCTTCGGTGGAGGATATTCGGGCACTGAAGGAGATGGGCCTGTACGGTGCCATCATTGGAAAAGCATATTATCAGGGTGTGATTGACCTGAAAGAAGCAATCCAGGAGGAAGAATGATTACGAAAAGAATCATCCCTTGCCTCGATGTGAAAGACGGCAGGGTTGTGAAAGGTGTGAATTTCAA
>JAUNEW010000008.1:0-22814 GCA_030525365.1 Eubacteriales bacterium
CCGAAACGGTTCGCCAGAATTACTGCAATACCGGTAATCCAGATGGATACATGGAGGGGAAGAATCTCCATAGTGGTTTTCGCATCCCGGGTCATCATGAATGCCTTGTAGATTCCAAAGCAACCAATGAAGAACACGATAAAGGTAATCATCCGATACATTTTGAATTTCGGATGCATGGTATACCATTCGTTTTTCCGCTTATTCAGCAGATTCAGATCTCCCAGATATTTGTCGTTGTTGCGATCGACATACAGTTCTTTGTTGTTCTGTGTGCTCATTCTGTCCTCTTATCCCTCTACACTATTCTTCCACACCTGTCATCTGCAGCAGATTGACCCATGCGTCATATTCTTCTCCGGTATACATTTCCAGTGCGATTCCCGCTTCCCGAAGGGTGCTGTTCTCAGCATGCGCCTTCTTTGCAATCTTTGCGGCTTTCTCGTAACCGATATGGGTGTTCAATGCGGTGGCTACCATCAAGGATTTCTCCGCATTTTCCGTCATCTTATCTTCATTCACCGTAATTCCGCGGACGCAGTTCTTCTCGAGGGAAATCAAAGATTGGGCCAACAGATTCACCGACTCCAGGAATGCATCGGCCATCACCGGCATATACACGTTCAGTTCGAAATTTCCCTGGGATGCCGCCATTCCCACCACGGTATCATTTCCCATCACCCGAACTGCCACCATGGTAGCGGATTCCGTCTGGGTTGGATTCACCTTCCCCGGCATAATAGAGCTCCCCGGTTCATTGGCCGGAATGGTGATTTCGCCCATTCCGCATCTCGGACCGCTGGCTAGCCAGCGAATATCGTTGGCCATCTTCATCAAATCTGCCGCCAGGCCTTTTAGCGCGCCGTGGGCCGCCACATAAGCATCCTTTGAAGAGAGGGCGTGGAACTTATTCGGTGCGGTAACGAAGTCCTTGCCAGTCAGCTTATTCAAATTCTCTACTGCCGCTTCCGCAAAGCCCTTCGGCGCATTCAATCCGGTACCTACTGCCGTGCCCCCTAGCGCGATTTCCTTCAAAGAAGGAAGCGTTCTCCGAATATTCTCCAGACTGTGTTCCATCATGGACTTCCAGCCACTAACTTCCTGTCCAAAGGTCAGTGGAACCGCATCCTGGAGATGGGTTCTTCCAGTCTTAATAGTCTTCCAGTATTTCTTTTCCAGGCCATCTAGCGTCTCAATCATATTGGAAATTGCCGGAATCAGCTTCTCTTCAATAGCAAATACCGATGCGATGCTCATGGCCGTCGGGAAGGTGTCGTTGGAGCTCTGGGATTTGTTCACGTCATCATTCGGGTGAAGCACTTTGCTTCCCGCCAAAGCCGCCGCCCGGCCCGCAATAACCTCATTCACGTTCATGTTGGTCTGGGTGCCGCTGCCCGTCTGATAGATAACCAGAGGAAAGTGGTCATCCAGCTTTCCCTGAAGAATCTCATCACATACGATGAAGATATAGGACGCCTTCTCCGGCGGAAGTACCCCCAGATCCATGTTGGCACAAGCCGCCGCATTCTTCAGATAGGAGAATGCATGGATGATTTCAATCGGCATGCGCCGGCCCACTTCGAAGTTCTGGAAGCTTCGCTGGGTCTGAGCACCCCAGTACCGATCTGCCGGTACCTTCATCTCGCCCATCGTGTCTTTTTCAATTCTGTATTCCATTCTGATATCCCGCTTTCTGCTAAAAATGAATTTCTTTAAATATACAGTTTCCGACTACTGATGCACCGATCTGCACAGTCCGGACCGGATCGCTTCCTTCGATACCGCATCGGCAATGGCCTCAGCCACTCTCTCATCGAAAGCACCTGGAAGAACGTAATCCGCATTCAGTTCCTCATCGGTAATTACCGATGCCAGCGCTTCTGCCGCCTTGATTTTCATCGCCTGAGTGACCTTCGTCGCACCTACACGGAGAAGGCCCTTGAAGAACCCTGGGAATACCAGTACATTGTTCACCTGATTCGGGAAATCGGATCTTCCAGTTCCCACTACAGCTGCACCGGCATCCTTAGCCACGTCCGGCATAATTTCCGGAATCGGATTTGCCATTGCGAAAATAATCGGGTCTCTATCCATAGAACGTACCATCTCCGGTGTTACCATATTGGCCTGAGATACTCCCACAAATACATCTGCGTTGTGGATGGCATCTTTCAAGGTTCCCATCTGGTGAATCGGATTGGTGCGCTTCGCCATCTCTTCTTTGATAGCATTGTTTCTTGGATTTCCCTCGGTAACGATGCCTTTGCTGTCGCAGAGGATGACACTTCCCAGATTCATGTCCAGAATCAGCTGGGTAATGGCAATTCCTGCTGCACCTGCACCGTTCACCACAATCTTGAGTTCCCCTTTTTTCTTATCCACAACCTTAAGGGCATTCAGAATCGCCGCACAGGTAATGATGGCAGTTCCATGCTGATCGTCATGGAAAATTGGAATATCGCACTTCTCAATCAGCTTCTTTTCAATTTCGAAGCATCTCGGTGCGCCAATGTCCTCCAGATTGATTCCACCGAAGCTCTTGGAAATCCGATAGATGGTCTCGACAATCTCATCTACATCCTTTGAATCTACGCAGAGCGGAATTGCATTCACATCGCCGAAACGCTTGAAAAGGGCACACTTGCCTTCCATTACCGGCATCGCTGCAGAAGGTCCAATATCTCCCAGACCAAGTACGGCGGTGCCATCGGTAATGACTGCCACAAGATTGCCCTTTCCAGTGTATTCATATGCAAGATCTTCGTCTTTCTGAATTTCCAGGCATGGCTCTGCTACCCCCGGAGTATATGCGATTGCCAAATCCTCGTCATTCTCAATCGGTGCCTTGGCGATGATTTCCAGTTTCCCTTTCCATTCGCTATGCTTCTGCAGTGCCACTGTCCTGTTTTCCATAATTCTCTCGTCCTCCTGTAGATCTCATTACATAACAATGGAAGCCGCTTTCCCCTGCTGCTCCCTCCTTATATATAGAAGGTTCATTTCCCTGCCACTCGACCTGGTCTTTGACCCCACACTTGCCTTGACCCGAGTTTCCCGGAGGACTTACTTCTAAACTACGCCATGATCACCGCCGCTTCCTGCTGACGGCTTACGTGGATCCCTTTGCCCGTAGCTGGCTTGGACTTTCAACCACGAACATGGCAGAGAAATGAACTTCTATTCACTTTTGATTACATCTGCACCGGCGGCAAATGTAAGAACGTATACCCTTTCTGCACCGGCTTCGAGTAATGCTTCTGAGGCTCCATCCACCGTGGCACCGGTGGTGTATATATCATCAATCAGAAGAATATCTTTTCCTCGAACCATCTCGGAATCTCCCACACTCATAATCCCCGCAATCGCTCCGCGTCGTTCATCCGGTGCTAGACCTTTGAGGGGAACCGTATTCTTTCCTCGAATCAGTCCTTCCGGCAGATACATCGCTCCTTCTAGCTGGGAGAATCGTCTGGCCATTACTTCCGCCTGGTTGTATCCCCGTCCCTTCTGTTTCGGAAGATACATGGGAACCGGTATCACCACATCGTAGACAAGTCCGGTTTCTTGGCGAACCGCTTCCATCCTGTCGTGAAGAATTTCCCCTAGGGTCTTCGCAATGTCCGCCCGTCCATGATATTTCATGGCAAAAACAATGCTCCTAGGATTACGGCCGTATTCGCAGGTGGTGAACCCCATGTCAAAGGCATGAGCGTGCTCCCGACAACTGTAGCAGATATCCAATGGATTGTTGTCCGACAGAATCTTCCCACACTTCCGGCAGGTTCTTCCCTTCGCCCATCGAATTTCTTCCATACACTCATTGCAGAGTCGGTAATTTCTGGTGGCGTCGATGATTTTGCCACAGCAGATACAATATAGAGATTCTGGATACAGAAGGTCCAGAATCTCTCGTGTTAGCATTCGAAAATTCATATTACATCCCTTCTCGAATGCATCTGGGTATTTTTCTATTCTAGCACAAATTTTTCCGGGTTGAAAGACAAATCATCATAATCCATACCGAAATCAATCTGACGAAGCCGGAAGGATAGTCCGGTATGCCGCTGATTGCTCTGATCGTTGTCTACCATGGCCTTGAGATAGCCTGGATTTCCGATGAGAATCACCAGCTTCTTTCCCCGGGTGATTCCGGTGTAGATGAGGTCTCGGGTCATCAAGCTCTGGGAGAATTTCCAGATAGGAATGACCACCACCGGGAATTCACTGCCCTGGCTCTTGTGGACAGTAATAGCATAAGCGTGTTCCAATTCCATGGCCTGATCTCCGTAATAAATGATGAGATTATCTTCGTACTGGACGTGTACCTCCGATGGATCCGGTGCATTATGACGCACTTTCACCACTTTTCCCGTATCTCCGTTGAATACGGCGGCAAAGCCCTCCCGAAGGGGATTGGTCAGTTGGTAATTGTTCCGAGTCTGCATTACCCTGTCCCCCTCCCGGAACAGTTTTCCATATATAACCGATTCCGCTTTCTCCGCAGAAGGCGGATTGATTCGATCATGAAGGACCCGGTTCAGTTCTTCGGTCCCCAGCAAGGTCTTCTTCATAGGAGTGAGAACCTGAATATCCTGGTTGCTCTCCACGAAATCATACTTGTTCTCCAGCCTTCCTTCGAAAAGGCTTTCGATCTGTTCCAGAATCTCATCTTCCCGATTCCGGCGAATGAAGAAGAAGTCCCCATCCCCTCGGTTCACGCACTCCGGACATTCTCCTTGCCGAATCAGTGATGCATTTCCGGTAATCTGGCTCTCCATCCCCTGACGGAAAATCTCATGCAGAAAGATGGCAGGAATGAACTCTGAACTGATCATATCCCGAAGTACGTTGCCTGGGCCCACCGATGGGAGCTGATTTGCATCACCTACAAAGATAATGCGGGTGCCCGGATTGACCGCCCGGAGAAGATGACCCATTAGATTCAAATCCACCATGGAGGACTCATCGATGATTACCGCAGCTTCCTCCAGCGGATTGTATTCATTCCGGTTGAACACCATGGCCTTGGTGTCTGGATCGTAGACGCATTCCAGAAGGCGATGAATGGTGCTGGCAGAGAAGCCAGAGGTTTCCTGAATTCTCTTCGCCGCACGGCCGGTAGGAGCGGCCACGCATATTTTCATGTCCAGACTCTGGAATATCTGAACGATGGCATTGATGATGGTGGTTTTACCCGTTCCCGGTCCACCGGTAATAATCGAAACGTTATTGGTCACTGCCAGCCGGATGGCGCTTCGCTGTTCATCCGAGAATCGAACGGGAATGGAGTATAGCTGCTCTGCATTCTCAATTCGGTTATCAATATCCGTAGGCAGCTTTCGAACCTCCGCCTCCTTGAGGCGAGCCAGCTTGGCCGCCACAAAATTCTCCAGATTATAGTCCTCCGGCAGGTACACCGCCTGTTCATCCGAGATGGTATCGGAAACCAAGCTTCCGTCGAAGAACATCTGATGCATGCAATCTTGAATCGGTTCCTGTCCGATGCTGAGGAGTCCCTGCACCTGCTGAATCAGGGTGTCCTTCGGCGAATAGGTATTACCATAGGAAACAGAATACCGCATGGCATAGAGGATTCCGTTCCGAATCCGGAATTCGTCATCCTCTTCCAGTCCATCCCGAAGGGCGATATCATCCGCCCGTTTGAAAGAATAGCCGGCCAGCGGAATCAGTTCGTAGGGGTTCTCCGCAATGGCGGTAAGGGAATCCGATCCGTATTCGTGGAACATCTGCACGGCTTTGTTCACGCCGATATCGTATTTCCGAAGAGCCACTGCGAACTCTCGGAACTCTTTGCTTTCCTGGAAGGAACCGGTAATTTGCTCCAGAATTTTCTTGCCGATGCCCTTAATTGAGAGAAGCTTCTCCGGCGTATTTTCAATCACTTCCAGTGTGGATTTGCCAAAGCGATCCACGATGGCATCTGCCAGCTTCTGACCGATGCCCTTCACCACTCCGGAAGCCAGGAATTCCCGCAGATCATCGGTCTCTTCCGGCATGATCTCTTCGTAGGATTCTACACGGAACTGGGGACCGTACCGGCTGATTTCCTCGTGTCCCGTAATTCGGTAGGATATCTTTGCCTTTGGCTTCGCGAAGGCCCCTACCACCTTGAATTCCTCTCCATCGGCTCGGAAGATTCCCACCGTGAATCCGTCATCCTCGTTATAATGTATTACTTTCGTCAGCTTTCCGATTCGTTCCATTCGTTCCTTACTCTGTCTGATGCGTTTCTTGTAAAATTAAAATTTTCGCTGATACAGCTTCCGGTTCTCCAGGGTCCAGACCCGCTCACCGAATTCTCCCGGTTCTACCGACGCCAGTGCTTCCTCCATGTCAAACATTCGAGCATCCATCACATCCAGGTAATGCAGCATCTCCGCTTCTGGGAACAGGGGCTTCTTCGGGCTTCCGAACTCCGGCTCATAGTGATGACTCAAGATCATGTGTTCCAGAAGCACCGCCTTTTCCTCCCCAATTCCAAGTTCTTTGCACTTATCGTGGATTAAGGTTACACCTTGAACGATATGTCCCAGCATCTGGCCTTCGAAGGAATATCCCGGAGACACGCCATGCTTGTCCGAAATAATCTCGTTCAACTTCTCGATATCGTGGATGGCCACCCCGGTCAGCAGAAGGTCCTTCGAAAGATTCGTATAGACTGTACACATCTGCTCTCCCATCATCATCATTCGCTTGACGTGGTAGAGAAGCCCACCGTACTCTGCGTGATGATTGCTCATGGCCGCCGGATAGTACATCAGTTTCTCCCGGTTTCCCTCGTAGAGATCCAGGCACAACCGTTTAAGTTCTTCATCCTGGAACTCGTTGATTTTGCCCAGGATGTAATTATACATATCCTGCGAATCCTCCGGTGCCGCCTTGTAGAAATCCGCCGGCACCAGGTTATCGCTCTTGTTGGCATGGCGAATCCGGGTTACCCGAAGCTGCTTCATGCCCTTCCACTCGTTCACATTCGCCTTAATCTTAAGGATATCTCCCACCTTAATACGTTCAATGGCTTCCACCTCTTCGTCGGAAACATCCCATTTCTTCGCGGAAATCTCTCCGGTACAGTCTGACAAGGTCATATCCAGGTATTGCTTACGATTCGAACCCACCTTGAGTGAAATGGCTTTGACCATAAAAAAATCTATAAATTCAGTATCCGTCTTCAGATGAAGAACATAATTCTGTTTCATCGACTTACTCCTTTTCTCCTAACAATGACTTAATATTATACCTTATTAAGCGGTATGCTTCAAGGAATCAAACGTTTGTTTCTGTTTAATTTACACAGGAAATGTGCTATGATAAAACATCATAAGGAGGAATTCATATGGAATTTGATGCAAAGAAGGCCACCCAGGCCACGGTGGAATGGATTCGGAACTGGTTTGAGGAAAACGGTCCAGGATGCAACGCCATCATCGGTATCAGTGGTGGCAAAGATAGTTCAATTACGGCAGCTCTTCTGGTGGAAGCGCTGGGGAAAGACCGGGTTATCGGCGTGCTGATGCCGAACACCACTCAATCGGACATTGACATGGCCAAGCTACTTGTGGACCACCTTGGAATTAAGCACTACATCGTGAACATCGGCAGCTGCTACGACGCACTGATGGGCGAAATCAAAGAATCCATCGGTACCGTAGCAAGGGATACCGAAATCAACCTTCCCCCAAGACTTCGGATGTCCACCCTGTACGCTATCGGTCAGTCCATGAACGGCCGAGTTGCCAACACCTGCAATCTTTCCGAAGATTGGGTGGGATATTCCACAAGGTATGGCGATGCGGCTGGAGACTTCAGTCCAATTTCTAGTTTTACCACCGCGGAAATCCGCGCCATCGGCAGAGAACTTCAGGTTCCGGAAGTTCTAATTGAGAAGGCACCTTCCGATGGACTCAGCGGAATGACGGACGAGGACAAGTTGGGCTTCACCTACGAGGTTCTAGACCGGTACATTCGCACTGGCGAAATTGATGATCCAAAGACGAAGGACAGAATCGACTATCTTCACCAACGAAATCTGTTCAAGCTGAGATACATGGATTCCTTCGTGTACGAAGGATAATCCCCTACTAGTCGCAATTGCAAAAAGGGACTGTCGCACTAAAAGCACGACAGCCCCTTTTCTGGTTTTTAAAACAAATAAAAAAAATGGAGCGGAAGACGAGATTCGAACTCGCGACCCTCGCCTTGGCAAGGCGAT
The DNA here is from genome assembly GCA_030525365.1 of Eubacteriales bacterium. Lineage (GTDB taxonomy): Bacteria > Bacillota > Clostridia > Peptostreptococcales > Anaerovoracaceae > Mogibacterium_A. The sequence continues at coordinate 8,234 of JAUNEW010000008.1, forward strand.
GCTCTACCCCTGAGCCACTTCCGCACGCAACATGTGATATATTACCACATGTTCCTGGCACTGTCAATGAATTTCTCATATTTCTTCATCCGAAACAATCACCAGTTCATCCTCTTCCACTCTGCAGGGCAGCTCCAACACCTGTACGCCGGCAGCCTTCGCTTCCGCCAGGGCTACCCCGAACTCCGGATGGGTCTCCACATTCGGAAGAACCCTGTTCACCTTCGGCATAGCAATGACAAAAGCCAGCAAGGCATGGTAGCCTTCCTTCGTCGCCTTCGCAAGCTCTCGAAGATGCTTCACACCTCGCTCTGTGGGTGCGTCTGGAAAGTACCCAACGCCCGACCTCTCCAGCGTACAGCCTTTCACTTCCATCAAGTACTTTTCAATCTCTCCGTCCACTTCCCGTTCCATATAGAAGTCAATCCGAGACTGTCCATAGGTGTACTCCGGCTTCACATAGGAGAAATTCTGATGCGCCAGCCACTCGGATACCACATGATTGGGCGCCTGGCTGTCGATATTCACCAGTCCTAGACCTTCCTTGTACACCGCCACCAGATCGTATTCCGTCTTCCGATTCGGGTTATCCGAATGGTTCAGAATTACCCGACTTCCGGGAAGAAGCAGCTCTTTGCACCGGCCGGTGTTCTTCACGTGAACGGTTGTACTTTTACCCCCTATCTCCACATGGGCGATGAAGCGGTTGGGCCGATCTCGGAAAATTCCCTGTGCCACGCTCGGATATTTCACTGCTTCCTCCTTATCCATTCTCCAATGTATCATTTACTGAATCGGAAGGGTCATCCGGTAAAAGAGGCCCTGTCCGGCCGAGTTCTCCGGCACCTTCTCGATTTCGATGGTTCCATTATGCACTTCGATGATTTTCTTTGCAACTGCTAATCCCAGCCCGGTGCCCTGTCCATTGCTCCTGGAAGGTTCCGCCACTACAAATGGATCAAAGAGTACGTCTTTCATGTACTCCGGAATACCTGGACCATCATCGCCTAACCGAATAATTGCCGCTCCGCCATCCGCTGATTTATGAAGAGAAATGTACAGCGTGGTTCCCGGCTCCGTGTATTTAACGGTATTTCCGATAATGTTCTCCCAGACCCGCTTGAGCTGCTGGTGGTCGAAATTCATCATGATATTTTTCTCTGGAATATCCGCTTCTATATAATACCCGGCAAGGTCCAGTTCCTGGTATTTGGCGGCAATGAACTCCCGAAGGTACTCCGTCAGATTTCCATAAGTCATGTGATAAGCGAAATCTGGATGATCCAGATTGTTAAAATCGCTGAGACTGTTAATCAAATCCACCATCAGATTTACTTTATTCTCGATAATGGCCAGATACCGATCCTGTTCTTCCGGTGGCACCAATCCATCGCGAATGGCATCCACATACCCCTTGACCACGGTAATTGGCGTTTTTAGATCATGAGAAACCCCACTGAGCATCTGCTGTTTCTGTCTCCGCAGTTCTTCCTGTTGTTTCTCACCTTCCCGGATTTTCTTTTCCATCGCATTGAAAGTGTCAATCACCGTCACGATTTCCCTCGGTCCATCGTACATGCGCTCCGGGCTAATTCTTCCCTCGCTAAATCCAATCATTGAGTTCTCCAGATACTGAAGTGGCCTCCTTACTTTGTTGATAATATACAATCCCACAAGTGTGACTGCTGCAATCGCTGCAAGGATGAACAGCGTCATACTAATAGAGAAAATTCGGGTGTACAGCTTTCCCATTCGCTTTCCTACACTCTCGGTATGAATCAGAACGGTTCTGTTCTTCCCGGTATCGGTACAGAATTGATATTTCTGCACGATGTTTCCACCAGAAAACTCATCGTCTGTACTATCCACTAGATATTTAATTTCCTTCTTCTTGAGGCGTTTCCGACCGAGGTCGATATTGGAATACTTTACATTTCGTTTCCCATCCAGTAGCGCCACTCCAGTGACAATGGCCTTCTTTTTCCATCGATACTGTATAATCAGGTACCCGCTGTTCTCTTGGTAGTCCATGCTGATGACTTCCACCGAATAGTAGACATCCGGATAGATGTTGGAGATATATCGAAGGGATTGTTTGTCATAGTGCTTTCTGGATTTCTGTCGGCTACTATAGATTACATTGGCATCTTCATCCAGAACTTCTATGTATCCGCTCTTTCCGAAGATACTTTTCGTCGGGATTTCCGTATATCTCTCCTGCCTTAGCTTGTCCGCATAGGATTCGATATTGTACGTCTTCGGCTGAATATGGAACAACTTCGGCAGATAATAATTCGTCACAAAAAGTATAATCACCAATACGATACCGATTACCGCCAGTGCCACGAATCCCTTCATTAGAATCATGGAGAGACTTTCACTTTTCTTTGCTTTCGTTCTTTTCATAAGCTCTTCCGAATATTATTCATCTTTCTCGTCATCATCGTCCTTAAGGTCATCCCCACAGAAACGGTATCCCAGGCCTCGCACCGTTACAATGAACCGGGGATTCTTCTTGTCCTCCTCTATCTTATTCCGGATATTGGAAATATGCACCGTAATGGATTTCTCATCGCTGGGACAATAGTTGCCGTTCAAATATTCGTAAATTTGAATCTTTGTAAAGACTCTTCCCCGATTCTCCATGAGAAGTATTAGAATACTTAGCTCTGCTGGAGTTGTGTAGATTTCTTTGCCATCTTTGTACAGTTGATGTTTCAGCTTATCAATTCGGATGTTCTCAAAGACTAGCTGCGTCTTCTCTTCATCCACCGGTGGTGTAGGGTTCAAGTCGTAGAAACGGCGAAGGACTGCCTTCACCCGAGCCACCACCTCCAATGGGTTGAATGGTTTCGTGATGTAATCATCGGCGCCAATATCCAGTCCGAATATCTTATCCGTATCTTCTTTCTTCGCGGAAAGAACAATAATCGGAATATTAGAAGTCTCGCGAACTTTCTTAATCAAGTGATACCCATCCATCCGCGGCATCATAATATCGAAAATTCCCGCGTCTACCTTCTCTTTACAGAAAATCTGATAGGCCGCCATCCCATTCCGAGCCGTTAGCAATTCAAATCCAGCATTGGACAGATACATCTTCAGCACCTGGATAATATCTCCATCATCCTCTGCAATCAGTATCCGGCGCTTTTCTTCTTCCATTTCTATGCTTCCTCTTGCAGTCTTTCCACCATCTTCCACAGATTCTCCGCAGAATTGAAATTCTCTGGCGTCATTTCCGCCGCGTCAATGGAGATGTCAAAGGCATCTTCCAGTTCGCTGACCAGAGAAATAATGGAAAAGGAATCCAGCAGATGGTCATCAATTAGCTTTGTTTCGTTCTCGTAGTCTATTGTATCATCAATCTCATTCAAAATATCCAGTAACTCGTTCATAATTCTCCTTCTTTCTCGTACATCTGGTACGTTCATCTAATCTACACTAACTTACTTTTACCGAATCTCCGGTGTATTCAGCGGATAGGTCTGGGTCTGCAGTCGAACCGGCCGGATGCCTTGATCTTCGTTCCACAGCACCACCCCTGGGAGTTCGTGACTTAAGAAGAGGCTCATCCCCTCATAGACAGAATAGGCGCCTGCCCGGCCAAAAGCAAGTAAATCTCCTGCTTGAAGCGGCCGGCATTCAAAGTCGCCGATTAATATATCGTTGGTGGTGCAAAGGGAACCGCAGATAGAATAATGTTGTTTTTCTTCTCGGTTCATCTCTTCCGGCAGCACCTGAACTTCCGGACAGTACATACCTCGAATCTGCCCGTCGTAATGGAGCTGATGGATACCGCCATCGGTAATGGCGTAATTCTTTCCATTATTTTTCTTCACGTCGCAGACCTTTGTAATGTACAAACCGGTATCGTAGGCCAGGGCTCGTCCCATCTCCAGGGTGAATTCGCCTTTCCACGTCATGGAGTGGACCATCTCCTGAAATTCCCCTAACGATTCCGGTGTGGTAACATCTTCTTCCTGATCTTGGAAGTAGGGAACGCCAAATCCGCTTCCGTATTCAATCATGGGTACTCGGAATCCGGCTTCCTGCTCCAGCCGCCTGCAGAAATCATCGAGCTTTAGAAGTTCTTTCCGATGTTTCGCCAACCGGTGCTTCTGGGTGCCGGAGAAAAAGTGAATTCCCCGGAACTCCACACCAGGATAAGATTTTCTATTGGCAATATAAGAAAGAATGGTGTCCTCATCCATTCCGAACTGGCTTCCAGAGGTCAACCTTGGAAGGACCGAAAGCGCCAGCCCCCTCTCTTCTCCCAGATGGTTCAGAAGTTCCAGCTGCGCAGGAGACTCTGCGGTATAAAGCGCCTGATTTCCACAATAATCCAGAATTTCCCGAAGATCCGTCTCCCTCTTTAGAACCCCAGAAATCAGCAATCTTTCCGGGGGAATCTTCAGTGTCCTACAGATTCGGAATTCTCCATCAGAACACACTTCAATTCGTGACGCCTCCGGAAGAGATTCTGCCGTCAGGAATGGATTGGTCTTCATGCAGTAGGTCAGGGAGATTTCCTCTCCCAGATACTTTCGAAAATACCGGAATCGGTCGAGAAGCGCATCCGTATCGAAAATATAAAGGGGGGTTCCAAAGGCCTCTGCGGCCTGGCAGATTTCCTTTTCCCTTATCTTCATTCCATCACCTCCAATTGGTCTAATACTTTCCGATCGATTTTTCCGTTCTTATTCAAGCGGAATTCCTTCACGTGCTTGAATTTCGCCGGAATCATGTAGAGGGGTAATTTTTCTTTTAGCGCCTGATGCACCGTAGCGACACCCGCTTCCCCGGTGTAATACGCCGTCAGTCGGCTTCGCTTGGAATCATAGGAGCAACAACTATGATTCACCCCTTCTAGCCCGTTCATCCGAAGTTCAATTTCTTCCAGTTCGATGCGGTGTCCCATGTGTTTGATTTGGAAATCTTTACGACCGGCGAAATACATCTGCCCGTCTTCTCCCAGCACCGCCAGATCTCCGGTCCGATACATTCTCTGAGAATTCCCCGTTGAATCGGTATAATTCACGAAGTGCTTCTCCGTCTGCTCTGGGTTGTGGTAATACTCCCTGGCCAGGGATTCTCCCATGACACAGATTTCGCCTGGCACAGCCGGTTCGGCAACCACCCGGTCTTCATCGTCCAGAAGCAACACCTTGCGGCCTGGGAAGACTTGGCCCAACGGAAGCTTTTCGTCTTTCTCGACCAGATGCGACACATCGTAATAGGTGCAGTTGCAGGTAATCTCCGAAGGGCCGTACAGATTGACGAAACAAGTCTCCGGAAGATTTTCCTGCCAGATGCGAAGTTGCTTCGCCGGCATGACCTCTCCAGAGAACATCACCCTCCTTAACTCTGTCGGCACCCGGTACCCGAAGCCCTTCAGCCCCGATACCAGACACAGTGCCGATACGGCCCAGGTAAGATTGGTCACATGGTTATCGCAGATGTAATCCAAGAGCCGGGGCGGTGTGGAGAAGTATTCTCTTGGAATCAGGAGTAGAGATGCACCGGTGAACCAGGCGGAATAGATATCCTTGACCGATACGTCAAAGTCGAAGGGCGCCTGATTTCCGATGATATCCTCTGATGTGAAACCAAAGATTTCCACGAAATGTCCGATGAAATCCATCACCGACTGTTGTTCCACCAGCACACATTTCGGAGTTCCCGTGGATCCAGAGGTGAAAATCCCGTAAAGAGGATCCCTACTCTTCATGTTCTTTCGAATTTCTCGAAGAATTTCCAGCTCTTCTTCCGATGTCCTAACCGCTTCCACGGAATCCACCAACGAGTCCAAAGAAAGTTTTCGCCCCTTATAACCGGCTCCTGCCAGCTTGTCTCTCTCCGAATCCGCCACAATTACCAGCTCCGGTTCCAGAACCTCCAGAATGCTTCCAATTCGGCTTTCCGTCTGCTCTGGATTGATGCATACGTAGAAGCCTCCCGCATAAATCGTAGCTAATACCGCGGTCAGTTCCACGCAGCTTTTCTCCGCTAGAATCGCGATGGGATAGCCATTTGAAATCGTCTTCTTTCCATCTTCTTGAAGAAACGCTGCAATCTCTGCCCCCATTCGCTGTGCTCCCTCGAACAGCTGTCCATAGGTCATCTCCTCCTTCGGATCTTTGACCGCCAGACGCTTTCTATGGGTAACAGCGGTCTCTTCGAATATATCCAGAATGGTGTGTTTCTGATTCATTATTTTCCTCCCTCGTCTCTTATTCCTGAATGGTGCCGCTGTCCTTCTCGGCTACAATCAGTGTCTCCGCCGGAGTGTCGTTCTTCTTTTCGTTAATCTTGCTCATCTTCTTTTCCTCTACCGCTGCGTACTCCATGTAGGTCTTATTCCACTTGGAAGCAACGAGGGAATCCTTCCGATGATCTGGAAGGTTGCAGTTCTTCGAAAGGTACTTCTGGAAGAATGCTGTGGTCTTCAGCGCTCCAGAAATGTTCAAGTGATCGCCTTTGTCCCGGGTATCCGTCTTCCAGTCGATTCCCAGTTCCTGCGTCTTCATGTTCAAATCCACGTAAGGAAGCTTCATCTTCTTCGCCAGCTTCGTCAGCGTTACGTTTCGGGTCATGCTGTAGTTCTTTGGGGAAGGTGCAGAGTAGAGAATCAGCTGGATATTGTGATCCTTACACACTTTCCGGATGGCCTTCAAATCCTGCAGGTTCTCCTTATCGATTACATCCGGTTTCTGATTCTGATTCATGTAATCATCACTTCCGGTGTAGGGTTTCACCTTTCCACTGATATTGAATCCCTTGTAGCTGGCATGAAGCCGCTGTGGGAAGAACTGTTTCCAAGCGTTGTGATACCGAAGCATCGGAAGAGCATTGTACAGCTTCTCCGCCAGCGCTGACTGCTTCTGGTTAATCTTTCCATTCCGCGAACGGAACAAGCTGTGGGTTTCCAGCAGAATCACCTTCGGCTTCTGGCTTTCCAAGGCCACCTTAAGCACGTTCCTGGTATCTCCCAGGTTTGCTCCCGGCTGCCCCGCCGCGTAGACGGTATATCCGTTTTCCTTCCAGAGCTTCATGGGCGAAACACTGGTATAGCTTTCACTGTCTCCCATAACCAGCACATCCACAGAATTCGCCGGCTCACAAGCGATTCTGGAATATATGGCATTTCTCCCGGCACCCAGATGGTGCTTTAACACAAACTGGGGTGTCATCAGCAATCCCGGAAGATATATCAGAAGGAACAGAATTCCGACAAACAGGAGATTTCTTTTCATATGCCTTTTCTTTTCCATAGCTGTCACCTCTCTTGTTAAAATCAACTTGGAATTCATCCTAGAATCCCGCATAGATCAGATCCACTGTCTGATACCCAGCTCCATAAGCTCCGAATATCACGATGGACAGAATCATCGCGTAATAGATGCCCCACCGATATACGGTAGGCAGCTTTGGGAAATGTTCGAACAAATCCGGCTTCCGTTCCAGAAGCGCATCTACTGCGAATACAATTACCGTTCCAATCAGGATGATGAACCAATCTCCCGGATCTAGCTTGAGAGACAACAGGGAATTCACCATCCCATCGCTGATAAATGGACCCTTGAACAGGTTCTTACACAGGGTCAGGAACTGATGGAAACTGTTGGCCCGGAAGAGCATCTCACCGGTGATGATAATCACCCAAGTTCTCACCATATGCCACCGCTGAATCCAAGGGTTATCATCGGACACATGAATCAGTTGGCGCATCTTCTTTCCCACCGGCTCCAGCATTACCTCCGCCAGAAGGATGATGAAATAATATACACCATACAGTATGTACGGCCATTTCGGCCCATGCCACAGACCGTTCAACATCCACACCGGGAACAATGCCAGCGCACTGGTCACCACCATGGTGATGTACTTTCCGCAGTTCTTCCGACCGAACTTACCCCACTTCTTGACCAAGGATGAAGTTGTCACTGGGTAGAAGATGTAATTCTTGAACCACCGTCCCAGAGTGATGTGCCATCTCCGCCAGAACTCCGCTGCACTCTTCGCTTGGAAAGGCTGGCGGAAATTCTCCGGAAGCCCCACCCCGAAGATTCGGGCGGAACCGATAACAATATCGATGGTTCCAGAAAATTCCAGATACAGCTGAACGGTGGTCACAATCGCTGCCATCAGGACCATTGCCCCACTGAAGTGACCCTTCGGCTGATAGAACATCACCACCGCCGTGTTGAGCCGGTCGGAAATCAGCATCCGCTTGAAGAGACCCCATACAATTCGAAAAATTCCATGAGCCATATTCTCTCCCTGAATCGGCTCTCCTTGATACAGGGTTTCCTTCGTATCGCTCCACTCCAGAATCGGCCCTTCCATTACCGTCGGAAAGAAGGTCAGGAACAACAACACCTTGAAAAAATTATTCTCCGCCTGTTCCCGTTTCCAGAACACGTCAAGCAGATAGCTCACCGCCTGCAGGGTGTAGAAGGAAATTCCCACCGGAACCAGAATTCGAAGCGCCGGGAAGGTTCCCCTTCCGCCGAAGTGGTGCATAATCCGCTGGATGGTTTCCAGGGTAAAAGCAGTATACTTCAATCCCACCAGAATTCCGACAACGCTAAGCATTCCCAGAAGAAGAATTTTCTTCGATTTCGCTTTCAGTTGATTTCGCTGCGCCTTGTCTTTCCGGTCAATCGCCTTGATTTTCTTCTGTATGGAATCCATCCCGATTCCGGTCCACCAGGTGATTCCTGCGGTAATCAGCGCCCAGATAATCAACTCCTTACTGATCATCCAGAAGAATAACAGACTGGCGGCCAGCAGCACCCACCATCGGTATTGCTTCCGCGTTACCTGATACACCGCCATTACCACCGGCAGAAATATGAAATAAGATAGAACGTTATATGCCATAATTTCTCCTAGAATTCACTCACACTCTTTGACTCTATTAGTGTACCAGGAAATTATTAATATACGATTAGTTTAATATTAAGAAATTATTAAGATTTTATTGCTTTTCAAATTGTTTTTTTGATGTCCAGAAAAACAATCAAGTCCTTTATATTAAATTGTTTCAAGAAACTTAATTGTTTTTTTGATATCGTATAGTCCAAATTTTTACCCTTTATATTTTCTGTTTTTCATGCACAGGAAAAGAACCCGCCCTTTCGGACGAGTTCTCTTCTCAAGAAATGTATATAATTTCAACGTTTTGAAAATTGGAGGCTACTTTTACCGGTCCATCTGGAGACGTTCTTTCTCGGGAGCCGAGAAGTAATCCTTCGCCAACTTGATGACCGTTCCGGAAAGCAAGAATACGGCAATCAGGTTCGGGATAATCATCAGGCCATTGAAGGTATCTGCCACGGACCAAAGAAGTCCCAGATCCATGGTTGCGCCAACGATGGCTACCAGTGCATATACGACGATGAACGGTTTGACCACCTTCCGACCGAAGAGGTATTCGATACAGCGGGAGCCGTACAGACCCCAGCCCAGGATGGTGGAGAAGGCGAAACAACAGAGAGCCACTGCCAGCAGAATGGAAATCCATCCGCCAAAGGTGTGGGTAAATCCACTGATGGTCAGCTCTGCGCCAGCTGCCTGTCCATAATTGATGTTGATGCCGCTGCAGAGGATTGCCAATGCCGTCAATGTGCAGATGACGATGGTATCCGCGAATACTTCGAAAATTCCCCACATTCCCTGCTGAATCGGGTGGGCTACATCTGCACTGGCGTGGGCGATGGACCCGGTTCCCAGACCGGCTTCATTGGAGAAAATACCTCTGGATACACCTCTTCTCATGCTGATGAAAAGAGAGCCCACCACGCCACCGGTTACCGAACGAGGATTGAAGGCGCCTTCGAAAATCGAAGCAAAGACTGTCGGAATTCTATCGTAGTTCATACCTACCAGTACCAAACCCATGACAATGTAGAATACTGCCATGAAAGGAACTAACTTAGATGTTACGTTACCGATTCGCTTGATTCCACCCAGCAGAATCATTGCCACAAGAACCGCAATCAGAATGCCGATGCAAAGGTTGATGGTAGACAGAGTCTTTCCACCTGCCACATTGAAATTCGTCAATGCGGAATCCACCGATGCCACGATGGTGTTCACCTGAGTGGCATTTCCGGTACCGAATACGGTGAGAACGCCCAGAATGGAATAGAGAACTGCCAGAATCTGCCACTTCTTACTTAGGCCATTCTTAATGTAATACATCGGACCGCCAACCCAGTCCCCCTTGTCATTCCGCTCTCTGAAATGAACGGCCAGGGTTACCTCTGCGAACTTGGTGCACATTCCCAGAAGTGCAGAGCACCACATCCAGAACACAGCCCCTGGACCACCCAGTGCAATGGCGCCTGCGACGCCGGCGATATTACCGGTGCCTACCGTTCCTGCCAGTGCAGTACAGACCGACTGGAAAGGAGTCAGCGCACCCTCTTCCGCTTCCTTATTATTGAAAATTGTTCCAAATGTATGCTTCAGAACATATCCGAATTTCCGAAATTGAAGACCTTTCGTCCGGAACGTTAGAAGAAGTCCCACTCCGATGATGCAGATCATGGATGGAACGCCCCAGATGAAAGCATTCACAGAATCATTTACTCGTTCAATAATTTGTAACATTGCTCCCTCCAACTATTCATTAACCAAATTCAACACTCTATAGATTCCCTTTAAAAAAAGTATCAACGGAACCTATTGTACCGAACCAAATACAGGATTTCAATAGTTTTTGTAAAAAATAATAATTTATCAAAGAATTTTTTAGTGTGTATCATAAATTATTCTAAATTGTAAATATTTTCTAACTTGAATTCTGTAATTCCAGTTCTTTTCCGCCTTTTTTGGTTGTTTTCCCCCGTGGGAAATTGATTTTTGGTATAATTAGACCATATGAATGGTTCTTCTGATTCGAAAGGAGAGATTTCCGTTATGCATATTCCATCCTTGGTTATCGATCTTGCCATGATGCTGCTTTCCGCCGGCGTGGTCGGCGTTATCTTCAAGAAAATCCACCTACCCGTGATATTAGGATACATTGCCGTGGGATTTCTAATCAGTCCCTACTTCCCCATGTTCTTCAACGTGGAGGACGTTCCTGCCATTGATACACTAAGCGAAATCGGTGTCATCATTATCCTTTTTCACATCGGGCTGGAATTTGATTTCCACAAGCTTCTAAGCGTAGGCAGTACCGCCATTGTCACGGCACTGGTCAAAATCGGCGGCGTCATGGTTGTCGGCTATCTGTTCGGAGACCTGATTGGTCTCTCTCAGATGAACTGCGTATTCCTGGGCGCCATGCTGGCCATCAGTTCCACCGTGGTAATCCAGAAATGCTTTGAAGATTTGAAGGTAACCGGTGAGAAATATACATCACTGGTCATGGGCGAGCTGATTATGGAAGATTTGGTCAGCGTCTTTCTCATGGTCATTCTGGCCTCCCTTTCCGTGGGACAAGGAAGTGGAAGCAGCGTGGTGTCGAAACTTCTCCTAATGGGATGTTACTTGCTGGTATGGTTCGTGGTGGGAATCTATTTTCTTCCCACCATTATGAACCGCATTATGGAACTGCTGAACCGAGAAATGCTGATTGCAGTCTCGCTGGGACTCTGCTTCACCTTGGCACTTCTGGCCAAGGAACTAGGATTCTCCGTAGAATTAGGCGCTTTTCTAGCCGGCTCTTTCTTCGCCGGTACCCATCATGGAAAAGAAGTGGAAGAAGCCTCCGGTAGCATCAAAGACATGTTCGCCGTTATTTTCTTCGTTTCCGTCGGAATGAAGGTGGATCCGGCGGTGATTGCCGAAAGGTGGACCTCCATTATTCCCATCGCCATCATTGCGGTAGTGGCCAAGCTCATCTTTGCCACCTTGGGAATGATTCTTTCCGGCCAGAAGATGGAGACCGCCCTCAAGAGCGGATTCAGTCTGGCACCGATTGGAGAATTCTCCTACATCATCGCCTCTCTTGGAATCTCTCTGGGTGTGATGGATGAATACCTCTATCCGGTTATCGTGGCGGCTTCTATCCTGACAACTCTGGTAACTCCGGTACTCATCCGAAATTCCGGAACGGTGGCGAGGTTTACGCGAAATCACCTACCGAAGAAACTTCTTCGTGTTCTGGACCAGTACACCGCCAGCAACCAGGACGAAACCGACCATACACCGGACTGGATGGTTATGATTCGAAACTTCCTATCCAGCCTTCTCCTGTATGGCATCATCATGCTGGTAGCAGCCCTGGCGGGAATTCGCCTCGTCTATCCGGCGCTTCTGGAAATAATTCCAAAGAATGCAGCGGGAATCATCACCTGTCTTCTGGTGTACATCGTCATCGTCATATTTGCTCGGCCGATGTTGCGCCTTCGGGATACTACTTTTACCAAACTATGGTTAGACAGCAAGGCGAACCGTCCGCCGCTGATGATTCTGTCTCTTCTGAACATTCTGGCTATCGCCTACATCGCCTTCATTCCGATTCACCACATCTATGGCGCCCGGAGAATGCTTCTGCTGGGGGTGGCGCTACTGGCCATTCTCGCCATGAGCAAGACGGATATTGTGGCTACGTCTTATCTGCAATTGGAGACTCGGTTCCTTCGGAATCTGAACGAAAAAACCCTGAGCCGGGTGGCTGCCGCCCAGGGGGAGCAGGAATGGCTAGACGAAGACATTCACATTGTCTCTTATTATGTGCCAAAAGATGCGGACTACATCGGGCAGACCTTGGAACAACTGGCTTTCGGAAAGTATAACAACATTCTGGTCACCAAGATTCGGCGAGGCAAGCACACCTACACACTGCCAGGCGGCAGCTTCAAAGTGCTGGCCGGAGACAAGCTGTACCTGGTGGGGCAGATGAACGATATTCTGAAAATTAAGGAGATGCTGTTCCCAGACGTGGAGAGACGCATCCGAACCCTGGAAGAATTCATGGAAAGTGACTACCCTTACACCCAGCATGCCCTGGCCTGCTTGGCCATTGAGGTCACCGGTTCGGAACCCTACTGCGGTCAATCCATCATTAACTCCAGCATTCTCAGCAAGACTCACTGCATGATTCTTGGAATCCAGAAGGATGGGTACCCGGTAATTATGCCGAACGTGTACCTTCGAATCCAGAAGGGAGACGTTCTCTGGGTCATGGGCGCCAACAACAATGTGGGCCGGTTAGCGGCCTACAGCGTGCCAACGGAAGCGCCGGAAGAAGAAAGCGAATAAGAAAAATGGCGATTGCATCGGTATGGAATGCAATCGCCACTTTTTTACCGGCCACTATTCACTAACCACTAATCACTAGCCACTATCCACTGGTCACTAACCACTGAACACTATCCACTACTCTACTCACTAATCACTGTTTCCTCTTCTGTCCGAATATCCACGCCGTTCACCGTGACGCCTTCGCACATGGGAATCAGAAGGTATTCCCGGCCGTCGATTACCTGGGTGCGGATAGAGTAAATCTGCTCCGGATCCACGGTGATGTCCGTCTCCGGCGTGTGCACTTTGAATTTCCGGCTTTCAATGATATTGCTTGGATTCAGTGCCTCTTCGTCATCAAAATATCTCCGGCAAGTCTCGCTGAAATTCTCAATCCGCTCATCGGACACCCCGCTATCCTTGAGAATCTCCTTCACCTCATCGATGAGAATTACCGGTGCATTGGGGTCATGACTTTCCTTGTGCTCTTCAATCCGCTGGCGAAGGGATGCGTGCACCGCCTGAACCACCGGTAGGCTACATTCCTCTTCCAAAGCCTCGCTCAAGGCCCCTCCGAAAGCATTCCGCTGTTTCTCCGGTGCAATCGGGGTATGTTCCAGGTTGAACAACCCCTGAATCAGCTCCTCGTGAATCTCCGAGGAACTTCTGGAATAGTACAGCACACTGTAGACATTGGTGGTTCGATCGTCAAAGCATGGGAACATGAATCCTGCCTGAGGATTTCCCAGCACACTTCCCGTAGAAGCGCCCCGGAAGAAGTGGTCCTCCGCCATGTAGCGAAGGGCGGCTTTGGAATCCTTCACCGGGCAGATGGCACAGATGAAATAATCGAACTGATCCGTGGAATCCTCATCCCACTCCTCGTCGTTTCCCTGCTTATATGGCACGTCATAGGTATCCGCCAACATCAGAATTACGTAGCTGGTTTCATCCACCACCAGAGAGTCAATAATCTGCCGATACATTACTTTCCGCAGGTTCTCATCTCCCAGATGAGACATGCGAAGTCCCTGCAAAAGCTGGTGTTCATCGCTGGCGCCCACCTGGGAAGTGGCGAACTCCAGATTCATCAGGTTCTTTCCCAGACTTCCGGACAGGGTTTTGCGGAAAATACCCGAGTACATCTCCTTCTCCTCCTGATTCATCTGAATCACCTGCATATCCATCTCCGCCACCACTTCCTTGGCAGCGTTCACATAGCATCCGTAGATGTGACCGAAGTTCTCCAGCTCCGGCTGAATTCTTTTCTTGATTTCCCGTATTTCTTTTCGGTTCATATTCTTCTCCTTTTACAATCTTCCGTCTATCTCTAGAGATTTCCCCTTCGAAATCCCACGTATTTTCCTTTGCTAAAAGC
>JAUNEW010000008.1:22914-34826 GCA_030525365.1 Eubacteriales bacterium
TCTATCTCTAGAGATTTCCCCTTCGAAATCCCACGTATTTTCCTTTGCTAAAAGCAGCTTTTCTATTATATCAGATTTCCGGCTCCAATAAGCATCAAATTCATGATAGAAATCTGTTCACAATCTGATATAATGAGTAGAACTAATTGCAGAATGAAAGGAACACCATGTCATTAATACAGTTTGATCACATATCCTTCGGTTATCCGGAGAAAGAATTATATCAAGATATTTCCTTTGACCTGGAAATTGGCGACCATGCCGTTCTCATCGGCAGCAATGGCTGCGGAAAGAGCTCTCTGGTGCAGCTTCTGCTTCACGAGGAGGATTATACCTACGATGGTCTCATCCGCAGGAGCGGAAACTTCCGCACCGGTTACGTGGGACAGTTCGTGGAACACGAGACGAAGGAAGACTCCGTCTTTGACTTCCTCGCACGGGATTTCCGAGAACTTCTCGCCGAAGCCGACCGACTTACCCAGGAAATGAGCATCGCAGAAGATTTGGACGCCCTCTACGAAGAGTACCAGAAAGTCATGGATCAGATTGATGCGGTAGACGGATACAACTACGAGTCTAACATTCGAAAGCAGCTTTCTGTTGCCGGACTCACCCACATTGAAGAAAACTCTGTGGACAAGATCAGCGGTGGCGAATACAAGCTCCTGTACATCATCCGGAATATGCTTCTCAAGCCACAACTTCTTATTATGGACGAACCGGATGTTTTCCTGGATTTCGAGAATCTAATTGGGCTGACGCGCCTGATTAACGGATACGACGGCACCATTCTCACCATTACCCACAGCAGACTGCTTCTCAGCCAATGCTTTGATAAAGTGCTCCACATCGAGAACATGCAGCTGCAGGAATTTCCGGGGACTTTCGCCGAATACAACCATTGGCTTCTGGAGACGAGAATCGAACTATTTGAAAGAGCGAAGGATTACCGGGATTACATCGATTCCCAGCAGAAGCTGGTGAACCGGCTCCGTAAGAGTGCGGAGTTCACATCGGATCCGAAGAAAGGACGACAGCTTCAAGCTCGGAAGAAGCTGGTGGAGCGAATGAAGAACCTCAAGGGAGAAGATCCTTTCCTGGAAATTCCGAATCACCACTTTGCCTTTCCGGAGGTACCGGAGGGAGAGGGAACTGCTTTTACCGTGGAGAACTACACCTTGTCCTACGATCGAGAAATTCTTCGGGACATTACCTTCTCCGTTCAGGCGGGGGATCGAATTGCCATCGTGGGCGCCAACGGCACCGGCAAATCCAGCTTGCTCCGAGATGTGAACCGAATCTTAGAGAATAAAGGCCTGGGAGAACAGGTTGGATATTTCCGTCAGATTACGGATGCTTCGGATGGTCAGAAACTTTCCGGCGGGGAGCGAAACCTGCAGCAGCTAGAGGAACTCTTCCAATCGGATGCATCTATTCTGTTGCTAGATGAGCCCACCAGTCATCTGGACTGCTATGCACAGGTGGCTTTGGAAAAGGCTCTTCGGACATACAAGGGAACGATTCTCATGGTTTCCCACGACTTCTTCACCATCACCGGATGTGCGGACCGGATTTTCATTCTGGAAGATGGCACCATGCGGGAGATGAGCGGAAGAGCTTACCGGAAATCCATCTACAAGAAGTATTTCGGCAGTGATATCTTTGAAGCCGAAAAGAAGCGAATCGAAACCGAAGATCAGGTAAACCGCCTGATTCTAAAAAACAAATTTGACGAAGCAAGAGAAGCCCTGGGACTTTAGTCCCGGGGTTTTCCAACATATGAAGAAATTTGCAATTATTTTGAAACAATCTCCGGATACAGTTGTAATATTTCTCGAAATATTATAAAATTATGATTGTTAAACCTTACAAATCATCAAATTTGCAAGATTATTATTTTCAAAATCAGATTTATTGTTTGAAATCGATTAACAGGATATGACAGAAAGGAAAATAGATGTCTACCGATAACACGTTAACCAATGAAATATACAATGAACTGTACCACGCCATCACCCATCAGGAACTGAAACCGGGGCAGAATCTGACGCTGACCATGCTAAAGAAACAGTTCAACGTCAGCCACACCCCCATTCGAGAAGCGCTAACCCGTCTCAGTGCAGACGGACTGGTAACTTACCTTCCCAATAAGGGGATGAAGGTCGTCAACTTCGGCGAAGGAGAAATCCGCGAACTGTTCCAGTTCACCGCGGAACTGGAGGTCATGGCCCTTCGGTTCTGCACCAACGCCTTTACCATGGCACCGCTGATTGACGCACTGGAATCCGTTATCGAGACGGAGAGAGAAGCCCTTGCGAAGGGGGACTACGACACCTGGGGCGCCGCCTCCGGTAAGTTCCACGACCTCTTCTACAAGTATTCCGACAACCAGTTTCTAGACGAAACTGCGGAGAAGATGGGAGCTCGCATGGAACTCATGTCCTTCATCTATTCCAAGGAAGGAACGGAATCGGAAATCTATCAGCGGCATGAGGGAATCTATCAGGCAGTTAAGGACAAAGACTATGAGAAGGCCGCCGATTTGATTCGCGCCCACCTGCAGTTCAGCATGATGTATGCTCTGGAAGACTACAAGAAAAACAACTAACGAATATTAGACACCAGCGGATCCGGGAATTTATTTCCCTCTCCGCAGCGAAAGGATAACTGGATACACCCATGAATTTAACGAACGCAACCGTAAGCGAACGAATCTACACGGCGATTCGAGATGACATTCTGAATCGGAATCTGCTGGCCGGTGAGAAGCTCACCATCAAGAAGCTGCACGAAATGTACGGCGTCAGTTCTTCCCCCATCCGGGAAGCCCTCTTCCGACTGCAACAGGACGGCCTCATCGAATACCGCTCCAATGCTGGAATGAAAGTCATGGAATTCACCCGGCAGGATATGGCAGAAATCTACATGCTCCTCACGGAATTCGATGTCATCGCCCTACGGGCTTCCACATCCTCGGACAAGAGAGGGGGCACTGTGGCGGCTCTTAAGATGTGCCTCTCGAAATCCGAGGAGAACATTGATAACGAGGAATGGAATTACTACAGTGATTCTTTCCATACCATTTTCTATGAGCAGGCGGGAAATTCCAGACTCACCGATGCAGCAAGGAAGATCCGCATTCAGTCTACCCTTTTCTCGAAGAAATACGAACTGCAGTCCGAGAACCGGCAGGACATCCTGAAGCAGCACCGGGAAATTCTGGAAGCCATCGAAGAAGGTGACCTTGCAAAGGCCGAGGAATCCATGCGGAACCACATCGCCGCTTCCTACACCAAGGCACTGGCCACTTTGGAAGAAGAATAACCTACGAAAAAGCGACGCTCCTACGGGGCGTCGTTTTCTTTCCTATATTTCCAGTAAGTTCTCCAGTGCATCTCGGTAGATTTCCCGGAGTTTCCGAAAGTCCTCCAGAAGAATGTACTCATCTTCCATATGTTCCCGGTTCTCATGTCCCGGGAAATTCGGTCCGAAAGCCACGATGCCCGGCATGGCCTTGGCATAAGTTCCGCCGCCGATGATTACCGGAGCGCTTTCATCTCCCGTGTGCTTCCAGTAGGAAGACAGCAGTGCCTGCAGCACCGGGCTATCCGACGGAATGAAAAGTGGTTTTACCTGATAGACACAGTTGGACACCCCGCCGTAGGCCCCGAACTTCTCGCAGAACGTCTCCTCAATATCAGACGGATTGCTACTGGCTGGATACCGAATATCCACCATCAAAGTAACATCCTTTCCATCGGAAGAAATCGTCCCTACGTTCAGCGAGAGCTTTCCGCTTTCTGCGTCTTCATCGGCGATTCCAAGGCGTTCTCCGTATATGGTTTCCCCTATCAAATCCTGATACATCTTTCCAAAGACCGAGTTCGGCTCTGCTTCTGTTAGCTTCGTAGCCGCCAGCGAAATGGCGTTCACACCCAGCCACGGGGCGCAGCCGTGACAAACCTTGCCCTCTGCCTCGTAATTTCCATCTGTCGTCTTAAGCACCGCATGGCCCGGCACCATGTTGGGCGCCGTTCCTCCTTCTGCCGATGTTATTCCGCTTCCCTCAAGGGGCATCTTAATTTCGAAAACCATGGCCCCCTTCTCGCACTGAATGGCTGGGAAATCTCCATCCGGGGTAAAACCATAATCCGGCGTTTCTTCCGCTTCCAGATAGGCTTCAATGTCCTCCCATTCCCCATTTTCCTCGGTCTGTCCCAGAATTAGGCGAATTCGTTTCTGAAGAGGCTTCTTCTGCTCCAGAAGTTCCTTCATGGCATATAATGCGGCGATTACCGGCCCCTTATCGTCAGTGGTGCCACGGCCATACATCCGGTCATCTGCAATCTCGCCGCCGAAGGGCGCCTTCGTCCAGCCATCTCCCGCCGGTACCACATCCAGGTGTGCCAGCATTCCAATCAGCTTCTCTCCCTCACCGATTTCTACGTAGGCATAGGATCCGGCATCCACCGTCTTCATTCCCATGGATTTCGCCAAGGAAAGCACGTAATCCTTCGCCCGGCTCACCTCTTTGCCGTATGGATATTCTGCGCCTTCTGGCTCCGCCACACTTTCGAAATGGACCAGCCCCTGAAGGGCTTTAATCATCTCATCCATTGAATTACTCCTTTTTCTCTGATAAAAGAAAGCGGTGCGGATAACCCGCCCCGCTTTCCTGCGTTCTGCTTATTCTTCCAAACTTTCGGCTTTCACTTCTTCTTTCACTGCTTCCTTCTTCTCTGCAGCTTCTTCTTCGATTTCCTCGAAAAGCTTTTCTTCCTCTGCTTTTCTTGCATCGATTTCGGCCTGCATCATCGGCAGCTGCTTCTCCAGCTTAGACAGACGATAGAATGCGAATACCAGAATGATGAAGATAATCAGCGGAATCGTAACGATTTCGGCGAAGAACAGGTTCTGGATAGTCTGAGTCTGCTCTGCTGCAGATGCCTGATAATGGAATGCAGTCAGCAGGGAGCTTGCCAGGATTCCACCACCAGCCAGTCCAGCTTTCTGTGCGAATGTGAAGATGGACATGATAGTTCCGCCGTTGTCTACACCGCTCTTCCACTCGCCGTAAGTCATGGAATCCAGTGCGCACTGATAAATCATCTGAGCGAACAGTCCAACGCCGATACCTTCGCAACCCCAGCAGAAGAACAGGATTGGCAGGCTAGCATCGTGGGTGATGAAACGCAGTCCGAAGCTGATAACCAGTGCAATACTGGACAGGGAGCAGGACATGGCATTTCCGAACTTCTTACCCATGTAACCCATTCCAACGATAGCGATAAAGCTGATAACAGAAGACATGGTGGAGTATACGCCCATCAGGTTGGTGTTGTGCAGGTTGTACTGCAGGTAGTATACCATGGAGGCACCATTCAGTGCGTTGTAAATCACGAACAGAATGTTAACCACGCATACGAACAGTGCATACTTGTTGGTTACCAGTGCCTTCAGGATAGCGCCCGCACTCTGCTTCTCTGCCTCGGCCTTGACTCTTTCGTCCAGGCTGTTCTTGTCAATCTTATAGGAAGGTTCTTCGAATCCCTTACTTGCAGCATATACTGTCAGGAAAGATGTTGCGTAGATTACGCCGCAAATAATCGCGAAGATGAAGAATCCCTTGGTCTGATCTCCCCCGCCGATCAGCTTAACGAAAGGCAGTGCAGTTGCAGTTACCAGTACGCTGGCGATGGTGTTTCCGTATCCTCTCCACTGACCCAGCTTAACACGCTCATCCTTGTCCGTGGTGATTCTTGCCAGCAGTGTGTTGAAAGGCACGTTAGTTGCAGTCTGTGCCATGCCCTGGAACAGGTAGGTGATGGCTACAAAGATAATCAGATGGCTCTGCTTCAGGTGTGGTGCATAATAGGAAAGTGCTACGCAGATACCTGCCGGTACGGACAGATACTTGAGCCATGCACGACATTTACCTTCCTTAGAAGATGTCTTATCCAAGATGACACCCATCATCGGGTCGTTAATCGCATCCCAGATCTTTGCTATCATCATGATAACGGTAGCTGCTGCTGCCGGAATCTTTGCCACATCGGTGTAGAACCACAGCAGGAAGAACGCGTTCAGAATATTCAGCGTACTTTTACCGAAATCTCCATAAGCCATGGCGAACTTGATACGGATTGGTAATTTGTGAGTGTTTTCCATTTCTAGTACCCCTCTATAAATGTAGATTCCGTAATTTGATGTATTTGATTTTTCCCTTTTACTTTTCCTTAGAACCTACATTTAGACTGTTATACAAATTAGCTATTAGTTTTTTGTTGTTGAACGAAAATATCTTTTCTCAATATTATACAATTTGCAATATATTGTCAACGATTTTCATTAATTTTATAATATTTTATTTAATGTTGCAAAATCCGTTAACCTGTGCTATGATTCCAGTAGTTGAACGAAATGACTCATTACCTTACACACAAATGATTCTGATGAAAGGGTTATTAAAGAAATGAAACTATTAGAAGAACTCACTCAGGCCTGGGGCGTTTCCGGAAGAGAAAAGAACGTCCGCGCCATCATTAAAAGAGAAATCAAAGATTATGTAGACAGTTATTCTGTTGATGCCATGGGAAATCTGATTGCTTATAAGAAGGGAACGGATTCCGAGAACAGCAAGAAGATTATGTATACCGCTCACATGGATGAGATTGGTTACCAGGTTACCCACATTGAAGGAGATGGAAGAGTCAAAGTCTGCAGCGTTGGTTGGACTTGGACCAGTTCCATCTACAACGACAAGGTAATCTTCCAGAACGGTGTCATCGGCGTAGTAGGCTGCGACGGACCAGTAGAAGAAGTACACAACAAGGCCCAGGAACTCTACATTGATATCGGCTGCACCAGCAAGGAAGAAACCCTGAAGCACGTACAGCCTGGCGATTACTGCGGATTCATCGGCAAATACTATGAGATGCTGAACGGTCATATCTGCTCAAAGTCCCTGGACGACCGGGTTGCTTGCTACGTTATGATTGAAGCCATCAAGAAGAATCACGGACAGTATCCGAATGATATCTACTATGTATTCACCGTACAGGAAGAAGTGGGATGCAGAGGCTCTGAAGTTGCTGCAGAACGCATCAAGCCGGAAATCGGTGTCTCCCTGGACGTAACACCAGATCACTACTATCCATCTGATCTCAAGGGCTGCAACCAGGTTGGAAAAGGAGTTGGCGTCACCTTCGGTAACCCGTCTGCAATGCTGGACGAGTACCTGGTAGACGAAATGGTTCGTACCTGCGAAGAGAACAACATCGATTACCAGAGAGACGTAATGGACAGAGGTGGTACGGATGCTTCCAGCATGAACCGTGCATACTACGGCACCCGAGTTGCCGGAATCTCCATCGTAGACCGTTTCCCACACAGTCAGAGTTCTATCGTCTCCAAGCACGACATCGAATGTGCGATTGATCTCGTAGACAAATACTCCGCAAGAGAATTCACCTTCGAGGAAGACTGGTAGACCGATCTACACGCAACATTTGTAAAAACATATTCAACAAACGAAAGGATTACCGATGAAAGCAATGGAAAGACTGCTTCACTACATCGGCATCCTGACACCAAGCGATGAAAAATCTGAAACTCATCCTTCCAGTGCCTGTGAGTTCCACCTTGCCGAAGAGCTAGTAAGGGAGCTGCAGGCACTTGGTGTATCCGATGCTTTTGTAGATGAACACTGTTATGTATATGGACATATTCCGGCAACGGAAGGGAAAGAAGACTGCCCTGCCATCGGGCTAATCGCCCACATGGACACGGTCTCGGATTTCTGCGAGCACACGCCGAATCCACAGGTTATCCCAGATTACGACGGCGGGGATGTGAAGCTAGGCGAAAGTGGACGGGTGCTCAGAGTTTCCGACTTCCCTCACCTAAGGTCCCTGGCGAGACAGACCCTGATTACCACCGACGGCACCACCATCCTTGGTTCTGACGATAAGTCCGGCATCGCCGAAATCATGACGGCAGTGGAAAGACTGTCGGAAGTTCCACACGGACCGGTGTGTGTTGCTTTTACCCCCGATGAGGAAATCGGACGAGGCACCGATGATTTCCGGACAGATGTGTTCGGGGCGAAGTATGCTTTTACCCTGGATGGCGAAGCGGTGGGAGAAGTACAATACGAGTGCTTTAATGCGGCCAGCGCCACAGCAAAATTCCACGGAAACAACGTGCATCCTGGCTCCGCCAAAGGAGTGATGGTGAATGCCGCGCTAGTGGCCATGGAGTACAATGAAATGCTTCCAAAAGTCCGCCGGCCGGAGTGCACCTCGGATTACGAAGGCTTCATCCATCTGACAGAGATGGAAGGCTCTGTGGCGGAGGCAACCCTGCAGTACATCCTTCGAGAACACGACAAGGAAATTCTCCGAGGAATGAAGGAGGATATGGCCCTTTCTGCCAAGTACATCAACGAGAAGTATGGTGAAGGAACCGTGGAACTGGACCTGCAGGATCAATACCAGAATATGGCGTACATCCTGGAGGATTACCCGGAGGTCATGGAGGTGGCTCGAAAAGCCTGCGAGAACCTGGAAATCGAACCGATTTCCGTGCCAATTCGCGGAGCTACAGACGGCGCCATTCTTAGCTTCCGCGGACTTCCTTGCCCGAACCTGGGCACCGGCGGCTACGCCTTCCACGGACCGTACGAACACGCCACCGCGGAAGGCCTGGACCAAATGGTAGAGGTTGTGCTGGAGATACTGAGGATTTTTGCAGAATAAAGAACATTAAGAAAACGGCCGGCATCCTGAGGATTCCGACCGTTCTTTTTACATATTCTATTCGCTAACCACTAATCACTAACCCTGCATCTCCACATACTCGTCGTAGCTGCACAGCTTATCCGTCAAATGTCCTTCTGCATCGATTTCCATAATGCGGTTGGCAATGGTGCTGATGAACTCATGGTCATGGGAAGCGAAGATGATGTTTCCCTTGAAAGCCTTAAGGCCGTCGTTCACCGCGGTGATGGATTCCAGGTCCAGGTGGTTGGTCGGCTGATCCAACACCAGGAAGTTGGAACCGAACAGCATCATTCTGGAAAGCATACAACGCACCTTCTCGCCTCCGGACAGCACCTTCACCTGCTTGTACACATCGTCACCGGAGAACAGCATCTTTCCCAGGAAGCTTCTCATGTAAGTCTCGGTGGTTTCTGCCGTGTACTGACCCAGCCAGTCAATCATGTTGAGGTCGCAGTCGTTGAAGTAGGCGGAATTATCCATCGGGAAGTAGGACTTGGTGATGGTAACCCCCCACTTGTAAGAGCCTTCGTCCGGTTCCATTTCCCCCATGAGAATCTTGAATAGGGTGGTGTTGGCAATTTCGTTCTCGCCAACGAAGGCGATTTTGTCCTCCCGTCCCACCATGAAGGATACGTTGTCCAGTACTTTTACCCCGTCAATGGTCTTGCTGATTCCATCCACCGTCAAGATATCCTTGCCCGCTTCTCGGTCCATGGTAAAACCAACAAACGGATATCTTCTGGAAGATGCCGGCATTTCCTCAACGGTCAGCTTATCCAGCAGTTTCCGGCGGGATGTGGCCTGCTTGGACTTGGACTTGTTGGCAGAGAATCGCTGAATGAAGGTCTGGAGCTCTTTGATTTTCTCCTCGTTCTTCTTGTTCTGATCCCGAATCATCTTCTGCACCATCTGGCTGGATTCGTACCAGAATTCGTAGTTACCCACGTACATCTTAATCTTTCCGTAGTCCACATCCACAATATTGGTGCAGACCGTATTGAGGAAGTGTCGGTCGTGGGATACCACGATAACCGTTCCCTCGTAATCCAGCAGGAAATCTTCCAGCCAATTAATGGCCTTAATATCCAGGTGGTTGGTCGGCTCGTCCAGCAGAATGATATCCGGATTGCCGAACAAGGCCTGGGCCAGCAGCACCTTCACCTTCTCCTTACCGGTCAGTGTGCTCATCTCCGCATAGAGGATGTCGTTGGAAAGTCCTAAGCCCTGAATCAGACGGCTCACGTTGGATTCCGCTTCCCAGCCGTCCATCTCGGCGAACTCCCCTTCCAGTTCTGCCGCCCGAATACCGTCTTCGTCAGAGAAGTCCGGCTTCATATACAGGGCGTCTTTTTCTTTCATCACATCGTACAGGTGCTTATTTCCCATGATTACCGTATCCAGCACCGTGTACTCATCGTAAGCGAAGTGGTCCTGCTTGAGCACCGACATTCTGCAGCCCTTCTTAATCGACACATCTCCCGTGGTGGGTTCCAGATCTCCGGAAAGCACCCGAAGGAAGGTGGATTTGCCAGCTCCGTTTGCGCCAATCACTCCGTAGCAGTTTCCCGGTGTGAACTTCAGGTTCACATCCTTGAAGAGAGGCTGCCCGCTGAAATTCACGCTTACATTGATTACATCTAACATTCTATATCCTTTCTGTTGACAAAAGCATATTAAAAGCGCTGCAAACTTCTCATTCGCAACGCTTCAACTTACATAAAATCGTATTATTTTACCATAAAACCAACATTCATGCAATCTCCAAATCCGGGTTATCCGGATTCAATCGAAATGAATCAAGAAGTCTTTCTATAATGAGAGTGTTTTTCGTTAGGTTCTTTTTCCGTTACAGCCGCTTTCGACAGCAAAAGAATTAGCAAAACACCAACGCATAGAGAAACAATGCCTGCCAGTGCGTTAATTGTGAAGAAAGCAATGGAAATACCCAGTATGAAGGCGCCATTTACAACCTGCACAACCGGTGCAAGTCCACCTCCGTTTTTTCCATAGTAATATTCAATGTTCGATGTCTTCTGTTCTACTCCAATCAAAATTAATCCAATTACTGCTACAATAATTCCACCCACCATTGAAATTATGTTTGGTATTTCCGGTTTCCAGAAAAGTCGAATTCCGTAGCAGCAGATTCCTATTATTATGAAGTTTCTAATATTCTTGTTCCGATTCATATTGATTCTCCTTTCTTTTCATATTTCGAATCCCCATTTTTCATTTATTCCCAGGGGCGAAACGTTCCATGGCCTCACCCCTGGAGCTCAATATTTCCAGTATTGATTAATTAATATTCTACTTCTTCGGACGAAAATTCCAAATCAGTACAACCGCTAGAATAATTCCCGCAGCAATCAAAGGGAGCGTCAACGCTTGTCCTCTCGCCTCTAATACTTTCATAATACTATCCATAGCAACACCACCAATTAATTCATATCACCATTAGAAAGATTTGTCATATGATGTGTATCATACCTTTTGGCATAGTTTGCCGACTTTGCTTTCGCCTTCCCTTTCGAACAGGTGCATAAACTATTTCCTGCAAGTTTGCAGAAAATTGGGCAAGCAATTCTGCATCCAGACCGAGCAGATGTATCTCCGTTCAGTGAAGAATACATCCTCTTTCCATAAATTGACATGATAATCATCTCCTTTACAATCAGTGTTTTAATGTTATACTGGAAATTCTGAACCGGATTTAATCCAATTGCGCTGCAATCATTTTGCAAATATTATTAAATGTGTTAAAGCTTTTTTCACATACAACTGCCTCCTCCGCAAAGGTGATCCTGTATCTCTTTTGAATTTCGTCATACAGCAGTGCTAATTCCCTTGCCTGTACATCTAATCTGCGCGAGAAAAAATTTTCGTTTCGTAAATCATAATTATTTCGAAAATCTATCCCCGTATACTCCATTATCAATTCTGCAATGTCTTCTTGCCAGGTTGCTAATGAATATTTCTTATCTGCAGATACCGAATTCATCAAAGGAGAATGGTACCCCCGAAGTTGTTCATCAATCCTTCTCATCAGTATATGGACGCTGTCCTTTTGATATATTCGGTCATAAATTGCAAGTTCAACTTGGACACCCCAGGTAGTCATTAACTGCAACATCT
>JAUNEW010000054.1:0-3399 GCA_030525365.1 Eubacteriales bacterium
GCAAGTCCTGGTGCAATGGTCAGGATCAGTGCAACGAACAGTGCCGTGATGGTGGTGTTCAGAACCGTTGTGATGAATACGTAACGGTACGAATCCTTGATGTCCACTTCGGCGATTCCGGTTGCGATGATGTATCCCGGGTTGGTTGGCAGGGTATCCAAAGTCTGAGATGCGAATACGGATACTCTGTGCAGTGCGCTCAGGCTAACACCCATCTGGGTGAAGGTCTGGCTAAAGTATGGGAGAGATGCAGACAGTCCTGCAGGACCGGAACCGGATGCTCCGGTAATCAGTGCGATGGCGATGACAACCTTGAACATTGCCGGGCAGTTCATGTTCAGCAGTGCTTTGGTCAGTACTGGGAATGCCGGAGATGCGGCAACTACGCCACCGATGGCGCCCAGCAGACCTACCTGCAGAACCAGCATAGTGGACTGGTTTCCAACCGGCTCCAGCAGTTCCTTGAGACCGGCAATCTTTCCGTAGTACGGGAAGAACAGAACCAGTGCCAGAACGATGTTCAGAACCATTGCTACCAGAATGTTCCAACCGAATGCGTTGAATGTAATCAGTGTGGACGCAATCGGAATCAGGGAGATGAACCAGTGCTGAGTCTTTACGTCGGTTGGACGTCCAGCCATGGCCTTCGGTGCGGTGTAGACGTGACCCTTTGCGATTTCCTTCTTGGAAATCACGTTCATCATAATGATGTTCAGAAGCAGAACCAGTGCACCGCCCAGGAATCCTGGAATTACAGCTGCCATTGGAGATGTCTTCAGCATCTGTACGGCGATAACGTTCTGGTCCGAAGTGGTTCCCGGCATACTGCATGCCGCGGTTGCCAGAGCGCCCAGTACAACGCCCGGGCCCATTTCTCTCGGAATTCTGGACTTCTCGAACAGGTCCATTGCAATCGGGAACAGGATGAACATCAGAACAACTGGGTTCATTCCGCTGTAAGAAAGTACAGTACCGATTACATATACGGTGATGATGGAGATGATTGGGCTCATCACAACGTCTTCTCCAGCTGCTGCCTTCTTGCGAGCACGCATGGTGAACAGGTCATACAGTGCGTTTGCGATGGACAGGGCAGCGCCGCTCTTATTGTACAGTGCTGCGATGATACATCCGCAGAGAACCGGTCCCAGCATAGCGGTTACATAGTTGCAAACCGCTGGAAGCATGGTGTCGGTGAATGTGGTGAGCAGATTCATTCCGTTGAATGCGGCGATAATCAGTCCACTGATTGGTGCGAGAACAATCGTGGATACGCCCCGGTATGCACCGTAAATCAGTACGGCAATACCTACAATAATACCAATAATACCTACCATTGAATTATTCTCTCTTTGTGTCTAGTCTTTTCTTCTTTTATAAAAACAAATTCCGTACCCCTTGAGACTTCCGGTTTCGCCGGGCCGAAAGTCCTACGGATTGTTTTATCGTAAATAAGGATGGCCGGCAAAGCGTATCCCCATATGCTCTGCCGACCGAAATAAAATGACTAATCTCTATATTCGTATTTTTTTACAGAGCGATTCAATTATACAGTGCATCTTACGATGTACAGACCATCCTGATATGTGTCCACGTAGATGTATCCGCGGTCGTCTACCAGAACGTCTTCAGCGATGCCAACATGCGGTCCTGGGAACAGGGTTCCATCCTCGATGTCGAACCAAGTGCCTTCTGGATCCGGTGGCATGAAGTATGCGATTTCCTTCGGAACGAATGGATCCGAAACATCGTATACCCGGAGTCCAGCCTGGAAGTGGCAGTTGTAGACTCTGTCGTCTCTCTGCTCCAGACAATCCTGTGGAGCCGCATCGTACATGTTGTGTGGTCCGAATACCACCCGCTGGCCGTCGATGATGTTGAAGTTCTCACCATGGCACTTCTTGTATTCTTCCGGAACTTCCGGATAAGGGAATACGGAAATCAGAGATGGATTCTCCATGTCACTGGTTTCCACCATTCCGATGATGTTCATCGGCTGGCTAGTGATTTTGTGGAACATGCCCTCTTCTCTGTTCGGATCGAAGTACCAAGGACGCTCACCCTCAGTGGTAACGATTGCGAACGGACGGTCGCCTAGAGGCATTGCAGTGTGAACTGCGGCGCCGGACTGGCCGTTGGAGAACGGTGGGTTCAGCGGAACATTTCCCAGAAGTCTTGGACGAGTCTTGTCCTTGACGTCAATCAGGCAGAATCCAACGTTCGGGAATGCTGCGTATACTACGTCGTCCTTTACGGTAATTGCGTGGCCGTTCGGCAGCTTCATGAATGGCTCAGTTCCCACTTCTGGAATCTCCGAAGCCTTCTTGTTACCCAGGTACTGGCCATCTGCCCACCAGCTTCCAACCTCAACCGGGTTGGTTGGATCCTGCAGATCGACAATACGGAGAATGTAACCCATGTAGTTTCTCTTACTTCCCATGAGGTACGCATATCTTCCGCCATCATAGTAACTTCTGTGTACGCCTGGGCCATCTTCGCACTCGAACTTACCCAGGTACTTCGGATTCCATGGATCCTCTTCGATATCGTAGATTCGGATTCCACCCCAGTATGGCTGCTCGTGGGTACCATGCAGAACACGCATTGTTCCGCCATAGCATGCAATCAGCTTTCCGCCGGCAACCTGAATCTTTGCCAGGGACTGACCGTCGTGAATCTCACTAATCCATTCACCCTCAACCCACTTGGATACTGGGTTCTTCGGATCGGTTACCTCGATGATGTTGAAACCGTTATCACGGAAGCATGCGGAGTAGATGAAGTATCTTCCATCTTCGGTGCGATGCATTCCCATCTGGAATCCCGGCTTCTTGTTGAGATCGTTGTAGCCGATGTATTCCATGTTCTTCATCAGCATTTCGCTTCTTCTCATTTACTTTCCTCCTATGTGTATTTGAACCTTAACCATTTCTACCGCATTACCGGCACGTTTGCTTTTCGTGCAATAAAAAAAGGATATTTATGATGGTTTCATAATATCCCTTTTGTCCCTCTTTGGGAAATGCTAAATTTGTAACAAGATTATGCACAAAAAGCATAACCTTTCGGTTCAATTCGCCGATGGTTATGCAGAAATCGGAATACCTCCGCCGAAGGAAGCTGCTTTTACCGCTGTTCCGTCAACGGCTCCTATATCTGCTCCGGCTTCTTCTGGGGAATCTTCTCCGCAATGTATTCCCGGAACTTCTCCATGGCGGGGTTGGTGCTGTCTTTCCGCTGGATGCATCGAATCGGCAGGTCCGGCTCCCCGGTCAGTGGAATGGCCACGGTTTCCGGCCCGGCAATCTCCTCCATGGAGTTGTGGAGAATCATGATGCCGTAGTTCATGTCCACTTCCAGAAGGGCGGTGGTGACGGAGGAGACGCTCTTGGCGATGTG
>JAUNEW010000054.1:3499-5392 GCA_030525365.1 Eubacteriales bacterium
CTCCCGCTTCTCGCCACAGTTTTTTACATCCTCCATCAGGCTGTTGTACTCGTCGTTCATGCGGATAAAATGCCGCAGTACCACCTGTCCGGCCGGGGTTAGCTTGGGATTCACTTTGTCCCGCTGAATTAGTTTGACCCCCAGTTCTTTCTCCAGGCTGTCAATCATCCGGCTAAAAGCAGGTTGGGACATATACAGCTGCCGAGCTGTCTTGGAGAAGTTCAGGGTCTTGGATAATTCCAGAAAACCTTTGATTTGCTTGTGATTCATTACTTTTTACCGGATCCCTTCTCGATCAATCCGTATCCGTAGATGTCTTTGCTGTTAATGTCGTATCCGTTTCGCTGGCAGATGCCCTTCCACTTCTTCTCATCCTTGCCGGTAAAGCCGGAGTTGCCCTCGATGGTGTACACCTTGCCCCGGAAAACGGAGGCCACGATGCCCACGTGATCCACGGAGCCGTCGTGTTCCCAGTCGAAGAAGATGATATCTCCCGCCTTTGGCTTGTAGCCGTCTCCCTGCTCGTGGTACATGCCTCGGTCATCGAACCAGTTCACCTGCTGTGGTACGTAGCAGGACATGGGAACTTTGCCTTTGTCGATAAGTCCGTTCTGGTCGGCACACCAGGATACGAAGCAGGCACACCAATCCACGTGGGAGTCAAAGCCGTACCACTTCCAGAACTTGTCGCCGCCATAGTTTCCCAGCTGGGACCGAGCGGTGGTAACGATGGGAACATCGCCGTCCAGCACCGTGCCGCCAGCCTTCAGCAGATTGTTCACGTACCGAGCTCCGAACACCGCGTTCATTCCTACCAAGCAGAGAATCATCACTAGCAGTGCCCGCCGCCGAATCTTCTGTTGCTTCCGTTTCCGCTGTCGTTTCTTGTTGGCCCGAATCCGCCGCTCCGCATAACGCCGCAGGACCTCGTCATCCCCAGACTCCAGTGCCGCTAGTTCCTCTGGCGATAGCTGTGCCTTCGGGTCCATGCTTGCGCTCTGGGTTGTTTTCGATTTCTTGTTCTTCTTATTCTTTCCTAGTTTCATATTTCGCCTTATTCGCCTTATTCCTAGTTTTCTATTCCTAGTTGATTATTCCTAGCTACTTTCCCCTAGTTCCTTGCTCCTAGTTGTTTCTGCAATACTTCCTAGCTTCTTATTCCTAGTTCTCCCTTGAAGGCTTTCCTCCGCCAGGGTTTCCGCCGTTTCCACCGTTCATCTTTCGGTTCACACTGCAGCAGCTCATCGGTTCCTGTCCGTAGGTTTTTGAATTCGACTCTCCCAGCTTCTTGATGTAGGCATTCCAAGAGTCTTTCCATTTCTTTAGAATCTTCATCCTTCCGATCCTTTCAAATTAATCGTTTCTATTGTACCACTTCACGCCGGAAATAGATGGCACAAATGTGAAAAAATCTTCGACAGATGGGTTTTCCCGAGGGGGGCGAGGGGTCGGCCGAGCCCCTTGGTTCACGGAAGGCGCCCCATTTTCCTTGGGAATTCGTAAACTTCTGCCTTTCGCAAGGTCGGCCGGGCCCTCCCGGTTCACGAAGGGCGCCTCGTTTCCATCGGGCATTCGTGAACTTTTGCCTACCGCATGGCCGGCCGCGTCCTTTTATTCACGAAGGGCGCCTCGTTTCCCTCGGGGATTCGTGAACTTTTGCCTACCGCAAGGCCGGCCGGGCCTTTTTGTTCACGAAGGGCGCCTCGTTTCCCTCCGGGATTCGTGAACTTTTGCCTACCGCATGGCCGGCCGGGCCCTGATTTTCCCAATCGGGCGCCAACGTCTGGCGGAGTGCGTGGCGCCTGAGCCCTGATTTTCCCAATCGGGCACCCCGCAGTTTTTCGGTGGCTCAGGTTCCGGTGTTTTCCAGTTTCTGAGCCACCGCAGCGGGTC
>JAUNEW010000054.1:5492-7955 GCA_030525365.1 Eubacteriales bacterium
TTTTCCCGTTTCTGAGCCACCGCAGCGGCCCATTGCAAACACCCCTCAGCTTTTCGGTGGCTCAGGTTCCGGTGTTTTCCAGTTTCTGAGCCACCGCAGCGGGTCATAGCGGGCGCCCCTCAGCTTTTCGGTGGCTCAGGTTCCGGGGTTTTCCCGTTTCTGAGCCACCGCAGCGGTCCATTGCAGGCACCCCGCAGCTTTTTGGTGGCTCAGGTTCCGGCATTTTCCCGTTTCTGAGCCACCGCAGCGGTCCATTGCAGCCGCCCCGCAGCTTTTCGGTGGCTCAGATCCGTGGGTTTTCGCATTTCTGAGCCACCAAATCTGGCCGCTCGAGAACAACTGGCACCTCGCGGTGGCGCCTGGCGGGGCCGAGTTCCTTCGCATCGACCTCTATCGAAAGCAGTTGCTGACAGATACAGGTTTATGTTTTGGTCAATCCGCAGAAAAACATGGTGAGCCAAAAAGAGGGGTCCTCCCCGCTTCTTCAGCGGGGAGGACCCTTCTTCTGGATTCCGGCGACCAATCGGAATCCTATGTAAATCTATGAAGCTCTTTTTACATGCTTCTGGAACGCTTGGTTGCAGCAGATACGCACTTGATGGTTGCGGCGCGGAATCCGCCTTCTTCCAGGACTTCGCAGCCTTCGATGGTGGTTCCAGCTGGGGAGGTGACCATATCCTTCAGCTGGCCTGGGTGCATTCCGGTGTCTTTGAGGAGTTTTGCGGAGCCCAGCACGGTCTGGATGGCCAGCTCGTAGGCTACGTCTCGGGTAAGGCCTTCCTTGACGCCGCCGTCTGCCAGGGCTTCGATGAACATGGCCACATAAGCTGGGCCGCCGCCGGACAGTCCACAAGCGGCGTCCAGGTCGTAGGTCTTGACCCAGGTGATGGAGCCGATGGATTCGAAGAGTTTTGTGGCGAAGGCACGCTCTTCCTCTGTCAGATCGTTCTCCAAGCTGCAAGCGAACGCGCCTTCGAATACCAGGGCCGGTGTGTTCGGGAGAAGCCGCAGGATGCGGAATTCTTTTGCCGCGGAAGCGTCCCGAAGGCGTTCCACGGATACGCCTGGAAGGATGGAAAGCATGGCTTTATCCTGAAGGGCGCCCTGCGTCTGATCCATGGCGTCAATCATCTGCTGAGGCTTGACGGCCAGGAGAATTACGTCGCTCTTTGCCGCCACCTCTTCGTCATCCCGAACCACCTGCAGGCCGAAATCTGTCGCTGCTTTTCTTGCGGTTTCTTTAATATCGTATACGTACACATCTTCTTTCTCAATGACGCCGCTGAATACGGCACCTTTGACGATGGCACTTCCCATGTTACCAAATCCAATTACTCCAAATTTCATTCCAATCCCTTCTTTCTGTTATTTTCTTGTTGCAATTCTACGCTTGTGGTGTTTCACTCGGTGCTAAAACTTCTCGTCCTTGAAGTCCAGAATCCGGTCGAACTCCTCCTGCCCGAACAGCTGGATGTAATCCGCCACCGCCTTCTCCCGGATGTCTTCAGACTCTTCCGGAAATGCTTTTGCCAACACATCGGTGATGGTGTAGTACATGTGAGCCGTGTGATAGTCAAAATCTCGCATAGCGGAGGTTCCCAGCTCTTTCTTCTTCGCGTTCATCTTCGCCAAGTCCTCTTCCGTCAGCGGCTGACCCCAGTCGAACTCGCACCGCGGCCCACCCCAACTCATGGTCGGGTAGTTCGGGGTACAGACGAAGTCGGGACAGAACCCTTCGTAGACGGCTTTGTCCACGTTCACGCAGTACTCTTTGCCGTACTCCAGAAGGTCGTACTTCTTCCAGGCATCGCACCAGGCGCACTTGGCGATGTAGCTCTTCAGCGTAGGCTCCGTCTCGTCATAGCCGAACTCCATCTGCCCGTCGAAGTCCGGTTTCCATTCCCCGTAGGCCTGGTTGGTCCACAGGGCAATGGGATCTCCGTTGGCCCGGGCTCTCGCCGCCATCCGGGCGCCCCGCTCCTTGCCGTAGCGAATCATGCCCTCCTGGATGACCTGCCGGCTCTCCTCGCCTTTCGCCTGAACCGTGTATTTACAGAGCAACGCGAAAATAATCGCTTGATTTTCAATTCTCAGCATTTGCCTACCTCCTCGGTTGCTTGATAGTTTCCACTATACTCTTTCCTGTCGAAACAATCAAGATTTTCCAGAATTATTTATTCCTTTGCACTAAATTATATGCTTTTTGTAAAAATAATTCAATGCATGCCCAGGGTTTCCGGTTGGAAACCTCGCCATATCCGCAACAAGTCATGAACGCCTCTTGCCGCACCATTCTTCTACGGCTCGGAGTAATTCCTCTCGCTGGTTGGGGATTCTCTCTTCCAGAACATCGTAAAAAAGATAAATCAGAATGTCGCCGATTGCCGGACCCTGCGGGATTCCCAGGGCGAGGAGATCAGTTCCTTTTACCGCAAGATCCTTGATCTTAAAGGCGCCCTCTTC
>JAUNEW010000182.1 GCA_030525365.1 Eubacteriales bacterium
GAAGGAAAGCAAATCCTCCGTTCATTCCTAACTTATAGGGAAACCCCCACATGTTTCCCAGGCCTACGGCAGATCCGATGGCGGCCATCAGAAATCCGAAAGTGCTGCCCCAGGTACCTCGTTTCTGTTGTTGTTCTTTCATAATCACGTACTCCTATCAAAAATAACCATACTCTAAAATCAAATTACATGCCTTATTATAAAGGTGTATCTGCAACTTGTCAAGAAAAACAAAAAAATATATTAAAATGTGTATCCGAAACAAAAAGCAACATATCATTTACAAAAAACGACGCCTAAATTGTGATTAGCAAACAAAATTAGTAAAAATGGATTCTAACAGTGTGTGGTAAATCTTATATTTTGAAATAAATTATGGAATGTATTTTGTGTAGAACAATAGAAAACTGGAAGTGCCGTTCTTGAGAAAAGAAAAATAATATGGTATAATTATTCAAATTTTTGTATATAACAGGGGTAATGATATTGAGTAAGAAAACAAGGGGAAATCTATTGCTGCTTTTGGCAGCATTCATCTGGGGAAGTGCTTTCGTGGCCCAGAGTTCTGGAATGGATTATGTAGGGCCATATACATACAATATGACAAGAAATGTGTTGGCCTTTCTTTTCCTGATACCGGTAATCTACTGGATGGGAAGCCGGAAACCGGAGAACCTGGAAGCGGAGAGAAAAGCATCCGCAATGAAGATATTGCTTCCGGACCGAGAAACGCTGAAGGGTGGCATTTGCTGCGGCCTGGTTCTTTCTGTGGCCAGCACTTTCCAGCAGCTGGGACTTACCATGACCACGGCAGGAAAGGCGGGATTTATCACGGCGCTCTACATCGTGCTGGTTCCGATTCTAGGGGTATTTATAGGTAAGAAGATTCCGAAAATCATCTGGCTTTGTGTGGCATTGGCCGTATTTGGATTTTACCTGCTCTGCGTGAAGGAAGATTTCACCATCTCTCGGGGAGATGTTCTGGTACTAATCTGTTCCATTTGCTTTGCGGTGCACATTCTGACCATCGACCACTTCACATCGAAAGGGGTGGATGGTGTAAAGATGTCCTGTGTTCAGTTCGCCACTGCAGCGGTGGTGCTATTCCCGCTGATGGTGTGGATGGAGCACCCGTCCCTCAAGGTCATTCTTAGTGCATGGCTGACCATTGGATACGCCGGTGTACTGTCCAGCGGTGTGGGCTTCACGCTGCAAATTGTGGCTCAGAAGGATACGGATCCTACCGTGGCAACCCTGCTGATGAGCTTAGAATCCGTCTTTGCGGCATTGGCCGGATGGGTGATTCTCCACGAAGTGCTGATGCCGAAGGAACTTCTGGGGTGCGTGCTGGTTTTCGCTGCGGTCATATTGGCCCAGGTTCCCCTTCCATCACTGGGGAAGAAGGGAAGCCAGGAGAATTTGCCGGAACGGTAAGGATAGATTATTATATTTTTAGCATATTATGCAGATAGGGAAGAGGATGACCTATCGGAAAGGGGTATTGAAATGAAAATGATGAATGCAGAGGAGATTATCCGTTTCATCGGCGAGGCGGAGAAGAAGACACCGGTGAAGCTCTATGTCAAGGAGAAGGAACCGGTGGATTACGGAAGTGCCAAGGTGTTCGGCGCTGGAGACAAGATTGTGTTCGGCGACTGGAACGAGCTGAAGACAGTGCTGGAAGAAAACGGGGACAAGATTGAGGATTACGTAATCGAGAACGATTCCCGGAATTCCGCCGTTCCGCT
>JAUNEW010000183.1 GCA_030525365.1 Eubacteriales bacterium
ATATGAGAACCTATTCCAGACCTGGCTGGATAGAGGTGTGGATTTCACGGTAGATGATGTGCGAATTGCGCTTTCCGCTTTCGACCGTCTGATTAGCGAGACTC
Organism: Eubacteriales bacterium; assembly: GCA_030525365.1. Lineage (GTDB taxonomy): Bacteria > Bacillota > Clostridia > Peptostreptococcales > Anaerovoracaceae > Mogibacterium_A. The sequence goes on from JAUNEW010000183.1 coordinate 105, forward strand.
ATAAGAGGGTATTCAAGGGTATTTTTGATACCCTTCAGACCGGCCTTTCCAAGCTGGGAAATACCGCGGAGGCCCAGTCTCGTGCGATTCGGGATCTGGTACAGCTGATTCGAGATATTCCGATGGATGGCAGACAGGGGTACGATGTTCTGGGATTCATCTACGAGTATTTAATTGAGAAATTTGCTTCCAATGCGGGAAAGAAAGCCGGAGAATTCTATACCCCTCATGAAGTCTCTCTCTTAATGTCCGAAATTGTGGCGAACCACCTGAGAGACCGGGATAAGATTGAAATCTACGATCCTACCAGTGGTTCTGGTTCGCTGCTCATTAACATCGGCAAAAGCGCACTCAAATATCTGGGAAACGCAGACCGCATCAAGTACTATGCGCAAGAGAAAATTAAGAGTACCTACGATTTAACCCGGATGAACCTCATCATGCGGGGAATTGAGGCGGATAATATCATGGCACGGAACGGGGACACCTTGGAGGATGATTGGCCGTATTTCGACGATAACGATCCAGTAGGAACCTATAATCCGCTCTACGTGGATGCAGTAGTATCGAATCCACCGTATTCTCAGGCGTGGTCACCAACCGACAAGGAAAGTGATCCGAGATATGCAGGCTACGGCCTTGCGCCGAAGGGAAAAGCGGATTACGCATTCCTGCTCCATGATCTCTACCACATCAAGCCGGACGGAATTATGACAATCGTTCTTCCCCATGGTGTATTGTTCCGAGGGGGAGAGGAAGGTGAAATCCGAAAGAATCTGATTGAGAAAAACAAAATCGATACCATCATCGGACTTCCGGCCAATATCTTCTATGGAACCGGTATTCCAACCATCATCATGATTCTGAAGCAGAAGCGGACCAACACAGATGTACAGATTATTGATGCTTCTAAGGGATTTATCAAAGAAGGCAAGAACAATAAGCTTCGGGCCTCGGACATCAAGCGAATCGTGGATGCGATTCAGCAGCGAAAGGACGAAAACCGATTCTCACGAGTGGTTAGCCGGGATGAAATCCGTGACAACGATTACAATTTGAACATTCCGAGATACGTAGACTCTTCCGAAACGGCAGAATCCTGGGACATCTATGCCTCCATGTTCGGCGGAATTCCGGTGTCAGAGATTAACCAGCTTGAAGAATATTGGCACGCGTTTCCAACATTGCGGGAAGATCTGTTCGAGCCCATATCCGCAGAGCACTGCAAGTTCAAGACATCGGATATTCCGAATGTGGTACATAACCACGAGAATGTGGAATCATTCCAACAACATTTTCGGGAAGCCTTCGACAATTACGAACTGCATCTGCACAACACACTGATTGATAAGATGGAAGAATTGAGCATTGCACGGACAGAGGAAGCGTTGGCGCAGAATCTTTTTGCCCGATTGGAAAACATCCCCCTAGTGGATTCGTATGAAGCATATCAGCTAATGCACGACCAGTGGGAGGACATCCGGATGGACCTGGAAGTTATTCAAACCGAAGGCAAGGAAGCCATCCAGATGGTGGATCCGAACTGGGTCATCAAGAAGAAGGGGGGCAAAGACCAGGAAGTTCAAGATGGATGGAAAGGA
>JAUNEW010000184.1 GCA_030525365.1 Eubacteriales bacterium
TATTGACTTCATGGAAACGGGAGAAGATAAAAAAGCTGCTGGAAACATTGGTGAAACAGAATCAGGAACTCACGGAAATGATTGCACTGATGAATCAGCGACAATTCGGAAGGAAAAGTGAGAAGAATCTGTGCACGAAAGACCAGATAACCATTTTCGACATGGGAGTTAATGAACCTGAGGTTACTGCCTCTGGACAAATTCCCATGGAACCACCGATGGAAGAGGTGGTTGTTCAGGAACATACGAGAACAAAGAAAAAAGGAAAGCGCGAGGAGGATTTGTCCCATTATCCGGTGACTGTCGTCAGGCACGATTTGGACGATGCGGAGCTCCAGGAAAAATTTCCAGAAGGATACACCACGCTACCCGATGAAGTGTACAAGAAACTGGAAGTAAAGCCGGCCACCTTCATTGTGAAAGAACACCACATTGCGGTGTACAAAGGAAAAGATGGCAAAATTGTTAAGGGCGAACATCCTAAAGAAATGCTTTCCAATAGCATTGCCTCGCCTTCTCTTGTAGCCTTTATTATGAATGCCAAGTACACCAATGCTGTGCCGTTATACCGGCAGGAGCAGGAACTGGAAAGAAACGACATCCGAATATCCAGACAGAATATGGCACACTGGGTCATCACTGCTGCGGAAAGATATCTATCTCTTCTATGGGATAGATTGCAGCAAGAGATTATCTCTTGTTCTGTCGTTCATGCAGATGAAACCCCAGTATCTGTGGTCAACGATGGACGAGAGGGAATGCACAATAGCTACATGTGGGTGTATCGTAACGGCGGCCTTCGGGATGATCATCCGGTAGTCCTCTATGACTTCCAACTAACTAGAAAAAAGGAAGCCCCTGGGAAATTGCTGAATGGTTTTACCGGAACATTGGTGACGGACGGATACCAGGTGTACCATTCACTGGAGAAAGACGCTGAAACCCAGTTCAAAGTGGCCGGATGCTGGGCCCATGCCCGAAGAAAATTTGCCGAACCTGTTAAAGCAATGGGCACGAAGAAGGCCAAAGGCACGGTGGCCTACGAAGCCTTGGGATTGATTCAGTACATCTACCAGCGTGACAATGAACTGAAGGATTTGAAGCCAGGAGAACGAAAACAAAAACGGCGAATCCTAATCAGGCCGCTTGTAGATGATTTCTTCCGATGGATTCGAGAGATTCAGCCACAGGTCAGCCGCACATCGGAAACGGGAAAAGCGCTGACTTATTGCTTAAACCAGGAGCAATATCTTCGGGTGTTCCTGGACAATCCGGAAATTCCGATGGACAACAACGCGGCCGAGCGAGCGATCCGGCCGTTCTGTGTCGGAAAGAAGAACTGGAAATTAATCGACAGCATCCATGGTGCCGAAGCCAGTGCAATCATCTACAGTATTGTGGAGACCTGCAAACTCAACAGTTTGAATATCTTCTACTACATTTCGCATCTACTGACTGAGATTCCGAAACACATGGATGATACGAATCTGGATTTTCTGGAGGACCTACTTCCGTGGTCGGAAAAGCTCCCGGAAGAATGCAAAAAGCGGATTGCCGAGATGAAATAGCCGAGCTAGCAGCAGTGCTAGCCTGGTTGAAATACAAAGATAACATGGGACTGTCCAAAAATGTCTGTAAGTAAGAATCCTATGGTAGCTAACTAACATAACTACGAGAGAATTTGCTCTCTACGG
>JAUNEW010000055.1 GCA_030525365.1 Eubacteriales bacterium
CATAGATAAACGGCTCCATTCTCAGTCGATACAACCAGAATACGAACAGATTCAGAAGGGTTACCATCCCGAACAGTCCTATCCCTACCTTTTCCTCCCGGAGGAATTCTAACCATATCTTTTTCTTCGGGTCATCCATTTTCTTTCTGCCCTTCCCTATTTAATCAAATATCCGCTTCCCGGTTTGGTAAAAATAATTTGCTCCATGCCGGCAGTTTCCAGCTTTTTCCGAAGTCTTCCCACGTTCACCGTCAAGGTGTTCTCCTCCACGTAGATATCATCCTGCCAGAGGGCTACCATCAAATCCTGTCGGCTCACAACTTTCCCCCGATTCTCCAGGAGAATCTTGAGGATACGGAATTCATTGCGGGTTAAATCTACAAACTCTCCGTTGATGTTCACCATTCCGCTGTTCAGGTTCAGCACCGCCCCGTGGAAAGAAATCACGGCTGGATTGGCCTCAATCTCATAACTTCTTCGAAGTATCGCCCGCGTCTTCGCAGAAAGAACCAGGGGATCCACCGGCTTCGCTACGAAATCGTCTCCACCCATGTTAATGGCCATGACGATGTTCATGTTATCCGATGCAGAGGACAGGAATAGAACCGGTACATTGGAAATCTTACGGATTTCCTCGCACCACCGGAATCCGTTCAGATACGGAAGCCCGATATCCATCAGCACTAAGTGGGGATCGTATTCTTGGAATTCCTCCACTACCTTGTAGAAATCCTGCACTCGGTGGACATCATCCCCGAAACTTCTCAGTTGATTTTCAATCAACCCTGCCAGTGCGTCGTCATCTTCTACCAGAAAAATTCGATACATTCGCAACTCTCCTCTTTTATTTTCCATATATCCGAGAGTGCCGGATACCCCCCGCACTCTCGGATTCTATTTTTGCAAACTAACGGACAATTCGGTAATAGGTCCTAGAAGTTAGGCGGTAGATTACTGTGTAGATCAAAACATATATTCCGTAGACCAGAAGACCGGACAATACGAACAGGGATGTCTTCGATAGAAGCAGTATCTGCAGCAACTTCACAAGGATTGGGAACGCTACCACCGTGTGGATTCCTGCCACGATCACCGGTAGGAAGAATACCATCCGAATCTGAGTACGAATTGCTTTCTTGACCCATTCCCACCTTTTCCATAATCTGGAACCGCTTTCGATCCTCATATCCTTCGGCAATCTGCTTGTAGTATATAATCAGCACCGTGGCGAACATGAAGACAATTCCCAGAAGACCGCCGACGAATAGGAAGGATCCATACATGGATGTCAATGCTTCCATGGCATCCCAGGCGGAGTCGGTTTCTACGTCAATCGAATGGGCAGAACTTCCCTTGATTCCGTAACCCGCCGCCAGAATGGCACGGACTCTCTCGTCGAAAGTTTTCTTGAATTCACTGCCATAACGATAGGCCTTATTCTTGTCTTGGAAGGTCACCGCCAGACGATCCGAACGACCGAACATTTTGTATTGCTTTTGAAGATTGTCCATGATAGAGGATCCATCCGCTACCACAATTCCATATCTCTTCATATTGGAAAGGCTTCCCCCATCTTCTTTGACCGGGAAGAAATCCGTCCAACCCTTAACGGTGAGATTCTCTTTTCCAATATGAACTTCCTTCATTCCGTAATCCGGCTCTGTCCGCGTGGCCGACAGAACCGCCTCGTTTCCTTTAAGTCCCAGTTTCTTACCTCCCAGTTCTCGGTAGGTTTTCTCCGTGATAATCTCCAACGAATAGCACTGGGTCAAATCCATTCCCGGACTATTGGGATTGAAATCCGAGGTCCATCTCCCGTCTTTCGGTAGTACAACACCGCCCATGGATTGAATTTCGGATACAGTGTCCAACTTCAGACCCGTTTTCGATGAAGCATCGTGAAGTGCCTGGATGAGTGCATCCTTGGGAAGCTGTACCGATTTGTCATTGGAATCAGTCATCCTTGTGGACACGTACATTTGACTCGGATAGCGGCTGTCCACGGTTTCTTTCATTCCGGCGTACAGACTTACCGATGTGGATACTAACACTAGGATGCAGGTGGAAAGAATGGCAATGGAGGCCAGTCCTACCGCATTCTTCTTCATTCGATAGATTAAGCCGGACACTGCGGTCATATGGTTCTTCTGATAGTAGAACTTCTCGTTCGCTCTCAGTCTCTTCAGAACGAAGATACTTCCAGCGCCGAAGAGCAGGTATGTCCCTAGGATTACCAGGAATACGGCGATAAAGAACATCTTCAGCGCTTCCAGTGGTTTCTGGGTAGTCAGCGCAATATAGTACCCGGTTGCCATGGATGCCACGCCGATAATCAGCGGAATGTACCGAGGTTTCGGTTCCTTTTCTCCCTCCGCATCGCTATGCAGAAGCTCCGTGGTCTTCATCCGAGACAATTTTCTCCGGTTCATTAATCCCGTCAACGCATCTGCCACTAAGAAGAAAAGGACGGAGACAATCAGTGCCTTCGGTGACACCAGTTGAATCTTCGGAATTACATTGGATCCCATCATCTTCGCCAGAACCAGAATCGCTAAGCGGAAGAACAGAAGTCCGCCCACAATTCCCAGAAGAATACCTTGAACACTGCTGATGGCATTCTCATGGAATAATACCTTCGATACGTGCTTCTTCTCCATTCCCAGTGCGTAATAGAGTCCGTATTCCTTCATCCGCTGTTTCATAAGGAAGCTACTGGTATAGAACAGTAGCACCAGGGATAGGATACCCATAATGAAGGCCCCTAGGAAAACGAAGGTACGGAGAAATTCTCCTCCCATCAGCCCTTTGATTTTCGGTTCTAGCCCCAGAGCGAGAAGAATGTAAAAGCAGGCCACCAGCCCTGCCTCCGTAAGGATTCCCGGCAAGTAAAAGCGCGTATTCTTCTTCACATTGTTCTTCGCAATGTTCTGATACAGGGAAGCTGCCATTACCGGTCACCCCCTTTTCGAAGCATGGAAAGGGTATCTGCAATCTTCTGGTACATCTCCTGATTGCTGCTTTCGCCTCGGTACAACTGATGGAACACCACCCCATCTTTGATGAACATCACCCGGTCCGCATGGGCGGCTGCATTCACAGAATGGGTTACCATCAGGATGGTCTGACCGCTCTTATTTACCTGGCGAAATACAGTCAGTAGCTCTGCCGAAGATCTGGAATCCAAGGCACCCGTCGGTTCATCGGCCAGTATCAGCTTAGGTGCTGTGATAAGAGCTCTGGCCGTAGATGCCCGCTGTTTCTGTCCGCCAGAGACTTCGTAAGGATACTTTCTCATAAGATCCGAAATTCCAATAGCCGAAACCACCATATCCAATCGACTCTTCATTTCCTCCAGGTTCTTTCCGCTAAGAACCAGAGGCAGAAGAATGTTATCTCTTAGATTCAGTGTGTCCAGCAGGTTGTACTCCTGGAATACGAATCCCAGATTCTCCCGACGGAACTTCGCCAGCTCACCGTCGGATACAGAATCCAGCTTCATCCCATCCAGCACTACCTCTCCGGCAGTGGGTCTGTCCAGTGCCGCCAGAATATTCAGCAGGGTGGTCTTTCCGGATCCGGATTCTCCCATGATGGCCACGTACTCGCCCGCTTCCACAGTAAAAGATACGTTCCGAAGGGCCTCCACCCGGTTGCTTCCGAACCGGCTCTGGTAGGTCTTCTTAATTCCTTTTACTTCCAAAATCGACATATCAGTATCCTCCTTGTTTCAATTCAACTCTTTCAATTTACTTCGATGGAATTCCTCTTTGAACTATCCATATGATACTTCAATGCCCGATTCTGCGACATCGATTCACCTTACAAATCGGCGGTCTGATGTGACATTTTTGTCACATTGGATATTGTCTTTTTTCATTTCTTAAATCATAAATGTGTTCCTTGGTCTTGTCAAATTCATTTAAATCCTCCACTTTTATCCTTTGACAATGAATTTTCCCATGACAAAAAAATATTCTATGGAATTCTTCATTGAGATTAAAAGGCTCTGCTATTTTTCAATGAAGATTTTTAAGTTTGAACATGGTAAATTGCAAATTTTTCATTGTAATCAGTAAATTTTATTGTTTTCCAATGAAAAATCTGGATGATAAAGTTTGATTCCAGAAAAAAATTCATTGTAATTAAGCGTTAATTCTATTTTCCAATGAAGATGTTCGATTCCTCCGAATCAAACATCTCGAACACTGATTAATCGAAAAGAACAAATACATTCTATCCTTTTGACTCCCACACATAAAAGAGGGGGATGCATTTTTTCATGCCCCCCCTTGATTTATTAATGGACTACCATTAATTCAGTCCTGTCTTTCTCCGAATTCCAATGATGGTTCCAACCCCAGCCAGTGCGGCCAATGCCAGTCCAATGTACAGCTTCATCATGGAGTGGTCGCCGGTGTCGATGCTAGATCCGGATCCGCTATTTCCACTTCCGGAACCGTTTCCGTCATTGTAGGAATTGGTCGCCACGAATCCCTTGGTCATGTCACCGGATACCACGGAACTGTATCCGTCCACCTTGTTCTCCTTCACGGTGTACTTCACTTCCTTGCCATTCTCGTACTTCGGAAGATCCGTGAAGGCACCTGCCCACTTTTCTTTCTCTGTCAGGGTCAGAGTTTTACCGGTGGATTTTCCATCCGCATACAGGGTGAATGTCACCTGATCCGGTCGGTCTCCCTTCCGGTCATCGTTGTCTTTCCAGCTCTTGGTAACAGAAACTGAAACCTTCTTCGGCTCATAGCTGTTCGTTACGTTGTAGCCATCTACCTGGGAGGTGTATCCCTCCACCGCATCTTCTGTTACAGTGTAGAGCACTGTCTTTCCGCCATCCCGGTACTTATCCAGGTTGTCAAACTTCCAGCTCCAGTTGTCACTTGCAGTAACCTTCTTCGAGTCTACCTCAGTTCCATCTCTATAGAGTCTGATCGTGATGCTGTCTGGTCTCTTTCCGTCGTTATCGTTGCTGTCATTCCAAGTCTTGCTGCCCTCTACAGAGGTTTTCGTCGGTTTATGGGTGTTCTCTACCACATACCCGGTCTCGGCAGAACCGGTGACAGTGCTCTCATAGTTATCGGTCTTGGTCTCTTTGATGGTGTATTTGATTTTCTCGCCATCCTTATATTCATTCAAGTTCTGGAAGGTTCCGGACCAATTGTTATCCGCGTTCAAGGTCAGCGTTTCGCCAGTCTTATCTCCGTCTGCATATAGCTGTACTTCGACGCTCTTCGCCCGCAGTCCGTCCTGGTCGTTTCCGTCATTCCATTTCTTCACCACAGAAACGCTGGTCTTCTTCGGCTCGTAAGTGTTGGTTACGTCATAGCCTTTCACCTCAGATGTATAATTCGCCACCTGATCTTCCGTGATGGTGTATACCACCTGGGTTCCGTGATCTTTGTATTTATCAAGATTGTCGAATTTCCAGCTCCAATTATTGTCCTTGGTGACTTTCTTTGAATCGATTTCCTTGCCGTCCTTATACAGTCTCACCGTAATGCTGCCTGGACGCTCCTTGTCGTTGTCGTTACCGTCATTCCAGGTCTTCTTGCCTTCCACAGAAACCGTCTCCGTCTTGTGGGTATTCTCCACGGTAAAACCATCCTTCGCATCACCGGACACTTCCGATGTATAGCCGTTTACTTTTACCTCCTGAACGGTGTACTTGATTTCTGCATCGTTATCGTCATATTTATTCAAGTTGGTAAATGTGGATTTCCAGTTGTTTCCTTCGGAAAGGACCACAGACTTGTCGGTCTTCTGTCCGTTGGCGTAGAGGTTCACGATTACCATATTCGGGCGAACCCCATCCTGGTCTTTTCCATCATTCCATTTCTTGGTGACCGGCACAGAAACCTTCTCAGCTTCTTTCTTCTGGTCTTCCATGCGAACGACACAGCTCGTGGCGGTCATCCAGCTAGCGCCTTTCTTCAATTCCAGGAATCCATCGTCGGTAATGCGGAACGTGATTGGATCTGCCACATCGTATCCCTTCGGGGATTCGGTCTCTACCATGGTGTATGTGCCAGCGCTTAGCTCAAGAGACTTAATAGATGTACCCGATGTCCACTGGGACACGACCTCACCGTCCGTAGATTCTCCTTTGACCACCTTGAGAGTTGCACCTGGGAGTTCCACATCCTTGCCGGTTTCCACTTTGCTGAAGTTCACGATATATTTCGTCATTCCTGGCTGATCCGGAGTTCCCGGAGTATCCGGATCCTCACCGTACTAGATGCCAGAGGAAAGAAGGTTCTGGTAATATGTGTCCTTCGGTGTGAACAGATTCAGTCCAAATTCGGAAGGAAGCTTTGTCGTGGTCATCCGGGCCAGCAGTTCGTGGAACACTTTCTGATCATCCGAAGTAAGGGTGAAGTGTTCGAGATCCAGTTCTTTAGAATCCGTCATATACCACACTGCAAGCTGTGTCACCATTCGCATCTTTGCATTGCTCAGATTATACTTCTTCTGCAATCCCGCATTATCTCGAGGATATCCGTTATACAGAATCGTAAGAACTTTCTTATAGAAATCCTCCTTCTGTGCATTGCCGGACAAATTCTTGTCCAATCTCGGCGTGTCTGCCATTTTAACGAACAAATCCGCCGTTCCTTTATCCTTCGCATAACGTGCATAGGCACCATTTTCCGGTGGAAAATGTCGATCATAGTTAAAACAATAAGCGACTTCCCCGTAATCACTGCTACCATGGGGACGAACATACATTCCCATATGATAATCCACCGTATCACGTGTCATACCATCGTAATTGTATTCATCTGTTGCCGCCTCCGCCTTAATGGAACCGAAGATGCCGAAGATTACAGCAAATGTGAGCAAAAGTGCCATCGCCGGCTGTCCCAATTTCCTTAATAAGTTCACCATTCAAACTCCTTTCATTCTCTTACCTTGGTACTTTCTTATCTGTTAATTTCATATTCCCCAGTTATTCCAATCTAGCGCGAAGCTCGGTAGACCTGAATGACAGATGCCACAAATAAGATCATTCCCACTGTCATCATAACCATGCCAGGTATATCCGTCGGAACATCGCTATTCGTACCGAAGAGCACGAACAACCCTCCGCTGCAGAAAAGCAGCATTCCGAAATCTACTCCCAGGTATCGCCCTAGTATCGGTGCCTCTTCCTCTGCCTTTCCACTCAACAGCGTCATTATATTGTATAACCCCGATCCGAGAAATACGACAAATCCAGCAAACATCAGTGCAAAAGCGCCGATTACGAGAAAAAGCGGTTCTTCCAGATATCCATCTACCGATAACCAATCTGGAATGAATCCTCGAATTGACAGACAGACAATGCCCAGCAATATGAGATTGCTTCCAACAATTGCACTAATTTTGTTCATATGTATCTTATTCATTCTAATTTCCTCCTTGTTGTTCAAGATTGGGTTAATGATAAATGCTCGAATTCGCAATTTCAATTTAATGAATTTCAATCGGGGTTTTATTTACATTAATGATTAATGAAATTAAATCTTGTGTTTATCACCAATAAACGTTTCTTCA
>JAUNEW010000056.1:0-4985 GCA_030525365.1 Eubacteriales bacterium
GCATTTGATAATTATTTTACAAACTATAATAGAAGTACAAATTTCATCGCTTTACGATGGTGTGAATTGGTGTTATAATCAAAAAATGACATGCATAGTTAGTTTTCGAACGTTTGATTTTACAGAATCGAAAACCAGGAGTGCACATAGAACAGGAGGTTGACAGTCTATGGAATTGCAGATTCACGATTTGGTTTCATCTATTCGCAAAGAGGGCGTAGATGCAGCCAATGAACAGGCAGAGAAGATTATCGCTGAAGCCAAACAAAAGGCTGAGGAGATTATTTCCAATGCAAATGCAGAAGCCAAGACAACGAAGGAAGCTGCTACAAGAGAAATCGAAACACTCAGAGCGGGTGCCATCGAGAATGCTGAACAGGCAAAGAGAGATGCACTGATTTCCTTTAAGAAGGAAGTTCTGAGCGTGGTTGGAAGAATTCTTGAGGTGAAGGTTCAGGAGAATCTGACTGGAGAAGCTCTGGGCAAGCTGATTAAAGCGGTTGTTGAAGGCGAGGATATGTCTCAGTATGAAGCAGAAGTGGCAGAGGTCACAGATGAATTAAAGGCTGAGCTTGCGGGAGAAATCCAGAAGGGTCTTGAGATTAAGGCGGGAAAAGGAATTACTTCCGGATTCAGACTTGCCGCAAAGGACGGTTCTGGCTATTTCGATTGTACTGATGAGGAGCTTATGCAGCTTCTGATGCCTTACTTCAGAGAGATGGATTTCTAGAACCGGGAGGTAGAGTATGGCTTCGTATTACTACTTAATTTCAAGCCTGCCGGAACTTTCAGCGAATGAAGATATGCCAATCACATATGATGAATTCATCGATATGTGTGAGGATAATGTAAGCGATAAGACCTTGGAGCGTCTGAAGAATTTAACCCTCGATTCGACGAAGGGGCCGCTCCTCAAGAAATGGTCCGGATTTTACACGAATCTGTTCAGAGAGCTTAATGCTCAAAGAAGTGCCGCTCTTGGAAAGTCCTATCAGGTTGAATATGAGAAGGATTCGGAAAACACACGGATTGCGCAGGCTGCAATCTCGGCAAAGAATCCGCTGGAAGGTGAGAAGCTTCTTCTGGCGCATCAGTTTGATGCATTGGATGGCTACACAAGCGGTCATTACTTTGATGATGTGTGCTTATTCGGATATGCGATTAAACTAAAATTATTGGAGCGCCAGCGTTGCTTTGTCAAGGAAAAAGGAGAGGCAGAGTTCAAACGACTCTTCGATAATGTACAACAGAGCGTTTATAACTTATAACAGGAGATATGCAAATGGAAACAGTAAAAGGTTATGTCACTGGCATTAACGGCAACCTTGCAAATGTCAAATTTGAAAGTGCCGTACGTAAGAACGAGGTAGCCTATATCCTTGTTGACGGAAAGCGTCTCAAGGGCGAGGTTATTCGTATCAATAACGGAATTGCCAGCATGCAGATTTACGAGATGTCCAATGGTATCAAAGTTGGTGATCCTGTAGAATTTACAGGAGAGCTGATGAGCGTTGAGCTAGGACCGGGACTCTTGACGCAGGTATTCGATGGTCTTCAGAATCCACTGCCGGAATTAGCGGAGAAATGTGGCTTCTTTTTGGAAAGAGGTGTATACCTTGATCCAATCCCAGACAGAGAATGGGACTTCACTCCTTGTGTAAAAGTAGGAGATCCAGTAGAAGCAGGAACGATTATCGGTAGTGTACCTGAATTCCAGTTCACCAATCAGATTATGGCACCATTCACATTGAAGGGAACCGATTGGAAGGTGAAATCCATCGTTGAGCCGGGCATGCACCATGTTCGGTCGACAATCTGCGTAATTGAGAACAGCAAAGGGGAAGAAAAGAACCTGAGCATGGTAATTACACAGCCAATCAAACAGGCGAACAAATGTTACAAAGAAAGACTTCGTCCGGATGAACCACTGGTAACACAGCTCCGTGCTATCGACACATTCCTTCCGGTTGCCAAAGGCGGAACATTCTGTATTCCGGGACCGTTCGGTGCAGGAAAGACCGTGCTTCAGCACAGTGAAGCGAAGAACGGCGAGGCCGATGTAGTTATCGTGGCAGCATGCGGAGAGCGTGCCGGAGAGGTTGTAGAAATCCTGAAGGAGTTCCCAGAATTGGAAGACCCGAAGACTGGTCGTTCCATGATGGAGAGAACAATCATTATTTGTAACACATCCTCCATGCCGGTAGCTGCTAGAGAAGCATCTTGCTATACTGCAGTTACACTTGCAGAATATTACAGACAGATGGGGCTGGACGTTCTGCTTCTTGCCGACTCCACCAGCCGTTGGGCACAGGCCATGAGAGAAATGTCCGGTCGTCTGGAAGAAATTCCGGGAGAAGAGGCATTCCCAGCATACCTGGAGTCCACAATCGCTGCATTCTATGAAAGAGCCGGAAAAGTTAGACTGAACGACGGACGAATTGCTTCCGTTACAATCGGTGGTTCAGTATCCCCGGCTGGCGGTAACTTTGAAGAACCGGTAACTCAGGCTACGCTAAAAGTAGTCGGTGCGTTCCACGGTCTGACGAGAGAGCGTTCGGATGCACGTAAGTATCCGGCAATTCATCCAATTGATTCTTGGTCCAAGTACACGGGTGTAGTAGATATGGATCGAGTAGAGCAGGCGCGTTCTATCCTCAGAAAGAGCATTGAAGTAAACCAGATGATGAAGGTTGTCGGCGAAGAGGGTACATCCGCAGAGGATTACACATTCTATCAGAAAGGTGAATTGTTGGATGCGGTATATCTCCAGCAGAACTCCTTCGACGAAATCGATGCGGCATGCTCACCAGAGAGACAGCGCATGGAATTCGATGTAATGTATGATGTAATTAATAAAACCTATGATTTGCAGGATAAGAAGGAAATCAGATCTTTCTTCAATCAGCTTAGACAGGAATTCCTTGATTGGCATGGAACCGTCTTCGGAACACCGGAATTCGAGGCACAGAAGCAGAAGGTTACAGATTTCTACCTCGCTAAAGCGGTTAACTAGGAGGCAATAAGATGCAGAAAGTATATACGAAAATTGAATCTATTGTCGGTAACGTAGTTACAGTAAGAGCGGAAGGTGTTAAATACGGAGACCTGGCTCTTGTTGGTGACAGTTATGCGACAGTAATTAAACTGGACAAAGATCTGGTTTCCCTGCAGGTATTTGCAGGTGCCCAGGGTGTTGGAACCAGCGATGAGGTTCGTTTCCTCGATAAGCCAATGATGGTGTCCTTCTCAGATAACCTTCTGGGAAGAATCTTCGACGGTGCTGGTGTTCCGAGAGATAACGGTCCGGCTTTGACGGAGAACATGATTCCAATCGGTGGTCCGTCCTTCAACCCTTCGAAGCGTATTCTTCCAAAGAATATGATTCGTACCGGTATTCCGATGATTGACCTGTTCAATACCCTGGTAGAGAGCCAGAAGCTCCCAATCTTCTCCATTTCCGGTGAACCATACAACCAGCTGCTGGCAAGAATTGCTCTTCAGGCTGAGGTTGATGTAATTATTCTTGGCGGAATGGGACTGAAGTATGATGACTACCTGACCTTCAGAGATACGTTGGAGAAGGGCGGTGTAATGGGACATACCGTAATGTTCATTCATACCGCATCCGACCCAATCGTAGAGTGTACCCTGGTACCAGATATGGCACTTGCGGTTGCAGAACAGTTCGCCTTGGAAGGAAAGAAAGTTCTGGTACTGCTTACAGATATGACCAACTTCGCCGATGCCCAGAAGGAAATGGCGATTACGATGGAGCAGGTTCCATCCAACCGTGGATATCCGGGAGACCTGTATTCCAGCCTTGCTTCTCGTTATGAAAAGGCCGTGGATATTGAAGGTGCCGGATCCATCACCATCCTCGGTGTAACCACGATGCCGGGCGATGATGTTACGCACCCAGTTCCGGATAATACCGGATACATTACAGAGGGTCAGTACTATCTGAAGAATGGCCACATTGAGCCGTTTGGTTCTCTTTCCAGACTGAAACAGAATGTAAACGGAAAGACAAGAGATGACCACCGTGCTGTAATGGATGGAATGATTAAACTGTATGCACAGTATAAGGAGAGCTTGGAGAAGAAATCCATGGGCTTCCTGATGACTGAATGGGATGACAAGCTTTTGAAATTCGGAAAACTTTTCGAAGAGAAGCTGATGGATCTTAGTGTAAATATTCCTCTTGAAGATGCGCTCGATCTTGGCTGGGAAATTCTTGCCGAATGCTTTGAGCCGAACGAAACCGGTCTCAAAACAAGTCTGGTTAAGGAAAGATGGCCGAAGAAAGAAGCACTGGACTAAAAGGAGCAGACAGTGGCTATCAAACTTACTAAAAATGAACAGAAAGTGCAGAAGGACCTTCTGAAACAGTATCAGCGCTATCTGCCAACCCTGCAGCTCAAGAAGCAGCAGCTTCAGCAGGTGATCATGGCGACGAGAGCGGAATTGGAACAGAAGGAAGCTGAACGTGTTCAGATGATTGGTAATCTCGATGATTGGGTAGCTGTATTTGCAGAGAATGCGATCTTCGACGAGGACAAGAGTATTGACACACTTGTTCAGCCAGAGACGGTCATTTGCAGAGACGAAAACATCGCCGGAGTGACAGTTCCGAAGTTTGAGGAGCTGAAATTCAAAGATGTGGAGTACGATGTAGATGACTACCCTCTGTGGGTTGACACTGCACTGGTTAAGCTTCGCGAAATCGCGCGACTGGACGCACTGGTTTCGACACTTCGCAAGCAGGAAGCACTTCTGGAGAAAGAACTTCGGTCCACTTCCCAGAGAGTAAACCTGTTCGAGAAGGTAAAGATTCCGGAAGCAAAGGAGAACATCCGTGTAATCGGAGTGTACCTTGGCGACCAGCAGACAGCGGCGGTTGTTCGCGGAAAGATTTCAAAGAAAAAGTTAGTGGAGGCGGCACAATGATAGAGAAAATGAAAATGGTCTACGTCGTGTCATCGCTT
>JAUNEW010000056.1:5085-7448 GCA_030525365.1 Eubacteriales bacterium
TGGCTTTCTGGATATGTTCCGGAAGCCGATGTGGATGTATTCAAAACCACTGCTTCGGAGAACGGATGGGCATATGCGATTGAAAACGTAGATGCCGATGATGAGAAGATTCCGACAAAGCTGAAGTTCGGCAAGGTTTCCGGACTCATTGAACCGCTGTATAATATTCTGGGAATTCTTCCGGGATACAGAGAGAGTGATATTTCAATGTGGTTCTTGTTGTTCTTCACCCTGTTCTTTGCAATGATTCTGGGTGATGGAGCATACGGCCTTCTGATTCTGGTAGGAGCCATCGGATACGTCGCAAAGACGAAGAAAAAGAATACGACCACATATCTGTTGTTCGTACTTGCTTTTGCGACAATTATCTGGGGTGCAATCACCGGTACTTGGTTCGGATTGGAAAGTGCAATGAAGGTTCCATTCCTCAAGTCGATGGTAATTCCAAGCATGGCAAGTTATCCGGAATACTTCAATGTAACGGCTTCGGCTCAGCAGAACATGGTGATGAAATTCTCGTTCTCTGTAGGAGCGATTCAGATGTGCTTGGGAAGCTTGATTTCGATAAGAAAGAAGCTCTCTGAGAAGAACCTGAGCTGGGTAGCGGATCTGGGCTGGCTGGTGGCGATTGTATCGCTGTACATGCTCTGCTTGAATCTTGTTATCGGTGAAAAGATTGCCCTGAAGCCGGTATTTGTCGGCGTTGGCGTTGCCTTTGCACTGGTTGTACTCTTTGGTGGTATGTCACCAGACAAGACCTTCGCACAGGGATTGAAATCCGGACTTGCGGATATCTTCACCGTATTCCTGGACACTATCAGTTGTTTCGGAAATATAATGAGTTATATCCGTCTTTTCGCTGTTGGTATGGCCGGATTGGCTATTTCCCAGAGTTTTGACGGTATTGCGGCCGGCTTCGGTGGACCGCTGGTAATTGTGGGCGCACTGGTATTCTTTATCGGTCACGCTTTGAACATCGTAATGTGTTTCCTGTCAGTAGTCGTTCACGGCGTTCGTCTGAACGTGCTGGAATTCTCCGGTCAGGTTGGCCTGGAATGGACAGGTATTCCGTATGAGCCTTTTAAGAAGAACAAAAAGATTGTTAAATAAAGGCGCTAATGTAAATTGTAAATGATTCTAATGTATTTTAGTAAAGGAGAATTATTATGAACATCGCATTTCTTGGTATGGCAGCAGCCCTTGGTCTTTCCGCAGCTGGATCCGCATTCGGTACAGGTTTCGCAGGTATGTCTTCCGTAGGAGCATGGAAGAAGTGCTACGCAAGTGGTAAGCAGGCTCCATTCATCATGATCGCATTCGCAGGTGCTCCTCTGACTCAGACCATCTATGGATTCCTTCTGATGAACTTCATTAAGAGTGCTAATTGTGATCCATCTCTGGCTCTCTGGGTTGGTGTATTTGGTGGACTGGCAATCGGTATGTCCGCTCTGTTCCAGGGCAGATGTGCAGCAGCTGCTGCAGACGCACTGGGCGCAACTGGAAAGGGTACTGCGAACTACTTCATCGTAATCGGTGTTATCGAGACCGTAGCCCTCTTCACACTGGTATTCAGTTTGCTGCTGTTGGGCTAATCGGGCAGAAGAAAGAAACGAAACGATTTTTAATGGAGACGGGGATTCTGCTTCGGCAGGGTCCCTGTTTCGTTATGTTCCATTATGTAAAAAGAGGTTACGAGCGTCCAGAGAATTCCGTATTCATGTGTTTTGCTCCATACGGTTTTTCTACAATTCCACGAATTGTGTAAATCCGACGGAAAGAGTGCACAACGCGTAGAATTGCTTTTGCAAGATGGCATTGACTTAATCACTGAATGAAGGTAAAATTCAATAGAACGGACTTGCGCGATTTGATTAGAATATCGCATTCGTTCATTACGTCGAGCGACGTATATGGGGGAGGTGTGGATAATACCAGAGATGAAAATCCGAGGTATTGTCTGCACCATTTTTTTTTAAGCGTCTCCACAATGTCACAAAAGTCAAGACACAAAGGGCAGCGAAGGAAAAGCATTTTAGAATAATTCTAATTAGTTGCTTGACTTCATATGCAGGGGGGGGTAAAATTAAATAGGATTACGAGAGCGGATGACGGAAATATCTCTTTCGGAATCAGGTCGAGCAAAGTGCAGAGGGGGATGCAGAGAATGTCTATGATGAATTGAATCACAGATGTTCTCTGTTTTTTTGTAAACTGCATATGCAAGACAAAGAAGTTCTGTTTTCTAATTTGAGAAAGGGGAAAGATATGAACAGAAAGAAGCAAGTTATATCTGCAGCCTTATCACTGCTGCTGAGTACGGGAATATCCGCAGGGAGCATCCTGCCGACATTTGCCGCAGAGAA
>JAUNEW010000009.1 GCA_030525365.1 Eubacteriales bacterium
CGAATCGCATCTGCTTTTCGGTGACGACAAGATAGAATTATACGCACTTTTCCGGCACTTGTCAACAACTTTTTTCAATTTTTTCGGATTTTTTTATTTCTTGCTCTTATCCGTTTCGGCAGACCGCCTTCTTTCTGCTCGGCGCATCATCGACTCTTCTTTATCAATGGCCTTCCGAGCCTTTGCAATCCGTTCTCTGGCTTCCTTCGTTTCCCGAATTCCTTCCTTCGCCTTCTGCATCGCTCTCTTCTCGTCACGCTTTGCATCTGCCAGCCGCTCTTTATTACCTGTCAGCATATCCGGTGTCCGGTATTCAATCGACAAAGCGATACGGAACCGGCTCAGTCCCAGCAAGAACAGAACCGCCCCTACCAACGTCAGAATCTTCATATCCAGCAGGCGTACGTTAAAGAACATATACACACCCAAAAGGCTCATTACCACGCCCAGAAGTTCGGAAAACCGATCCACCTTTGACTGGGTACGGAAATTGAAATTGACAGAAAAGAGTGCTTTTAACCCTTCTAGGACGGACCAGAACGCAAATATTGATGTAATCGCTGCATCCTCCGAAATCTGTCCCGAAAGGAACACGCACCCAAGAACCACTGAAATGATTCCTTCCACATTCATCTCATTATCCGATTCATAGGCACTGGTGTTGGTGACCCGGTTTGCAATCAGTTCGCATACACCCATTAAGAGAACCGCAACTCCGATAATGAACGCCACACCGATGAACGGAACGCTGGCGTTGGCAATGCAGAACGTTCCTACGCCCACCACCAGAAGGCTTACTAACATCATTAATGATCTCATATTCTACTTCCTTCCATTTTCAATACGTGTAATCTTATCATTTTCGGATGGTGTTTTCAACTGGGACGAACCTGCTTTTAGCGGATGAAATTCGTCGCGATCCATTCTTCCGGTTCCGGGAACTCGATTCCCACCGCACGACCGGCCTCGAAACATTTAATCATCCAAGCCATGTTTCGACCTAGCGTACGCATGGTCTGCATGCCTTCCAGGTCATGAAGCACCTCGTCCGGATTATTTCCGTGGACGCCATTCCAGTACTGTGATGAGACTACCGGCATCTGTGATATGGTAAAAAATTTGTTCAGCCGGTCGAAAGTTGCCGTGGTTCCAGAGCGACGGCAAGATGCGATGGCTGCCGCCGGTTTTCCCCGAAGGTATGCGGAATCGCAGGCGTAGAACACCCTTTCCAGTAGGGACACCAGTGTACCGGAAGGGCCGCCGTAATACACCGGAGAGCCTACCACGAGTCCGGAACAGTTCTGGATTTTCTCAATCACCGGATTTACCGGGTCGCCATCCATGATGCATTTGCCCGTCCGCTTACAGTATCCACAGGCTTTACATCCCGGAATGTTCAGTGCGCCTACGTGCAGAATTTCCGTTTGAAGCCCGGAATCCTCCAGTGCATCGGAAACTTCACGAAGAGCGGTATGGGTGCAGCCGAACTGATGAGGGCTACCGTTCAGAAGCAGTACTTTCTCCATAATTTCACTCCTTTTTCCAAAAAAGCCGGATGCGTAATGCACCCGGCTCTCTTTTTACAATATAAGGAAATTAGTTTCCAGCAACCTGAGCGGCTACTTCTGCTGCGAAGTCATCTTCCTTCTTCTCGATTCCTTCGCCCACTTCATAACGAACCATGGAAACAACTTCCATAGCCTTACCGATTTCCTTAGCAGCGTTGTCTACATACTGCTTTACGGACATATCGCTGTCCTTTACGAACGGCTGATCCAGGAGGCATACTTCCTTAAGTTCCTTCTTGATCTTACCGGTAACGATTCTCTCTACCATCTCCGGCTTCTTGCCTTCGTTCAGAACCTGCTCAGTCAGAATCTTCTTCTCGTTCTCCAGATATTCCGGATCAACGCCTGCTTCGTTCACGAACTTCGGGTTCATGGAAGCAACCTGCATTGCAACATCCTTACCTACTGCAGCGATTTCGTCTGCGGTTGCGTCGGTCTTAATTCCTACGATAACGCCAATTCTGCCGCCACCGTGGGTGTATCCAACGTATACAACGCCATCTTCTTCTACCTTAGCGAATCTTCTGATGCTCAGGTTCTCACCAATCTTCGCAACCTTAGCAGTCAGAGTCTCCTGTACAGTACCTTCTGTGAAAGGCTCTGCCATGAACTG
The DNA here is from genome assembly GCA_030525365.1 of Eubacteriales bacterium. Taxonomy (GTDB): domain Bacteria; phylum Bacillota; class Clostridia; order Peptostreptococcales; family Anaerovoracaceae; genus Mogibacterium_A. The sequence continues at coordinate 2,182 of JAUNEW010000009.1, forward strand.
ATCCATCGGCATATTGCCCTTGGACAGAACTTCCTTTGCCAGGTCTTCTACGAATTCAACGAACTCTTCGTTCTTTGCAACGAAGTCTGTCTCGGAATTTACTTCTACGATGGAAGCAGTCTTATTGCCTTCACCGAAAGCGACTCTTACCAGACCTTCTGCAGCAATTCTGCCAGCCTTCTTCTGAGCCTTCATGATTCCCTTTTCTCTCAGGTAATCGATTGCCTTGTCGATGTCACCGTCTGTCTCAACAAGTGCCTTCTTGCAGTCCATCATACCTGCGCCTGTACGCTCACGCAGTTCTTTAACGAGTGCAGCTGTTACAGCCATGTCTTTGTCCTCCTATTAATATGCAATCTAGAAAATGCGGCTTCCCCGGAAACATTCTGAAGAAGCCGCTTACCTATCGATGATTATTCTTCGTCTGCAGCTTCTTCAGCTTCAGCTGTCTCTTCTGCAGCACCTTCGTCAAAGCTCTCGCCCTGCTTTGCCTCTACGATAGCATCTGCCATTACGGAAGTGATCAGCTTAACTGCTCTGATTGCATCATCATTTGCTGGGATGATGTAATCAACATCGTCTGGGTCACAGTTAGTATCTACGATACCTACTACAGGGATTCCCAGAATGCGTGCTTCCTTAACAGCAATCTTTTCTTTCTTCGGATCAACAACGAAGATTGCACCTGGCATACCTTCCATATCCTTGATACCGCCCAGGAACTTCTCCAGCTTCTCAGCTTCGTTTCTGATCTTCAGAATTTCCTTCTTCGCATACTTATTGATAGTGCCATCTTCTTCCATCTCTTTGATCTCGTTGAGACGTGCAATTCTCTTGCTGATGGTCTTGTAGTTGGTCAGCATTCCGCCCAGCCATCTTTCGTTAACGTAGTACATACCACAACGATTTGCTTCGTCCTTGATTGCAGCCTGAGCCTGCTTCTTTGTACCAACGAACAGAACCGGCTTGCCGGATTCGCCTACTTCTCTCATGAAATCATAAGCATCGTCAATCATCTTGATGGTCTTCTGCAGATCGATGATATAGATTCCATTTCTCTCTGTGAAGATGTAAGGAGCCATCTTAGGGTTCCATCTTCTGGTCTGGTGTCCGAAATGAACACCGGCTTCAAGTAACTGTTTCATAGAAACTACTGACATTATAATACCTCCGGTTTCGTTTCTTCCATCGTGCATTCTCGCCTTCAACCTGCAAAGGCACCGCGGCATCTACACGATGTGTCAAATATAAAATATGTGCTGCATATGGATACAGCATAAAAATACTCGTATATTATATGGTAAAACCTCTTTGATTGCAAGGTTTTTTTCTTGATTGCATGGTTTGTTTTTAATTTTAATGTTTTTGTGTTTTTTTGAGGAAGATTCCTCAATACTACGTTATTATCTATCATTATTATCATGTACTTTTAAGGAGATACTCATTATGGAGAAATTTTTCAAACTGAAAGAGCATGGAACTGATGTCCGCACCGAGGTTGTAGCCGGTGTCACTACCTTCCTATCGATGGTATACATACTGGCGGTTAACCCAAGCATCCTGTCCGCTGCCGGACTGGATTCCGGTGCCGTGTTCACCGCAACTGCAGTTTCCGCGTTCTTTGGCACACTGTTCATGGCATTCTTCGCCAACTATCCGGTTGCCCTGGCTTCCGGAATGGGTCTGAACGCATACTTCGCATATTCGGTCTGCATCCCAATGGCTCAGGCCGGAATCAACGACCCATGGAAGATTGCCCTCACCGCAGTTCTGGTAGAAGGTATCATTTTCGTGCTGCTTTCCCTGACCAACTTCCGTGAGAAGCTGGTGAACGACGTTCCGGAGAACCTGAAATACGGTATCACCGCAGGTATCGGTCTGTTCATCACCATCGTTGGACTCAAAAGCGCCGGTGTTGTAATCGGCAGTGAATCCACTCTGGTAGATCTGGGATCCGTATCCACTCCGCAGTTCGTACTGGCAATGCTGGGCTTCATCATCATCTGCGTACTGGTTCACTACAATGTTCCAGGTGCAGTTCTGTGGGGAATCCTGGCTACATGGCTTCTGGGAATCGTTGCACAGCTCACTGGCTGGTATCACGTAGACGTTGCCAACGGTGCCGCATCCCTGATTCCAACCCTGTCCGGTGCATCCTTCATTCCGAAGGCGCCAACCATGTTTGCCTTCGATTTCAAGTGGGTGGCAAAGAATATCGTAGAGTTCGCAGTTATCGTGTTCTCTTTCCTGTTCGTTGACCTGTTCGATACCGTTGGAACACTGATTGGTGTTGCTTCCAAGGGTAATCTGCTGGACGAGAATGGCAACCTGCCTCGCGCGAAGGGCGCACTCCTCTCCGACGCATTCGGTACCATCCTGGGTGCTTGCTTCGGTACTTCTACCGTAACCAGTTACGTAGAGTCTACCGCAGGTGTTGCTGCCGGCGGACGTACCGGTCTGACTGCACTGGTTACCGGCGTGATGTTCCTGATTTCCCTGTTCTTCTCGCCAATCTTCCTGGCGATTCCGGGATTCGCAACCACTCCGGCTCTGGTATACGTTGGACTTCTGATGCTGACATCCGTTAAAAACATGAACTTCGATGCAGACATCGCCGACACTGCCGGTGGATTCATGGCTATCATCATGATGCCATTCACCTATTCCATCGCAAACGGAATCATGTTCGGCATGATTTCTTGGGTTCTGCTGAAGGTTATCACCAAGAAGGCAAAGGATATCGCTCCGGTTATGTGGGTTGCGTTCATCCTCTTCGCACTTCGTCTGGTAACACTGGCATACGGAATCGGCTTCCACTAAAGAGCGAAATCCACTTTTACAGTGGGATATAATCAATCGATAGAAAAGGGACTATCGCGGTTAATCGCGACGGTCCCTTTTGGTTTGCATATACATCAGGAAAATAGGAATAAACCGTCCATCGCTAAGCAAATGATTGCTGAAGGCCCATTTGCGTGCGATGGACGGTTTATATTAATTCGTCATATAGATTGCTGCCCGGACGGCCCGATGCCAACCAGAAAGCATGTGTTTTCTTTCTTCCGAAGTCATTGCCGGAGTGAATACCTTGTCTACTTCCTTATTCTCAATAATATCCTCTTTGGACGTGTAGTAATCCACTGCCAGGCCTGCCAAATAGGCCGCTCCTAGGGAAGTGGATTCAATGGATTTGCAGCGGACAATTTCGGTATCCGAAATGTCTGACTGGAATTGCATCAGGAAATCGTTTCGACAAGCACCGCCATCTACCTTAAGGGCGACGATTCTTTTGCCCAAATCTTTCGCCATCGCAGACAACAAGTCCTCATTCTGATACGCCAAAGATTCCAGCGTTGCCCGGACAATCTGCCCCCGTCCAGTCGCTCGGGTAATGCCGAAGATAGCGCCTCTGGCGTCCGGCTCCCAGTAGGGTGCACCGATTCCCGTAAAGGCCGGCACCATGTAGACGCCTTCGCTGCTTCCCGCATCAATTGCCATCTGTTCCGATTCCGGCGACTCCATCATGAATTGCATCTCATCCCGGAGCCACTGAATCGCTGCGCCACAGACGAAGGCGGAACCTTCCAGGGCGTAATTTACTTTTCCATCCAAACCCCAAGCGATGGTGGTGAGCAATCCAGCGTCGCTGAACACCGGTTTTTCCCCTGTATTAAGAAGTAGAAAACTGCCTGTTCCATAGGTGCATTTCGCTTCCCCTTCTCGGAAACAAGTCTCCCCGAACAGCGCCGCCTGCTGATCTCCCGCCGCACCGGTAATGGGGATAGGTCCTCCAAATAGTTCGGGGATGGTCTCACCGAAATTCCCCGAGCACTCCACCGGCATTGGCAGCATGCACTTCGGAATGTCCAGAAGTTCCAAGATTTCCTCATCCCAGCCCAGGGCATGGATGTTGAACAGCATAGTCCGAGCTGCATTGGAATAGTCGGTAACGTGTACCTTTCCGCCGGTCATTTTCCAGATGAGCCAACTTTCCACCGTACCGAACAGCAACTCGCCCCGTTCCGCCCGTTTTCTTGCGCCGTCCACGTGATCCAGAATCCACTTAATCTTCGTTCCGCTGAAGTAGGCGTCGATAATCAGGCCGGTTTTCTGGCGAATCATCTCTTCGTAACCCTTTGCCTTTAATGTCTCTGCGTACTCCGATGTTCGCCGGCACTGCCACACAATTGCATGGTAAATCGGCTCTCCTGTGGCCTTGTCCCACACCACCGTGGTCTCCCGCTGATTGGTAATTCCCAGCGCAGCGATATCCCGGTAGGTTAGGTTCTGCTTTAGCAAAGCCTCCTGGGCCACCGACACTTGCGTAGCATAGATTTCCGTCGCATCGTGTTCCACCCATCCATCTTCCGGAAAGTATTGACGAAACTCCCGCTGTGCTGAACTGATTACGTTTCCCTTCTTATCATAGATGACGCACCGAGCACTGGTCGTCCCTTCATCCATCGCCATAATATATTTGCTCATCGTTTCCTCCATCCATTTGCATACGCCTATACGAAAAGCGCCATAATCCGGTTGCTGATATCAATCCCCTTCTCGGTAAGCCTCATGCCGGCATCCGTTACTTCCAAATATCCGCCTTTGCAGAATCCAAGGATTTCCCCTTTCTCTTCCGCATAATATCGGAAGAATTCCTCCTGGCTTCCCAGAATGTCTCGGAACTGAATTCCTTCCCGTCTCCGAAGTCCGGTAAAAACAGCCTCCGCTACATCATCCCTTTCCGAATTGGAATACATCGTTTCGAAAGGCTTCTGTCCAGACCGAACCGCTTCCAGATATTCCTTCATATCCGATATATTCTCCATTCTGCAGTGGTTCACGTAGGAAGAGGCTCCCAGCCCCAATCCCACATATTCTGTCATGCTCCAGTACTTAGAGTTATGACTCGAAGCACGCCCCGCCTTGGCGAAATTGGAGATTTCGTAGTGTTCATATCCCTGACTTGCCAGAAAGCAACAGCCCTGGTGGTACATTTCCCGGTCCTCATCGTCTGGAACCTCCGTAAGTCTTCCCTCTTCGAACTTCCGGAAGAAGGGCGTCCCCTCCTCCAGCTGCAAGCTGTAAAAGGAAATATGTTCCGGCTGAAGTGCCGTAACCTCTTGAAGGTCTTCCATAACATCCGAGAGATGCGTTCCCGGCACTGCGAAAATCAAATCCAGATTGATATTATCGAAGCCGGAGGCCCTGGCCATACGAAATTCTTTTACCGCATCTTCCGCCGTGTGAATTCGCCCCAGATATTGAAGCCGCCTGTCGTTCATGCTCTGAACCCCCATGGACAGGCGATTCACGCCGGCAGCTCGGTACCCTTCTAATTTCTCCCGGGTCAAGGTGGCCGGATTGGCTTCCAGCGTGATTTCCGCATTGCTAGCTAGGTCGAAGGATTCTTTTACCTCCTCTATAATCCGGCAAATCTGCTCCGCGGTCAGAAGGGACGGCGTCCCTCCGCCAAAGTATAGGGTGTCTGCAAGGGGAACCTCACGCTTCCGAAGCCGTATTTCCTGAAGAAGCGCTTCCACGTAGGTCTCCCGATCCGCCTCTGTTGAAGTCCCAGAAAGGAAGGCGCAATAATTGCATTTCTTAAGGCAGAAAGGGATGTGAATGTAGATGCCGGCAGGTTCTTTACTCTGTATCATCGAACTTGAGCACCTCGGTGAAGGCTTCCTGCGGTACTTCCACCGTACCGAACTGACGCATCCGCTTCTTGCCTTCTTTCTGCTTCTCCAGAAGTTTCTTCTTACGGGAAATATCACCGCCATAGCACTTGGCGATAACGTCTTTGCGGTACGCGCGGACGGTCTCCCGAGCGATAATCTTGCGGCCCACTGCTGCCTGAATCGGTACCTCGAACTGGTGCATCGGAATGATTTTCTTGAGCTTTGCGCAGATATTCCGGCCCTTGGCGTAGGCCTCCTCCTCCGGTACGATGGAGCTGAAGGCGTCGATGATTTCCTTGTTCAGAAGGATATCCAGCTTCACCAGCTTCGCCGGACGGTATTCCGAGAACTCGTAATCCAGAGATGCGTATCCACGGGTCCGGGATTTCAGCGCGTCGAAGAAATCGTAAATGACTTCGTTCAGCGGAATGTCATAGGTGAGGAGCACTCGGGTCTCCGTCAGGTATTCCATGTGGGTCATATTTCCGCGGCGGCTCTGGCACAGGGTCATGATGCTTCCCACGTAATCCTTCGGTGTCATGATTTCCGCCTTAACAATCGGTTCCTCAATCCGGCTGATTTCCGCTGGATCCGGCAGGTTGGTCGGGTTCTGAATCATCATTTCCGAACCATCCGCCATGATGACCTTGTAGATAACGCTTGGCAATGTGGTGATGACATCCAGGTTGAATTCCCGTTCCAGACGCTCCACGATAACGTCCATGTGAAGCAGGCCTAGGAAACCACACCGGTAACCGAAGCCCAGCGCCGCAGAATTCTCCGGTTCGAAGTTGAAGGCCGCATCGTTAACCTGAAGCTTCTCCAGGGCATCCTTAACGTTCTCGTACTTCTCTCCTTCTGCCGGATAGATTCCGCAGTATACCATGGATTGGGCTTTCTTGTATCCCTTGAGTGGCTTCTCTGTCGGCTTATCCGTATGGGTAATGGTATCACCCACCCGGGCGTCCGCCACCCGCTTAATGCTGGCGCAGACATATCCAACCTCACCGGCACGAAGGGTCTTGGAGGGAACCATTCCCGGAATGCAGTAACCCACTTCCGTAACCTCGTAGCTCTTTCCGGTATTCATCAACTGGATGAAATCTCCCTTCTTGACCTCACCGTCGAAGATTCTCGTGTAGATGACGACACCTTTGTAACTGTCATAGTAGGAATCGAAAATCAGCCCCTTCAGTCGGCCCTTCGGATCGCCCTGTGGTGGCGGAATCACCTGCACCAGCTTCTCCAGCATGTCATCAATGCCCATGCCGGTCTTAGCAGAAATCAGCGGCGCATCCTCCGCATCGATTCCGATAATATCTTCGATTTCTTCTTTTGCCTCATCTGGCCGAGCGCTGTCCAAATCCATCTTGTTCAGCACCGGCAGGATTTCCAGATCCTCATCCAGCGCCAAGTACACATTCCCCAAGGTCTGAGCCTCCACGCCTTGAGTGGCATCCACCACCAGCACCGCACCGTCACAGGCCGCCAGTGAACGGGACACCTCGTAGTTAAAGTCCACGTGTCCCGGCGTGTCAATCAGGTTCAGAATGTACTCTTCCCCGTCTTGCGCCTTGTAGTGAAGCCTTGTGGTCTGAAGCTTGATGGTAATTCCTCGCTCCCGTTCAATGTCCATATTGTCCAGGTACTGTTCCTTCATATCTCTGGACTGCACCAGCCCCGTCTTCTCGATGAGCCGATCCGCCAAAGTGGATTTGCCGTGGTCGATATGGGCAATAATGCTAAAATTTCTTATATTCTTCAGATAGTCCATGTTTCCTCCGATTTATATCTAATATTCCTTATATATTATACGCAATTTTCTGTTGAAATGATAGTGCGGTAAAAATATCATTTTATCCGTATTTCTTTCCCGTAAAGCCTTGAATTTCGCCACCCTGTAATGTATAATTGCGATTGCGAATTAATACTATTTTAAAGAAAAGTGGGGTAAACAAAATGGCAAACATTAAATCCGCAAAGAAAAGAATTAGAGTAATCGACAAGAAGACTGCACGTAACATCAGAATCAAGGGTCACATGAAAGATGCTGAGAAGGCATTCCTGGCTGCTGTTGCTGCAGGCGACGTGGATGAGGCTACCAAGGCTTTCCGTGCCCTGGAGAAGGAACTGATGCAGGCTGCTGCTAAGAACACCATCCACAAGAAGACCGCTTCCAGAAAAGTCAGCAGAATGGCTGCTAGACTGAACGAACTGAAGCAGAACTAATTCTCACCCGTCCCCACATTGCGTACCAGTTAAGTGCGCCGGAACGATGGACTTGTCTCACCATCGTTCCATTTTTTTATTTCTATTGTCACCTTGTTCCAATATATAGGTTGACATATTGTTCTGCTTGGAGTATCATCACTGTTGTCACCTATTAATTTGCATTGGGTGACAACAGTTTGGATCGATAATCAGACAAGGAGAATATTATGTATAACACAATGACACGCACACAGGTGCTGACCCGTTCAGCCCTTTTCATCGCTCTGACCGCCGTCTGCTCTTGGATTTCCATTCCCATTCCGGGAACATCGGTGCCGATTAATCTGGCTACCTTCGCGGTAATCCTAGCCGGATTAATGCTAGGTGCCAAAGATGGCAGCATCGCCATGGTGGTTTTCCTGCTTCTGGGTGCCATCGGCGTTCCGGTATTCCACAGCTTCACCGGTGGCATGGGCATCGTCTTCGGACCGACCGGTGGATTCCTCATTGGCTACATTCTTCTGGCACTCTGTGCCGGAATCAGTGTGGGAAAGGCGGAACACCCAATTCGAAACTATGTTGTTTTCACCATCATCGGTGAAGTTCTTCTGTACGCTCTTGGAAGCGCCTGGTTCATCCTTCAGGCAGGAAGCAATATTCAGACAGCCTTGATGGCCTGCGTAGTCCCATTCCTTCCAGGCGATGCAGTGAAGATGGTGTTGGCATATGTGGTAGCAGGAAGGCTGCGGAAGGTTATCGCATAAATTCATTGCAAGGTAATATCTTAAAAAATGTAAAAAAGAGCGATGTCACACCTCACAGTGCGACATCGCTTTTTTAATGATTGGACAATGTCCAGGCTTACTTGTAAGATTCGATCATTGCCTTGAATGCCGGCAGGGATCTCTTAATCATGTCGTTGGATACGCAGTAAGACAGTCTGAAGTATCCTGGGCATTCGAATCCGTCTCCAGGAACAACCAGCAGGTTGTGCTCCAGCTTAGCCTTCTCAGAGAATGCAACTGCATCCCCGTTCGGTGCCTTTACGAACATGTAGAACGCGCCGTCCGGCTTTGCCATCTCGTAGCCCATCTCGGACAGGGAGTTGAAGAGCAGCTGTCTGTTCTCGTCATATGCTTCCAGGTTCGGCATCTCGCCAACGCACTTGCCGATAACCTTCTGAATCAGAGTTGGAGGGCATACAGAACCGATTTCACGAGCCGCACCAACTACAGCGTTGAATACTTCTTCGCCATTCTCGCACTTCTCGCCAACGAATACGTATCCGATACGCTCGCCCGGCAGGGACAGAGACTTGGACCAAGAGTAGCATACGATGGTGCTGTCATAGATGGTCGGAATGAACGGAACCTTAACATCTCCGTATACCAGTTCACGATATGGTTCGTCTGCGATGATGTAGATTGGGTGTCCGAATTCCTTGCCCTTTGCAGTCAGCAGCTCTGCCATCTTCTTAAGGGTCTCTTCTGTATATACAACGCCGGATGGGTTGTTCGGAGAGTTCACGATAACAGCCTTGGTGTTGGCAGTCAGCATCTTCTCCAGCTCTGCAAAATTAATCTGGAAATGCTCGGTGTCTGCCGGAACTACCTTCAGCTTTGCGCCGTCACAGGTAAAGAATACGTGGTATTCTGGGAAGAACGGTGCGATTGCGATGAACTCATCATCGGTGGATGTGGTCAGTGCCTTTGCAACCGATACCAGTGCCGGTGCGCATCCGCATGTCATGAACAGCTCGGAAGCCTTTGCGTTCACGTCAAATCTCTCGTTCAGATTGTCTGCGATTGCCTGTCTTACGTCCTCGTGACCTGCTGCAACCGAATAGCCGTGCAGCTTGATGGAATCGTAATTCTGAGCCAGGTCTGCGATTGTCTCATTAACCTTCGCTGGTGCAGGGATACTTGGATTACCCAGCGAATAGTCGTAGACATTCTCAGGACCTACAATCTTAGCCTGCTCCAGGCCGTAAGCGAAGAGCGCTCTGATTCCGGATGGGGCTGTGCCCAGTCCATAATACTTCTGATTAACCATTGTTACTTCTCCTTTCAACAAGAAAAAAATTAGTCCCATGTTGTACGCTGATTATATCATACCGTTTGAAAATTAACAAATGTTTCACATTAAAAGATTTAATATATGCTATAATTACGTTGCTCTGATTTCTTGCAGAGCGAAAGGATTTCTACACATGACACAACGAAGAACGAGAAAAAATACTGAAGCACAGAAACATCTCAAGAAGAACACCGGACGCAGGAAGCGAAAATCCGCACCGCGCCGCGCTTCTCGGAACAGGAGTGGGAAGAATCACACACTTCGAAAATGGCAGATTGCTATCCTTATCATCGGCATTATTCTGCTGATTGGCATCGTGGCTCTTCACATCTACTCCCACCCGAAGCGGATTTCCACCGGCAAATATCAGCACGCCGCCCGATTCGAGAACCACCTGGTGATTGACGGAATCGATGTTTCCTATGCCCAGGGAGACGCCTCCAAGCACAATTGGAATGCGGTAAAAAGATCCGGCGTGGACTTCGTATTTGTCCGTGCCGGCTACCGAGATTCGGACAAAGGAAAGATTCACAAGGACGACCAGTTCGAGAAGAACATCCAGGGCGCCTCCAAAGCCGGTCTCATGGTAGGGGCATACTTCTACTCTCAGGCCACCAGCACGAAAGAAGCAACGGAAGAAGCGGATGCTCTGCTCAAGTACACCGCCGGACATCAGATAGACTTACCACTGGTAATGGATTACGAAATCTATCCAGGGGGACGGCTGGAGAAGTACATGGCGAAGAAGAAATACACCACCGCCAAAGGCACCGCCATCACCAAGGCCTTCTGCCAGCAAATTCAGAAGGCTGGGTATGAGCCCTCCTTGTATTCCAACTACAGCCTGCTAATGCATCAGGTGCAGCCGGCACAAATTAGCCGCTTCGCCCATGTATGGATGGCCAACTACAACGCCTCCACGGACTACCCTCACGAGTACACATTCTGGCAAGCCTCCTTCGAGGAAAACGTGAACGGCATCTCTGGAACGGTGGACCGAAACTTCTGGTATTTCGACCCCTCTGGCATCAACACCTACGGAAAGCGTAACGCGAATGCGAAATCCATTGAAGATTGCACCATTCAGCTGGAAAAGCACAGTTTCTACTACCTAGGCCGTCCGGTGGAACCGAAGGTCATCGTCAAGGATGGTTCGAAGACCCTTCAGGAAGGCAAGGATTACCAGGTGGGTTACGTTCAAAACACCGCATCCGGCACCGGCTACGCCATCGTAACCGGACTGGGCAGCTACAAGAACATGGCCAGCACGTCTTTCCGCATTAAGACGGTGTTGTAAGCGGAAACAAAAGTTACTTTTACCTGTTTGTTAGGAGATATCATGAAATTCATTTCTTGGAATGTGAACGGCTTCCGGGCCTGCCTACAGAAAGGCTTTCCGGAGTTCTTTGAAAATATAGACGCGGATTTCGTCTGCCTTCAGGAAACGAAAATGCAGCTAGGCCAGGCGGATTTCCATCCGGAGGATTACTATGAATACTACAATTGCGCGGAGAGGAAGGGCTATTCCGGCACGGCGATTTTCGCCCGAAAAGAGCTGGGCGAACCCTTGTCCGTTCAATATGGAATTCACGGAAAACACGACGATGAGGGACGGCTGATTACTCTGGAATATCCGACTTTCTTTCTGGTGTGCTGCTACGTTCCCAACGCCCAGAACGAACTGAAGCGCATCGATTACCGGATGGAATTCGAAGATGATTTGAGAGAATATTTGCTAGAACTAGACCCGGCGAAACCGGTAATATACTGTGGGGATTTGAACGTGGCCCACGAAGAGATTGACCTGAAGAACCCCAAATCCAACCGGGGCAACGCCGGTTTCTCGGATCAGGAACGGGGGAAGATGACAGAACTTCTGGATGCAGGCTTTACCGATAGCTTCCGCTACCTGTATCCGGACAAAGCCGGCATCTACTCCTGGTGGTCCTACCGCTTCAACGCCCGGAAGAACAACGCGGGATGGCGTATTGACTATTTCATCCTATCGAATCGGCTGCAAAAGAATATTCAGGATGCCAAGATTCTTACGGATGTAACCGGCAGCGATCACTGCCCGGTGGAATTGGATATTGATATTGAATTATAAGGAGATTGTTATGAAGAAGAAACTACTGCTTTTCACCCTGCTTCTTGCCCTGGTGCTAACCGCCGCCGGCTGCAGCAGCAAAGAAAACGAAGAGGAAGATCCTGCTTCCCAGAAGGACGTGGTCAGCGACCTGGATAACGATGTGCTGGAATCCTTCCTGAACCAATACAACCTGGATGCAGAGAACCCTATCGATTCCGATGATTTGGATATGACCAACGACAATACCGCTACTTGCAAAGTCACGGATTTGAATCTGACCTTCTCCACGAAGGAAGACGGCACCCTATCTATTTCCACCCAGTTCTCCGACCTAGATGACGAAAACCTGGACATCGTTGTTCGAGATTTGATTATCGCCATGGATTCGGAACTGACCTATGATAACGTGAAGGACATGTTCTCCGCCATGCGCGACGACGACCGCAAAGACTACGAGATGGGCGACGTCAAGTGTAAGTTGAAAGAAAGCAAAGGAACGTATACCCTGACCATCTCCAATGAATCGTAAGTCGTCTCGTCTCTAGAACGAATATTCTCATTTTCAAACCATATAGAAAGGCTTGCCCCTTTGATGAGGCAAGCCTTTTGAATACCATTTCATATTATTTCTTAATAAACTTCTTATAGATAAAGTAAGCGACTAACGCGATGATTCCGAGTTGAACGGCTTCAAGCACAATTAGCAATAACAAGTTAAATACTGCACGGCTCATAGCATGCCTCCTTATCCAGACACAGACCAACTGTGCTTTACTTTAATTTTCTTTTCCGATGCATTTTTGGCAACATACTTGACTGTAGTACTGAGTTTAAATGTTCCGCCCGTGGTTGCTCCCACACCACCTACATTCGCAGTATATTGATATGGGAATCTCGCATACATATTAATATCAGATTTTCCGGGCGTTCGAGCAGTCTTGTCACTGATAATAGGACTTCCAGCGGTTATATTTCCTGTAATTCCGGCGCTAAAATTAAAAGATACATATGGATCTCCATACCGTTCATCCAATCCGTTTGAGCTCACTTTATAATGATTTTCCAACTTGATTGAAGCTCCACCGATTCCGCTGAGAACCGCCTTTTTGGCAGTGAAATATCGATTTCCATACTTCTTCCACATCGTTTCACCGTTTGTCGCAGCATAACAGGAAGGAATTAGCGTATCCGCAACCGAATCCGCCAATGTTTCATCTTCCTTATCTTCAAATTCTACAATTACTTTACTATGATCTCCTAAATTCAGTTCAACCTTACCTTTCTCTCCATCTTCATCCTGATTTAAGACTTCATCCACATCAATATCGGCATCTGCAATCGCTTCGTCTGCCTGTTCCATTTTTTCCTCGAAGAATTCCGTCAAAACAGCTGGATTGGTATCTGAAGTGATTGTTTTCTTCTCCGACTCGGACATTTTTCCGTCACGATAAGCCTCTTTGATTTCCTTTTTAAGTCCAGATAAGCTGTTCACCTCATAAGAACTTTCTGCGCATGCTGTACAGGTAAAAAGTGTGAGTGTAGCCACAAGAATTAAACTCATACGCACCCTATCCATAATGTCCACCTCCATTCTTGCTTTAGCACGAGATTGCGTATAACTCACCTTAGTTCCAGTATCCCTTTTGAGGTGATTCTATCACATGCTTACTGGAGGTGCAATATAATTTTACTTTTTATCATACAGTTTGTTTAATATATTATCATTTTGTAATATCCGCAATTATTCGGGTTTATATTTTCTAGGACTACTTCTTGATAAACTTCTTGTAGACGAAATATGCCACTAGTGCAATGATTCCGAGCTGAAAAACAGTACCCACTATAACCAAAATCAAACATAGAATAGGACTCATTTTGGACCTCCTTTTTACTCATAGAGCTACGTCACTTAATCGGGGGCACTTCCGTCTTACTACTAATATAATTATCAATATCTTGTACTATATACTCATCCCCCATTGTATGCAAAACTTCAAAGTACTTTGTTACATACTCATAAATCCCATATCTATCAAAAATTTTTGCTACGTCCGCACCGGAAAGGCCTTTGTCATATCGATACCGTTCCATGCAGTAAATTAGAAAAGTAGTTTCTTTGCTCATTTCATGCTTCCTCTGGGTAATCATAGGACCCCGTTAATACTTCATCTTGATACATAGTATAAAGAGTCAGTGGGCTATAATGCCATAATTTTGATTTTTCATCTGAAAGTTCTCGATATAATTTAGACTGATAAAATCGAGAAATCGCTCTATTTTCTTCTATGTTACTATTCTGAAGAATATGCTCCATAATAGGAGGAACAATAATAGCAAGCATGGCGCTAAACTGATTGTCGTTCATACCAGTTCCCTCCTCTCAAAATGCAGATACTGTAAGGACTTATCTGTAGCAAACACCAATTGATTATATAGCTTTCGAATTTTAAGAGCGGACAGTGTTTGCTCTTTGGTTAAAATTCCCGTCATGTATAATGCAATTGTGCGATATACATCATCATTCGCTACTGCACCATAAATTAAGTCATAATGCTCGCCCTGATACTTTCCCTGACGGTTTGCCGCTACATAGTCTAACCATTTCTCGTCTGGAGATTCAAACCGAAGAAGGTTACAAGATGTGAACGCTTCATTTTCATCAACGGAATAGATATTGAGTGTGGGAACCCCCGTATGTCTCCGTTCCGCCACTTTCTGTGCAAAATTTACAGCTTGGATACGATTGGTAGTAGTATAGAACCCGTATCCAAAATCCAAATAACGATTCTGGCGGATAAGTTTAGGTTTATCTACAGTCATATTGCTTCCATGATATACAATCATTTCCTTCTCCTTTATTTCTCGGAATCCTTGGAAGATGCATCTCCCGACACGTACGCTCCGTCAATAATCCAGGAATCATCATCCTGCTTCTTCAAGGTGAGCTGCAATTCCTGCTTGGCCGTGCCGGTGGCCTCCACCTTCTTGGAATATGCTTTTAGCACATCGGGAAGGATGTCCGAATATACTTTCTTCTGCAAGGCTTTCGAACCTTTCGATACGTATAAATCCGTCAAAGAATCCTTGTGCTTCGTCATGTAGGTGTCTGCGATTTTCTCTAGCTCTGAATCCACGTTGATATCCGCTAGCTTGTCCGGATTATACCCGTAGGTGACGTTCACCTGCACGGTGGCCTTCTTATTCTTATCCTTAATCTCAATGTCCCCAATCTTATATTCGGTGATGAAATCTTCTTTCATCTTCTTCGAGAAATTATCCACGCTCTCACGGGTCTTCTTGCTGAGATCCTTTTTCTTGAGCCCGATGGATTCGTAGAAAACACCGGACAAATTCTCCAGTTCCCGAATGCTGATTTGATTCCGAACTTCGTCCGTGCTGTACTGGGTGGTCTCGGAGAAATCTCCACTTTCCAGGCTAGACATGAAGCCGTCCGCCACTTTCTGAACCGCTTCCTTCTCCTGGTTGCTACAGGAAGGCAGCATCGTCAATGCCAATATCAATGTTATGATGAATGCAAGTTTTTTCTTCATACGCAATCCTTTCTATTTCGAATGAATATACTGCATTCTATCGCACATGGAGGGATTCGTCAACAAAGGGGAAGCTCTGGAATTCTATCAATGAACCTTGCAAAACACCCTTATGACTCATCTCGCAAAGCATCAATCACGTTTAACTGTGTTGCTTCATATGCTGGTATTAAACTAAATCCCACCACCATAGAAAACGTAAATAACACAAACAATATTATTGTTGACGAATACAAATGCACACAATAATCGTTCATCAGAATCTGCCTTTGATAGTATGTATAACCGAGGCTCACTATTGCTGCAAGATATATTGCCATCATACTCGCAACAATTGCAACTATCGAATTCTCTATAATTAAGGAAACCAGGATATCTTGATCGTTTGCACCAACCACTCTTTTTATGCCGATTTCTTTTCTTCGATCAGAAATCGAGTTAAACATCGTTCCGAAAACGCTAATGCCCGATAATACCGATAACATGAGCAGCATGTACATTTTAATTTTAACAACGTTATACCACTCGATATTCTTGTTTAATTTTAAATCTTCTGCCGTTACACACTCCATATTCACGGTGATTTTTTCCATCAGTGTATCAATCTTTTTCTTATAGTATCTGTATTTCTTTCCATCTGGATAAAATACATAGTTATCTGTCCCTACACAATACTCATCGGGCATAACATTCTGCGGGATGAACGCTGTGACAAGCACCTCGCTATTAGTATTATCGTTCATTGTATTTTCTTTTAAATTTTTGAAGTACTGATTATTGTACTGTTTTTCTCTCAATAATGGTTTGAAAACTCCTACGATTTTGAAAAGGCTTGTATTCTCCCCATAACATAAAACAACATTAGCCCCTAAAGCATCTCTTGCTTTCATCCCTAGCAATGCACAATATTCTTCGCTTATCACTATTTCCTTGTCTTCTTGAAATTGCCTTCTTCCAGCTATCATTTTAAACGAATCAAAATATGCACCCGGTGTGCCATCTGGATCCGAATCGAAATAATCCATTCCATTATGAATTTTGTTACTGGGAATTGCCTGTACTGCCAGCAAATTATAAATCAAAGATACTGTTCTTCCACTTTTACTTTCTAAAGTTCCACTGGCATCGTATCTTTGAACTGTCTGCATATCCTTCGATGTAATTTCTTCCTGTATGGTTTTCATATTTGAATTATCCGAAAACATCACTGGAATGCAATTCTTTGGAATTTTGTTGCAATTGTTCACATATGTAGCATAACCGAAATCCAAATATAAAGCCGCTACCAAGAACAACAATACACTAGTTCCTATCGTCAGCGATGTAAATATATTCTTCTTAATATTAACCTGATAGCATCTAAAAGCATGTTGGAATATTCTTCTTATTCTTTTATTTTTCATATATTTTTCCGTTGAACAACTGTACTTGCCGTGTTGCACTTTCTGCAAATTTATTGTCGTGCGTCACAACAACCACAGTTTTCCCAATTTTATGGAGTTCTTTAAAAAATTCTTGCACAATGTTTCCATTCTCCGAATCCAG
This sequence comes from Eubacteriales bacterium, assembly GCA_030525365.1. Taxonomy (GTDB): domain Bacteria; phylum Bacillota; class Clostridia; order Peptostreptococcales; family Anaerovoracaceae; genus Mogibacterium_A. The sequence goes on from JAUNEW010000009.1 coordinate 19,332, forward strand.
ATTTCCTGTCGGCTCATCCGCCAAAATTATACTCGGATTTAAAATAATACTTCGTATCAACGCAACCCGTTGCTTCTCGCCGCCTGATAACTTGCTTATGTCCTGATTCATATTTTTCTGAATGCCAAAATATTCAAATAACTCTTGCATCCTCTCCTCAATGCGATTGACTTCTTTGACTGAATAAATATACGGAAGTAGCACATTCTCCCTCGCAGTAAATTTCGGCAATAAGTTAAAGGATTGAAATACGAATCCAACGTTTTTATTTCTGTATAAATCAACTTCTTTTTTACCGTCAAGTGTTTTTCCTCTGTATATCAATTTACCTTCATATTTTAAGTCTAATCCTCCCAAAATATTGAGTAATGTGCTTTTCCCTGACCCAGACGCTCCAACAATTGACATGTAGTCGCCTTCATGCACCGAAAGATTTACATGATTCAAAATAATCTTTTCGTATTCTTTTGTAACGTTTTTGATTTCCAGTATCACTTTCATTTGTCATTTTCCATATTTTTCGATTCTTCATTATCAGTGGATTCATCTGTGCTAACTTCTGCATTCGTGCTTTCGTTTTTTTCAGATAGTACATCTTTATCATTTTTAACGAACAATTGCCCTTTACTGATTTGCTTTTCTCCTTTTGCTGCAATCACTTCCACTTCTCTATCTCCAACAATTCCAATTTCCACTGGTACTTTTGTAATTTCCTCATCGTTATATAACTCCACATAATATCCACCATCCGAAGAAAGAAAAAGGCATTTTCGATTAAGGATAATAATTTTTTTCTTTTTAAGTCCTGTTTTTAATTTAACTTCAACTTGTGAATTCAACAAATAATCTCCTTCGGGTACCGTATAATACGCATTAAAGGAGAGACCATCCGAAGATGCCCGATCCGCCTTTATGAAATTTCCCTTTATTTTTTTTACTTCACTTGTTCCGACATAGGTTGATTTTCCAATTGCATCATAGTATTTTGCCGGAACCTTAACGGCTATCCTATCTACATCATTACTTTTTATAAAAATTGAAACATTCACTCCATTTTCTTTTATTGTTGAGACCACGCCAGCTGCAGCAGAGTAGATTTTTTTACCATTTGCTTCTGCAATGCATTCCCCTGTTTCTACATAATCTCCTTCTTCCACTAGAATTACGGGTTCTGAAGATTTGGATTTAATACGGTTTTCAACTATAACACTGGAATCAAAGATTCCATTCACTGTTATTGTTTCCTCTATCGCTCCAATATGGGCCTCCTCGGTATCAACCTCTGATTCTCCTGATAAGTCGTCGGAATACGATAGATTCGGCATTGTCACTATGGAAACAACCACTATCGAAACCAACGGAACCAATAGAATTAATATTCCAATACAATAGGCTATGCTTTTTTTCGCTCGTTCTTTGTTCATCGCTTTTCCCTTATTAAAGAAGAGGTGGAATTGTCTCCACCTCTTTTGATCGTTCCTACGCTTTCGTTAAATATTCCTTCAAGGCTTTTGCAGCGTAATATTCCCCATCCACAAATGATGGTTGATATATTAGTTTTGATGCTTTTTGCCCATCATTGCCCTCAATAGACAGCAGCAAGCTAGAAACATAAGCATCTATAGACTTTGTATCCGCCGTATACCAATAGTACATATAGGATTCTACAGATTTATTCTTGGATACATCTTCCAATCGTGGGCTACTGTCTGCTTCTCCTGATACACTAATATTCTTTTCACTAAGTTCATTTTCATTTAGAATTTTAATTCCATCGTTAAGCGAGTATAGCTGCACAGATTTCAAATTCTTTTTTGTTTTTCCCTCGAAATCATAGTACCCTGCTTTCGATAATATCGAATTAGAGAGACTCCCGTTCGTTACAGAGAAATCAAATAACTTATCACATTCCTCTTCTGTGAATTGATGGTTCTTCACCATACAAATATTGAATTTGTTTACATCGTAAGTTAGATTTATGGATGGAATGGATAACTTTTTCACCTCTACATCGGAGGCAATTTTATTATCATATGTCATAAATATTGAAATTACATATGTTGAGTCAATACACTTATCAATGTAGCGTTCCGCTTTTTCTTTATTTTCTTCGGTTATTACATGTACTCCATAGCTCTTTTTTACCATTTGCAAAATTTGCTTCTTATATTCTTCATTATTATCAATACAATCCGACAACTTCTTCTGAGTGACACTCACTTGCATGCCATTCAAAGTATCCACATTTCTTCCTTCCAAGAAAGCATCGTCGCCCACAGTATATCCGGTATCCTTAATACCTTCTAGAATATTGTCCTTTGAACATAACCGATAAAAAGGAAGAGATATGCAAATATCTGTTCCACTTTTTTCCGTTGGAACAAACACGGAATAATTTACATTTGAATCGATTGATAAGTTCTTCAGATTTCTTCGTGCAATAACCCACCACGATAAACCAATCATCACTACGGCCACAATAATTCCTACGACAATCGTCCTTTTGCTATTTCTTTTGTTTAATCCAAGCATAGTATACTCCTGTATCTGATTGTGAACTTGCAGTTTCACATCCGGTATTGCTGCTAGTCGATGATTTGACTTTCTTCCACTTTCCACGGGTTCTTTTATAATAAGTTTTCTTTGTTATCCCCTTCAAATCAAGCATCTTGCCTTTTGCAGCATAATGATAATATCCTGTTGGCTCATTTTTACCAAGCGGCTGACTAACAGATTGTGAAGTTGTCATTGAACACTTATAGCCCATCGATGCGGCGGCCCCTTCTATGGTTCCGCTCGTTGAACCACTTATCTCTATTGTTTTGCTCGTTGTCAATGTCACAGTCGGAGTATCTGCCTGTCTTTTTTTGTGATAGTAATTATCGGTTACGCTATACGGAGACGTGAACCAGGATCGCCCCTTATAGTATCGTTTCTCCGTAAGAATTTTTTGAGCTGGGCTAACATCTACGCTACTTCTCTTTTTCTTGTAATTCCATTGACTTGAATTAGTATGAGTTGCTTTCCCCGTAAATGCCTTTTTCTCCGTTTTCCCTGCAAAAACCGCAGTGGTCGATGCTACAAGCATCACCAACGCTAATATCGCTGAAACATATTTTTTCATTGAACACCTTCCTCACTGTAAGTTACATATATTGCATATCCCTCTTTTAATCATCACTTGCGCAAGAAGATGAAAACTGTAATAATATTATATATATATATGTGTGTGGTCAAGGCAGTTTTGTTAAATTATGTAAAATCAATGAAATTTTGTTCGAATTTACGCATATTTTGGGTTTAAAACATTACTATCAATTGCAATACCCTTGGTCCAGGACAGCATCCGTGCGATTTCGGAATTGGCACTTGAAAAATCTATTCGACTCTGAATATAACATTTAGTTATATAAACAGTATTTTAAGCTAATTTTCATCGCTATTATTACCCTATGTTATATTCAAAAATAGCGCATAAGAAACAGCCCCTCCGCAGATATTCTGCTAGGGGCTGCTTCATTGCTAGTATGTATAACGTTCGTCGGTTTTCAAGGTTTCTTAGAACTTCAGTTTCGAGAACTTGTTCACCTTCGGGTACGCTTTGTCCGAAAGGTCGTTTGCCATCTTCTGGATAGTCTTCTTGTCCTTTGAGCTCAGCTTGGTTGGAACTTCCACGATAACCTTCACATACAGGTCACCATAACGTCCCGTCCGCGGGTTCTTAACGCCTTTGCCTTTGAGACGGAAATTGGATCCGGTCTGGGTTCCAGCCGGAATAGTGTAGCTATAGGTTTCGTTGAAGCCTGGTACGCTGACCTTGGCACCCAGTGCTGCCTGATCGAAGGTAATCGGCAAATCCAGGTACAAATCGTCTCCATTTCTCTTGTAAGTGCTGTGGCTCTTCACATCCAGAACGATGTACAAATCGCCATTCGGACCGCCGTTGGTTCCCGGTTCACCCTGTCCGCGAATCGGAATCACGCTGTCTCTATCCACGCCGGCCGGAATATTAATCTTAATCTTAACCTTCTTCCGAACCGCTCCGGCTCCGTGACAATCCGGACACGGGGTATCGATAATCTGACCGGTACCGCCGCACTTAGAGCAGGTGGTGACGTTCTGAATCCGTCCGAACGGGGTGTTGCTTACCTGAGTGACCTGACCAGTACCGCCGCAGGCATCACAGGTATGCTTAGAGGTTCCCGGTGCGGTACCCTCTCCGTTACAAGTCTTACACTTCACCATCTTTGTGATTTCGATTTCCTTCTCACAGCCGAAAATCGCTTCGGTGAATTCAATTGTCAGGGTCTTCTGAAGATCTCGTCCCTTCATTGGTCCGTTCCGACGCTGGGATCTCCGGCCACCGCCGAATCCACCACCGAACATATCAAAGATGTCGCTGAAATCAAATCCGCCAAATCCATCGAATCCACCGGCACCGCCACCGAATCCGGCATTCGGATCTACTCCCGCATGGCCGAACCGATCGTATTTGCTCTTCTTATCCGGATCCGACAGAACCGCGTAGGCTTCGTTGACTTCTTTGAACTTCTCCTCTGCCTCTTTGTCGTCAGGATTTCTGTCCGGATGGTATTTCATGGCCATTTTACGGAACGCTTTCTTGATTTCGTCCTCCGAGGCGCCCTTCTGAAGACCGAGCACTTCATAATAGTCTCTTTTTTCAGCCATTATTATATCCTTTCCCAGTTATGTATGAATAATTGTAGCTGCCGGCCTTCGCCGGCAGCTTTTCTATGATACACAGATTACTTATCTTCGTCAACTACTTCGTAGTCTGCATCGACGGTGTTGCCGTTAGCGGCACCGCTGTTCTGCTGTGCGTCTGCCTGTGCACCCATGTCCGGGCCAGCAGCACCTGCTGCGCCTGCAGCCTGCTGTGCCTGCTGCGCCTCCTGATAGATTCTTGTGGAGATTGGATAGAAGGCCTGAGTCAGCGCTTCCATCTTGCTCTTCAGATCCTCTGTGGATGCATTGTTGTTCAGTGCCTCCTGCAGATCCTTCTTTGCATTCTCTACAGTCGTCTTCTCAGAATCGTTCACCTTGTCACCTAGCTCGTTCATCTGCTTTTCGACTTCGAAAATCATGCCCTCTGCCTGGTTCTTGGTCTCAATTTCTTCCTTATGCTTCTTGTCTTCCTCTGCATATCTCTCGGCTTCCTTGATCTTCTCATTGATCTCATCCTCAGACAGCTTTGTGGAAGAAGTGATGGTAATCTTCTGTTCCTTACCGGTGCCCAGATCCTTTGCACTTACATTTACGATACCGTTGGCATCGATATCGAAAGTTACTTCAATCTGCGGAATTCCACGAGGAGCCGGTGCAATGCCGGACAGCTGGAATCTTCCCAGTGTGATGTTGTCCGAAGCCATCTCTCTCTCTCCCTGCAGCACGTGAATGTCTACAGTGGTCTGGTTGTCTGCAGCGGTGGAGAAAATCTGACTCTTCTTGGTTGGAATTGTGGTATTTCTTTCAATCAGCTTGGTTGCGATTCCACCCAGAGTCTCAATGGACAGGCTCAGCGGAGTAACATCCAGCAGAAGTACGTCATTGACTTCACCTGTCAGAACGCCAGCCTGAATGGATGCACCTACTGCAACGCACTCATCTGGGTTGATACCCTTGAACGGCTCCTTACCGGTAACTCTCTGTACAGCAGCCTGTACTGCTGGGATTCTAGTGGATCCACCAACCAGGATAACCTTGTCCAAATCTGCAGCGGTGACGCCTGCATCTCTCATTGCCTTGTTCATTGGCTCAATAGATCTCTCTACCAGATCCGAAGTCAGCTGATCGAATCTTGCACGAGTCAAATCCATATCCAGGTGCAGCGGACCATCTGCAGTTACAGTGATGAATGGCAGATTAATCTTCGTGGTCTGTGCGCTGGACAGTTCCTTCTTTGCCTTCTCAGCGGCTTCCTTCAGTCTCTGCAGTGCCATGTTGTCCTGTCTCAGATCCACACCGTGTTCCTTCTGGAAGGAATCAGCCAGGAAGTCCATAATCTTGTTATCGAAGTCATCACCACCCAGGTGAGTATCACCGTTGGTAGCCAGTACTTCGAATACGCCGTCGCCCAGTTCCAGTACGGATACATCGAATGTACCACCACCCAGGTCGTATACCAGAATCTTGTGGGAACCGTCTGCCTTGTCCAGACCATATGCCAGAGAAGCGGCAGTCGGCTCGTTGATAATTCTCTTTACATCCAGTCCGGCAATCTTACCAGCATCCTTGGTTGCCTGCTTCTGTGCATCGGAGAAGTAAGCCGGTACGGTGATTACTGCTTCCGATACGGTTTCGCCCAGGTAACTCTCTGCATCTGCTTTTAGCTTTGCCAGAATCATTGCGGAAATATCCTGCGGTGTGTACTGCTTTCCGTCGATTTCAACGTGATAATTCTCACCCATGTGTCTCTTAATGGAGGAGATAGTTCTATCCGGGTTGGTGATTGCCTGTCTCTTTGCCGTCTCACCTACCAGTCTCTCACCGTTCTTCGTGAATGCTACAACAGACGGAGTAGTTCTTGCACCCTCTGCGTTTGCGATTACAGTCGGTTCTCCACCTTCCAGTACAGCTACACAGCTGTTTGTTGTTCCAAGATCGATACCAATTACTTTGCTCATTTCTATTACCTTTCCTTTCGTGTAATTACTTCGTTACTGCGACCATTGACGGCCGGATTACTTTATCATTCAAAGTGTAGCCCTTCTGCAGGACCTTACTTACTTTGCCACTGTCCAGTTCTTCGCTCTCCTCGGTCATCACTGCGTTGTGCTTTGCCGGGTCGAAATCCTGACCTTCCGCTTCCAGTTCTGCCAATCCGGATTTCTCAAGCTCTGTCTTCATCTGGGTAAAAATAAGTTCCATTCCCTTGGCATATCCCGCCGGATCATCCTCCGCACTGGCTGCCAGCGCTCTCTCGAAATTGTCCAGCACCGGAAGAAGTTCGGTAATTAATTTCTCCGTTGCATACTCCCGAATGTCGTTCTTTTCTTTCGTCACACGCTTCTTATAATTCTGGAACTCCGCCATCAGGCGAACGTATTTCTCATTTCCATCATCGCCGGATTTCTCAGACTCTTTCGACTCTTTTGCTTCTGCGGTATCCTCCGCTTTCGCGTCCGAAGGTTCTTTTACCTCTGTTTCCGCCTCAGAAGCTGGATCCGGCTTCTTTGCTTCCGCCGTCTCTTCTTGGGAAGTCTCCGGAGTCTGGTCTTTCTTCTGTTCTTCACTCATTCTTCTTGTCTTCCTTTCCATTGCTCAGCATGAAAGATTCGCTGAGGTTGTTCGTCAGATATTCCATGATAGAGGTAACCTCTCCATAGTTCATTCTCGTCGGGCCGATGACACCAATCTTGCCCACCAACTTACCATCCACGTGGTAGGTGGCAGTGATTACGGAACTGTTCTTCATGGCCTGTTCCGAGTTCTCATTTCCGATGGTAACGATTACGCCGTTATCTCGGTTCAGAATATCTCGGGTGAACTCTTCCTTCCGGCTTACCAGTTCTAAGAAGGATTTCGCCCGATCCAGGTCGCTGTATTCCGGAATATTGAAGATGTTGGTCAGTCCCTCCATGTACAGGTTGACGTTCAGCATGTCCTCCAGCGTCCGCATGAAGTTCGGCATCACATCGCCGGCCAGCGCACTTAGGGCGCCAAGGTCCGTTCCCACGTCTTCGATGATGGAGTTCTTCAGTACATCATCAATGGTGTGGCCCTTGTAGTGATAGGTCATGGTCTTGCTGAGAATCTCCAGGGCATCATTGGTATACGCCACTCTCGTGCGAAGGGTGGTGTTGGTCACCTTTCCGCTGTCTGCCACAATCATCAGGACAATCTTGTCATCATCGATGGGCAGAAGCCGGATGAACTTCAGTGTATCCTGACTAGTGGAAGGCGTCATGGCAAAAGATGCCAACTTCGTAATATCCGATAGCAACTCCGCCGCATGCCGGATGGTGGCATCGAACTCGTTTCGATCCACCTGCAGACGCTCATTGATTGCTTGCTTCTCCTGCACCGTCAGATTCGGCTTCTGCATCATATTGTTCACATACAAGCGGTATGCCTTATCCGATGGAACACGTCCTGCCGATGTATGGGGATGAGTCAGGTACCCCATCTCCTCCAAATCCGCCATCTCATTCCGGATGGTGGCTGGACTGACACCGAAATCATATTTCTTCGCAATGGAACGGGAACCCACCGGCTCCGCGTTCTGTACGTAATCCGTAATAATCGCCTGAAGGATTCGCAGTTTTCGTTCTGTTAAATCCATTTCTCTGCCTCCTTCGCTTTCTCTGTTGTTAGCACTCATTCGTGTGGAGTGCTAACCAACTGTCTATAGTGTACTCTCACACCCGAAAATAGTCAACGTCCATTTTGTACTTTTTTGTGTTTTTTCTGTGATTCTCTGGGAAACATTTCCTTCATCTGTATTGCCGGAGGTGGGAGGAACTGTACCTTTAATTTCTTTTTTTACCGGGTTACAATACCTTATACTATGTGCAAAGGAGCATTTCAAATGGATTACAAACGCATTCTGACAATACAGGACATTTCCTGCGTGGGACAGTGCTCCCTGACGGTGGCGCTGCCGATTCTGTCTGCCTGCGGTCTGGAAACCGCCATTCTCCCTTCCGCAGTGCTTTCCACCCATTCGGTGGGATTCCAAGATTTCACTTGCCATGATTTGACGGAGGACATTCCTGCCATCGAACACCACTGGCAGAAAGAAGGCATCCGCTTCGAAGCCGTATACACCGGCTATCTGGGAAGTGGGGAGCAGATTGATATGGTAAAAGATATTTTTACCCACCTGCTGGTACCGGGAGGAAAGAAAATCGTGGATCCAGCCATGGCGGACAGCGGAAAGCTGTACCCGGCCTTCGACATGGATTTCGTCCAGGTGATGAAGTCCCTGGTGGCAGAGGCGGATATCATTCTTCCTAATATTACTGAAGCCGCCCTTCTCACCGGTTCGGAATACCGAACGGAATACGATGAGGCATACATTGACGGGCTAGTCGAAGGCCTGCATCGATTGGGTGCTGGCACTGTAGTGATCACCGGCGTCAGCTATAACAAGGAAAGCACCGGCGTGTTGGTTTCGGAGAACGGAAAGAAGACCTATTACACCCACGAACTTCTGGACAGAGGCTGTCACGGCACTGGGGATGTGTTCGCGTCTTCCTTCGTGGGTGCCTACATGCACGGAAAATCGGCGCCGGAAGCGGCTCAAATTGCCGCGGATTACACCCTGTCCTGCATCAAGAATACCATTGACGATCCGGACCACTGGTACGGTGTTAAGTTCGAGCCGGTATTAGGGGAGTTAATCAAGGCGCTGGAATAATTGATTGCTTCATTACAAAGAGCCCCACGGAATTTCTTGCATTTCCGTGGGGCTCTTTGCGTGGTTGAGAATTCTTTTTACCTTTTCAAAAAAACGCCTTCTTTTTGGAATGATACCGCAATATTATGCCACATCATTGAAAAAAACAAGCATTTTTTTCAATGGTATGACAAATTAAACCTCGCCATTGAAAATTTTAAGGTTTTTTTTCGACGTTCTGAAGTTTTCGCTTCCTTGTTAAATAGTATTGTCAATTATTGATTGGTATGGAGACTTTGCGCTCTTCCATGGAGCGAAACCATACACCATGGAAACCGCCGGAACAATATTCTATAACATCCCAAGTAATCTCTGGGATTTTGCAGATGTTCCGCTTATCGGAGCCCCGCTTCTCACATTTGCACTTCGGAAGAAAGAGGAGACGGAAAGTGCCTATCGGTTCACTTCGTATATTTCCTTCGGAGTCAGCCTGGGAATGCTCGCATACATGGTATTCAGTGTGCTGTATTACGACCATACGTTCTACCAGTACACGAATTCCTATCAGGCCGTAACGAATGCATCCGGAAATCCAGTTTCATTCGTGCCGTTTCTGATTTTCCCAATCATTTTGGCCACTGTACTTCTGATTCTCGCTGGGCTCCAGCTCCGAGGAATTCACCAGTGGCAGAAGACTATTCCGAAGGGGAAGCCGAGAATCTAGGCAATAGAACACATCCTTCCGCAGTAGCTTTCACTGCTGCGGAAGGATGTGTTTTTGGATACTTGTAAACACGAAACAATCATTACAATTGTTGATATGAACCGCTATTTTATCTTGAATTTTTTAATACCAAGTCTTATGAAATTGTATTGTATTTCTCTATTTTGTATGATAGATTACATTCAAAGGACGAGATATCAAGCGCATTTCAGCAATCCATAAGGAGGTGATACCCGATGTATTTGGTTGCTTTTTCGACATAACATCTTTTAGTGATTACAAGGAGGTTTCCCATGAAAAAAATATTCGCACTAGCATTAGTGTTTTCGATAATATTCGCACCAAGTATATACGCAGAAACCACATCGGATAATTATAGATATTTCTATTAAGAGTAACGAATTAAAACTAACACCTTCAGAAAAAAGACAAGTTTCACACGATGAAATATTGTTCAAAGAAATGTCCATAGATACAAATCTCATTTCTGTAAATAAGGTTGAATCAACTAATAGTATTACTTATAAACTAGATTATGGAGATGGGATAATAGAAACTGCTACAATCGAACAACTGAGTTCTGGCGATATACGCATGGAAGTTTCTAGTGAGAACTCTCATGACATAATAGTTCAAAAGACAGATGGTACAATTACTATTGATGGAAACCCTGTCACTGTTGAAGAAAGAGACGTTATCCAGGATGGAACTGAACTCAATAGTTCTAACACTGACATTTCTGTCCAATCACAGTACGGACGAGGTTCAACCTATAAAACGTCCCCCTACAAAGGAAGTGCATCTGATTACACAAAAAAAGTCAAGGTAATTAAAACCGCATCTGTTAAAGCAAGTAAAAGAATTCGTCGTATGACAATTACTGCAATTTCCACAATTTTAAAGAATTCAATTCAAACGCTAGTTCCAACAACTTTACCAGTCAGTGTACTTACCAAAGTTGCGAAAGAAATTAAACCCGTAGCAGAAAGAAATGCTCCGAAAAGTGAATATTTGTCCTACAGCTTAACAAAATACGCATATAAGAACAATGGGAAATTAGATAAGTATTACAAATACGCTGGTTCTTATTATGCAGAAAAAAAATATGCAGGCAAAAAAGTTTCACATACATTCTATGAATATAACGCGATTGGCCTGTAGAAAGGTAGGTATTTCTATGGAGAACCGTTTCGAAAAATTCACATTTTTAATTAATCCTTCCGGCTTCCTCATACTGTCCCTCTTTGCCCTCTTCTCCATGAATAAGTACGGTCAATATCAGGTGACTACAGAGATCTTAGATACTACATTTTCCACTACCATTCTGCTTGCGCCAATTGTTTTTCTATCGATTCCCCCTTTGATTGGGAATCCACTTGCTCTTTTCAAGTTCAAGGATGGAAATTCGCGAGTCAAGCTCTGTCGAATTGTCATCACACTCTCGCTCACATGTAGCTTGCTGATTTTACTTGCCATTGCACTGATGGTAACCACATTCAATCCAAGCATCTATAATTCGTCAGGACGAGAGGTACCTCTGGTGAAACTGTTTGTTTTTCCAGGCGTGCTGGCACTAATCCTCTTTGCTCTATCTGGGCATTCCTTTCTGCGAATAACCTTGATAGGCAGCAAAGAAAAGCAGACATACTTCCATAGCATCCAAATGGAACGAGGACATTTCCGCTATCTTGTCATCAACGAGATTGGCTTCCTAATTCTATGGGTTTTCTTTCTCGTACTGATGTCTTCCCGCTATGGAGACTTTGCGCTCTTCCATGGAGCGAAACCATACACCATGGAAACCGCCGGAACAATATTCTATAACATCCCAAGTAATCTCTGGGATTTTGCAGATGTTCCGCTTATCGGAGCCCCGCTTCTCACATTTGCACTTCGGAAGAAAGAGGAGACGGAAAGTGCCTATCGGTTCACTTCGTATATTTCCTTCGGAGTCAGCCTGGGAATGCTCGCATACATGGTATTCAGTGTGCTGTATTACGACCATACGTTCTACCAGTACACGAATTCCTATCAGGCCGTAACGAATGCATCCGGAAATCCAGTTTCCTTCGTGCCGTTTCTGATTTTCCCAATCATCTTGGTCACTGTACTTCTGATTCTCGCTGGGCTCCAGCTCCGGGAAATACACCAGTGGCAGAAGACTATCCCGAAGGGGAAGCCGCGGATTTGATATAGCTGTTCTCCCCGCCATAGGTTCACATACCTTTCATATTCAACGCTGTGGAACACGCACTTCTCTGTCTAAATGGACTGTCGTACTTTTTAGTATGACAGTCTCTTGCTTTCACATGACAGCAGTTCGCACTCTGAGTTTATATTGTGATTACTTGGATTCGTCCACTGATTTCTTTGCGGGGCGGATGTTCGGATTTCACTATGCGAGTGCTATATTGATTATTTGTAGTGAAGATTCTTTTCAGTAAATCACTTAACCTAGATTTTATTCACTATCTCAGCACTTGTTGCACAGATAGTAGTGAAAAAAGTCCCCAACAATCTCTTCGATTAATCATTTTTTCACTCACTAACAGATGGTCTTGAACTCTTGTAGTGAATATTTGGAAATATTTGCTTACCATAAATCTGCGATTTCACTATGGAAATTTCTCACTCCGTTTCTGTAGTGAACTTTCAACTGTATGAGCTGTTTCGTTTTCGATATTTTCACTCTATCATCCGCTAAAACTATTTGTAATAATGAAAATATCATTATCTACATACTTTCTTTATGCAAAAAAGCAGGGTAAGCACTTCCCCTACTTCGCCTTCACTTCTTTCCAGTACTTACTGTACAGGTCCGTGGTCTTCGGATCTAAGGTCTTGAGCGTATCACACTTGGACAGGGTTTCCTTTGAAGGGAACACCGCTTCCTGGTTCCGATACTTCTTTTCAATCAAATCCTTTGCCGCTGCGTTCGGAGTGGTGTAATACAGGTAGTCGAAGTTCTGCTTGGCCACCTTCGCCTTGCACATGTAGTTGATGAACTTCTCTGCATTCTCCTTGTTCTTAGAGGTTTTCGGGATTACCCAGGAGTCCACGAAGAACTCGGTTCCCTCCTTCGGTA
>JAUNEW010000185.1 GCA_030525365.1 Eubacteriales bacterium
GTGTTCCGATTAAGAAGCCGGTATCCGGTATCGCAATGGGTCTGATTGAGGGTATCAATGAGGATGGCACCAGCCGTTACGCAATTCTGAGCGATATTCAGGGAATGGAAGACTTCCTGGGCGATATGGACTTCAAGGTAACTGGAACTCCAGACGGTGTTACTGCACTGCAGATGGATATCAAGGTACATGGTCTTTCCAGAGAAATTCTGGAGCAGGCACTGACCCAGGCCAAGGAAGGCAGAGCACACATTCTGGAGAACATGCTGGAAGAACTGCCGAGCCCAAGAAAGGAACTGTCTCCATATGCTCCGCGTGTTATCTTTATGCGTGTTGATCCAGATAAGGTTCGTCTTGTTATCGGACCGGGTGGAAAGACCGTGAACAGAATCGTGGAGGAAACCGGCGTAAAGATTGACATCTCGGACGATGATGTCGGTAAAATCTGCATCTACAGTGAAGATATGGCAGGCGCAGAAGCGGCGAAGAGAGAAATCGAGCTGATTACCAAGGATGTTGAGGTCGGTGAAGTATATAAGGGTACCGTAAAGAGAATCATGAACTTTGGTGCTTTCATCGAAATCCTTCCAGGTAAGGAGGGGCTGCTGCACATCTCCAAGATGGCAAACCACCGCGTAGAGAAGGTGGAAGATGTTATGAACATCGGAGATGAGGTTGAAGTAAAGGTTACAGAGATTGACAATCAGAACCGCATCAACCTGTCCCGCAAGGATTTGATCGGCCGCAGATAGCCTTTTGATGGAAATCCCTGACAAGGGATGATATAATCTGAATAATTAAAAGCTGCGAGACCACGCAGGGAAAGGAGAGTCCTTTGTTTGACAGAGCTAAGACGTTCCGCTATTTGATAGTTGCTGTGGCTTTCGCAGCTTTTCTGTATGTAGCGGGATTTGTGAATGCTGACACGGTGTACGGATATACCACACCGAATTATGATGTGAACATCACGGCGAACAAGAATCAGACCTTTGATTATGAAGAGAAGATTACTGTGGATTTCGGAACCAGTTCCAGACATGGAATCTACCGAAATATTCCGCTGAGCAGCAAATACCGAATTAAGAATATCCAGGTAGAAAAATACGACTTTGATGTGTATGAAGAGTCCGGCAACAAAGTGATTCAGATTGGATCCGAAGATTCCACCGTAACGGGAAAACACAAGTACGTGATTCACTATACGATTCAAGGAATTCAGGACAACGATTCCAAGGCGGATTACATGAACCTGGATGTGATTCCTCCAGAGTGGGACACGGAGATTGGACAGGCCACGGCAACGATTCATTTACCGAAGACTTTCAAGTTCCAATCTCTCCGCTACTACAGTGGCAGATACGGAACCACTCGAAATGAATATGGAACATGGAAACAGACAGGAAATACGATTACGTTTCAAGCCAACAATCTTCCGTCTTCGGCAGGCGCTTCCGTATACGGAGTCCTTCCAGAGGGAACTTGGACGGGATCACTGAACTACAATTGGCTCCGAACACTAATGCTTCTGGCAGCGGTGATTGGAATCTTGGGAATGGTGCTTCTCCGCATCACCTGGGGAAGAAATCCGGATGTGACGGAAACCGTGGAATTCTACCCACCGGATGGAT
>JAUNEW010000057.1:0-1359 GCA_030525365.1 Eubacteriales bacterium
TCCGGTGTGGTGAAGAAATTATTTCTTCCCTCCGCGAAAGGTCCCCAGCTCATAATCTGAGTTCCATTCTTCTCCATATAATGACGAGCCACCTTCTGCTGCTGGAACACGTGGGTTTCCACCTGGTTCACCGCCGGTTTGATTTCTGCAAAGTGCACGATATCCAGATAACGGTCTGGATAGAAGTTGGATACGCCGATAGCCCGGGCTTTACCCTCCTTATACGCTTCCTCCATGGCACGGTACGTTCCGTAGTAATCTCCGAAAGGCTGATGAATCAGCAGAAGATCTACGTAATCCGTCTTCAGTTTCCGAAGAGATTCCTGGATGGACGCCTTTGCCTTCTCGTATCCCGCATTGCTAATCCACACCTTCGTGGTGATAAAGAGCTCCTCTCTCGGAAGGCCGCATTTCGCAATGGCTTCGCCCACACCCTCTTCATTTCCATAGGCCTGGGCGGTGTCAATGCTGCGATATCCGTTCTGGATGGCAGTCAGCACGCAGCGCTCTGTCTCTTCCGGTGGAGTCTGATACACTCCGTATCCCAACTGTGGCATCTTCACGCCGTTGTTCAATGTTACATAATCCATGATATGCCTCCTTTATATTCATATTCTGCAATGTAATGATGGAATTTATCTCCTTGCAACACGATTATATATTGATATAATCAGTATGTACAATATCATTGTTGAATGATAGATTTCATATTATGAATAGTAAAAAGAGGTATCACCATGCTCAATCTACCGGAACTAAAGCAGTTCGTCACCTATGCAGAATGCGGCACCCTTTCGGCGGCAGCGGAAATTCTGCACATATCTCAGCCCACACTGACTCGCACCATGAAACACGTGGAGGAAAGCTTTGGGGTCCCGCTGTTCCACCGGGGAAAGAACCGAATTGAACTGACGGAAACCGGTCAGGTCGCCGTAGAGCAAGCTCGCCGCCTGCTATCCGAAGCAACCAAATCCATCCAAGCAGTCCAGTCTTTCGAACAAAGCCTTCACACCATCATCGTCCACGCCTGCGCTCCGGCGCCCTTGTGGACTTTACTTCCGGATTTGTCCCGCCGTTTCCCAGAGAACACCATTACCTCCCAGCTTTCGGATATTCCAGAAATTATTCAGAATATCCGGAATCAAAACGCTGACATTGGAATTCTGCCGGGAGCCATCCAAGATCCTGAACTTTTCCCTGAACTCCTCTGCGTTCCATACGTGAAGGAAAACCTTTTCGTATGCGTGCCGGAATCCCATACGCTGGGGGATTCGGACAGCTTGACCTTCTCCCAGCTCAACGGTTTCAACTGCCTTCTTCGAGATCACATCGGATTCTGGACCAATCTCGTCAAAGAGC
>JAUNEW010000057.1:1459-7340 GCA_030525365.1 Eubacteriales bacterium
GTAATTCCAGGGCCTTCCACAATGCCCTTCAGCGTGGCCTTTTCAAAGCAGTCCACCCAGCCCTGGAGACCGTTATATGCCTTGTCGAAGGTTCCCTCGTGTTCCTCCGCTGCAGTGGCAATCATATAGATATCTCGGAAGCTGTAGTCCTTGGCGAACAGCGGATTCAGCCGGTCCAACAACGTTTTCATCTGTCCGCTCATCTCGTAATAGTAGATTGGCGTTGCAAAGACAATGACCTCCGCCCCCTGGACCTTCTCCATAATCTCCGCCACATCGTCCTTGTGCACGCAACCTCCCGTCTTCAGGCAGGAAAGACATCCGACGCAGTACTTGATTTCCTTTCCCTTCAGCGAGATGAACTCCACTTCATTTCCCGCTTCTTCCGCACCACGCTGACATTCTTTTGCCAGAATTTCCGAATTGCTGCCTCCCCGGAGACTGGTGGAAATGATTAAAATCTTTTTAGCCATAACATACCTCCTGTGCAAATTATCTTGATGAATCAGTTCATATATTCTATAATGAACACATTATATCACCTTGACCTGACTTTAGGTCAATATTTATTAATTCACGGTAAAAGGAGATTTCATATGTATACCATCGGCCAAGTATCCGAAATGCTCGGCATTCCGATTTCCACACTGCGATACTACGATAAAGAAGGATTTTTCCCGAAGCTCAAGCGTTCCGGAAACATCCGCCAGTTCAGCGATACAGAACTGGAAGCATTGAAGCTGATTGAATGCCTTAAAAAATCCGGGCTGGAAATCAAGGAAATCAAGCAGTTCTTCCAGTGGGTAGAAGAAGGTCCCGCCACCTACGGAAAGCGAAAGGAGTTGTTTGAGCACCGACGGGAAGTGATGGAGCAACAGATTCAGTCCCTGGAGAAATCCCTGGCCATGCTCCGCTTCAAGTGCTGGTACTACGACACCGCCATGAAAGACGGAAACGAAGACCGCATCCACGAGATGCTTCCGAATCATCTGCCGGAGGAAATTCAGGCGCTGTACGACCTGTCCCATCACTGATTTTCGATTCGCATTGTGAAAGCTTATTATAAGGAGATTGTATTTTGAACACGGTAAAAGTAAGAGATATTGAAATCGGCACCGGCACTCCGAAGATTGTGGTACCGATTTGCGGCGTTAGCCGTGAGGAAATTCTGGAAGCCGCCCGTTCCCTAGAAGGACTTCCAGCCAATGTGGTGGAATGGCGGGCAGACTGGTTTGAAGAAGTGATGGATTTTGACGCGGTGGAATCGGTTCTCCGGGAACTTCGTCTGGTTCTTGGAAACACCCCACTGCTCATGACCTTCCGCAGGGCCCAGGAAGGCGGGGAGAAAGACATCCACCTCGGTGACTATGAAGCGCTGAACATTCGGGCCGCGAAGACAGGGTATGTGGATATGATTGATGTGGAGCTGTTCACCGGAGATGAGATTGTCCGGAATATCATCCAAAGGGCTCAGGCCCAGGGCGTGAAAGTCATCGCCTCCAATCACGATTTCCAGAAGACCCCTTGCAAAGACGAAATCATCTCCAGACTCCTTCGAATGCAGGAACTGGGGGCGGATATCCTGAAGATGGCGGTAATGCCAGAAAGCCCCCAGGATGTACTCACCCTCCTTTCCGCCACAGAGGAAATGGTTTCCGGTGGTGCAGAGCAGCCGGTGGTCACCATGTCCATGGGAGGCACCGGTGTCATCAGTCGCCTGTGCGGCCAGGTCTTTGGTTCTGCCATGACCTTCGGTGCGGTGGGCAAAGCCTCCGCACCGGGTCAAATCGATGTGCAGGATCTGAAAAAGATTCTAGACGTTATGCAGAACGCTCTGTAACCACCTTAAATCGGCTTACAGAATGTCGATGTACTCTCCTGCCAGGGCTTTGTTCATGCTTCGAACGGCACAGAACTTTCCGCACATGCTGCAGGTGTCGCTGTGATCTTCCTCTGGAAGACGATCATCTCGGATGGCCTTTGCGGTGACCGGATCCAATGCGCAATCAAACTGCGCATCCCAGTCCAGTTTCTGCCGAGCTTCCGCCATGCGGTCATCAATATCTCTAGCATGTGGGATTCCCTTGGCAATGTCCGCTGCGTGGGCCGCAATCTTGGATGCGATAATTCCCTGCTTTGTGTCCTCCACGTTCGGAAGGGCCAGATGCTCCGCCGGTGTTACATAGCACAGGAAAGCCGCTCCGTTCATGGCCGCTACCGCTCCACCGATGGCAGCGGTGATATGGTCATATCCCGGTGCGATATCCGTTACCAGTGGCCCCAGCACGTAGAATGGCGCACCCATGCAGATACTCTGCTGCACCTTCATGTTGGCTGCCACCTGATCCAGGGGAACGTGTCCCGGACCTTCTACCATCACCTGTACGTTGTGGTCCCAGGCCCGCTTGGTCAGTTCCCCCAGGCGTACCAATTCCTCAATCTGGCATACATCGGTGGCATCCGCCAGACATCCCGGTCTGCAGGCATCTCCCAGAGAAATGGTTACATCGTATTCCTCACAGATATCTAAGATTTCATCGTAATATTCGTAGAACGGGTTCTCTTTTCCCGTCATGCTCATCCAGGCAAAGACCAGACTTCCGCCACGGCTGACAATATTCATCTTCCGCTTATGCTTCCGAATCTGCTCAATGGTTTTCTGAGTGATTCCGCAGTGCAGCGTCACGAAGTCCACACCATCTTCTGCGTGAAGGCGAATCACATCCACGAAATCCTTCGCCGTCAACGTGGCCAAATCCCGCTGATAGTGGATCACGCTGTCGTATACCGGAACGGTTCCAATCATCACCGGGCACTCGTGGGTCAGCTTCTGCCGGAATGGCTGCGTGTTTCCATGACTGGACAGATCCATGATGGCCTCGGCGCCTAGATCCACCGCGCTCATCACCTTCTGCATCTCGATATCGTAATCTTTGCAGTCTCTGGATACGCCCAGGTTCACATTGATCTTGGTGCGGAGCATACTTCCCACACCTTCTGCGGACAGACACTCATGCTTCTTGTTGGCCGGAATCGCAACTTTTCCCTCTGCCACAAGATTCATCAGCGCCTGGACATCCATGTGTTCCTTCTCTGCAACGGTGCGAATCTGATCCGTAACAATTCCCTTCCGTGCAGCATCCATCTGTGTCGTATAATTGTTCATCTGAAATTCCTCCTTTTCCTGCGGCTTCGCCGCTTCATCGAACAATTTTTTTCTACTGCGACAGAAAGTGGTGCTCCCGATCTGCCGCACGCAATAAAAAAACGGATTACCTGATTCCCAGATAATCCGCATGAAGTGCACGATTGATTTCCCTACGTTGGCATTATCCAAATCAGGTTATGGGTCGAAGCTCTTACTTCCTCTCAGCCGGACTCACCAGCTCCCCTTCTCATATTCTTTTATCACGTGTTCATTGTACCATGTTATGGGAAAGTGTCAATCCCGAATTATTCCCGGTCCTCTTTGACAATCTCCAGTCCCACCACCAAAGCCATGCCAATAACGCAGGCAATCCAGTGGAAATGTGATAAATCCATGGCCGCCATAGGCACTTCCAAAGTCGTAGGCCCCTGCATAATCGCGTAAAAGGATCCTACCATCATGCCCAGGATTCCGTATATGGCTTGAGGCCGGAATTTCTCTAGACAGATCCGAATTCCTTTTACCACCGTGGCAGCGCCTGCCAGAACCCCACAGCCGAAGAACATCAGGGCAGGCAGATAGGCGAGGTGCAATCCCAGCAGACCTCGAACCGCTGTAATCACTGGAATGTAGGCGCCGAAGATTAGAAGTAGCGTAGAGCCGGAAATGCCCGGCAGGAACATGGCGGAAATGGCAATCATGCCGATAAAGAAGAGCTTCAGTCCCGTCAGCAAGTGGAACTGGCTGAGATCCATGGAGGATTGCCCCACGCTTCCGTTCAGCAGCGTAATTCCCACCACTAGCGCGATTCCTGCAATGAGAAACGGTATGCCTTTCCGGTACTCCTGGACGCTTTCCGATTCCGAATGGAGAATCAGGGGAATGGATCCCGCAATGAATCCGATAAAAAGAGAGCTGACGGTGTAGATGTGACTCTGGAACAGAGCCGAAAGCACCATCACTGCCAATCCCATTCCCAGAATCCAACCCAGGCCTAACTTTCCCAGGTACCGAAGCCCCTCTTTCTTCTCCTCGATTTTTCCGAACACCAGCTGATGAATGGATCCGATGAAACTGTCGTAGAACCCCATGATGAAGGCCACGGTTCCACCAGACACCCCCGGCACACTGTCCGCCAGGGCCATTAGAAATCCTCCCATACTTTCCTGTAACATAAGTAATACCTCCCGTCTGCTTTGATGGGACTATGTTACCAGTCTGGGTTAAACATACGAGAGGTACTTTCTTAACAGAAGTTAAACATTGTATCAATTCTATACGAACACCAACATCAGCGTTCCCGCCACAATAGAGACTAAGCCCGCCGCCGACTTCCGGGACAGCTTCTCATGGAATACCACATAGGAGAAGAGAATGGTCACCAGAATGCTCAGCTTGTCGATGGGAACCACCACGCTGGCCGGTCCTTCCTGCAAAGCTCGGTAATAGAACAACCAGGAAATTCCTGTGGCCAATCCGGATAATAGGATAAAAACAAGTTCATTCCGATCCGTCTCCCGGACTTTTCGAGCTTTTCCCGTCACGCCTACCATCAGCCAAGCCATCAAGAGGACCACGGTAGTCCGGATGGCAGTGCCCAAATTGGACTCCACCCCCTCGATACCGATTTTCCCCAGAATTGCCGTAAGGCTGGCGAACACGGCGGAAAGCACCGCGTACACCATCCAGCTTTTCTTCTCTTCTTTCGGTTGCTCCCCTTCTTTCCGGGTAATCATCAGCATGGTCCCCGCACCAATCAACACTACCGCCACGCACTTCAGCAGGCTCAATCCTTCTCCCAGGAATATCAATGCCAGGAGAATGGTCAATACCGTGCTGGACTTATCGATGGGAACCACCTTGTTCACATCCCCGTTCTGAAGGGCATGGAAATAGCAGAGCCAAGAAGCTCCCGTGGCCAGACCGGACAGAATCAGGAACAGCATCGTCCTTCCATCAATCTTTGTAATCCCACTTCCACTCCCTGTGATCAGCACCATAATCCAGGAAAAAATCAGAATCACCAGGGTGCGAATGGCCGTGGCTACGTCCGAATCCGTGTTTCGTATTCCGCATTTCGCCAGAATCGAGGTGATTCCCGCAAAGAACGAGGACCCCACTGCATATAATAACCACATTTGTTTGCTCCTTTTTTCTTATTTGTTCATCACTTACTTATTCAAACGGTATCCGGCCCCCCATACGGTTTCCAGGATTTCCGGATTTCGGCTGTCGTCTTCGATTTTCTCCCGGATTCGGTTGATGTGCACCATCACCGTGGCACTGTCGCCTACATAATCGTATCCCCAGATCCGTTCGAATAGTTCCTCCTTGGAATACACCTTGTTGGGATTCTGTGCCAGGAATTTGAGCAGTTCAAACTCTCGATTAGGGAATTTAATCTCACGGTCGCCTTTGAATACTTTCCAGTTGTCCACCTGGATTCGAAGATCCTTGATTCGGATTTCTTCCGCTGCTGTCTCGTTCGCCTTCTCCCCCTTGCCTGAAAGCCGTTGGTACTGCCGAATATTGGCATGGACTCGGGCTACTAATTCCGCTGGATCGAAGGGCTTTGAAATGTAATCGTCGGCCCCCAGACCCAGTCCTCGGATTTTGTCCAGAGACTCCGTCCGAGCCGTCACCATCAGAATGGGAATGTCCAGATTCTCCCGGATGTCTTTGCAGATATCGTAGCCGCTTTTACCGGGAAGCATCAGGTCCAGAAGAATTAAG
>JAUNEW010000058.1:0-3134 GCA_030525365.1 Eubacteriales bacterium
TCGTTTAGAGTTTCACCGTTTTCACAAGGTTTATACTGAGCTAAACGGTTATGTCCACCCAGTTTCAAGTTGTCCAACATGGTATAGTTCTGCTTTGCAAAGCCCTGATACGCATTCTGGATATCCTGGATATTGGTACCCATCTTGTTAGCATTATCTGACATGTCGGTGATGGCCACATTTGCGGCCGCTGCCGCTTTGGTGGTGTCTCCGTTCAGCGACTGCAAGAGTGCTGCGGAAAATGAAGTGGCCTGTTCCATGTAGTCGTTGGCGGAAATCTGCAGCGTTCGGTAGGCATTCTGTGCATTCTTCTTAACGGTTTCCGCATCCTTCTTTCCGAAGATGGTCTCGACACCGCCGATGGACTGCTCCAGTTTCGCCCCTTCGCTGATTGCTGATTTCAGTGCTGCTCCTACGGCCATTGCCACTCCGGACCCTTTAATTGCACTAATGATTCCGGAAGAAACCTTTTTCCCCGCAGTTCTTCCGGCGCCTTCGCCTTCGCCTGCCAGTTCTCTTCCCAGTTGCCCTTTAATGCCCTTGGTGGTCGGTATGACCTGAACGTAAGCGGTTGCCAGATTCGTTCCCATTAGTTCCTCCTTCCATATCTTGCTTCTATGAAATCTTCTGTTGTCTCAAATGTCGCCGCGCTGTAGGTTCCTTCTGCCGGCTTTCGCACCGGTCTCAGGCCGTCCTCGTAGAAGCTAGCCAGCAGTGAGGTATCCACCTTCTCTCCGCTCAATACGCCCAGGATGGTTTGCACCCCGTCCGCAATGGCGGCCAGCAGGATGTCCTTGTCGTCTCCTCGCACGCCGTATTCTTTCTGCACAATTCTTGAATCATCCCTCAAACCAGAGAACAAGGCAGCCACCGTCCGAAGCGGTAACTGCCTGTAATCAAAGATTCCATATGTTTCTGCCAGATCGCAAATTAGCAGATTTTCATTATCGCGAATGGCTCTGGTGAGGGCTACGAGTTTTTTACTTCACCGTTCTGGATGTTGAAAATTTCCTCCAGTGTATCCATCATCTCGGTGGCAGGCACTCTGCCCGACTCGTTCCGGATGTGCTCTTTCAGTGCCTTGTACTGGTCTTTTCCCAGCAGCCTTCTGTAGACGCTGACAATCTTTCCGTAATCGTCTTCATCCAGCTCGGCCAGGTCTTCCAGCAGCTCATAGTCGTCCAGATTCTCGTCCGGAATTTCCACTTCAAATCCATTCTTCAAGGTCTCTTTAATCATTCTCTTGCTCTCCTTTATTCGTAATAGATGTAGAACGGCAGTCCGGAAGCATCCGGCAGGGCGGTAACGGTCACCTCATAGCCCATGGCCTCATCCCTCTTGAACTCAATGTCTCCGGTGTCGGAAATCTTTCCGCATGGAATGACCTCACGGCATTTTCTACCGTCGTTCAGGATGGTATCAATAATCCATGGTTTCTGTGGCAGTTCCGCAGAGCTTCCCTTGATGGTGATTTTGTTCCCGGTGATTGTGACGTTGTCCTTTCCGTAGTAGGCCTCTAGAACAGCACTGTTGGTAATCTCCATCATGGTAAAGTTATAGGTTGCCTCGTAGTCCTTCTGGACGGTTGCCACGGTGTCCCCACCCCAGTCCTTAATGGACTCGGATTCTCTGGACACACTCTTCTTCACGCCGTCCTCGGAAATATATCCCACGCAGGAAAATCCCGTCAGCTCCGTGCTGGCGGATGTTGGAATGGTGGAATCGCTGTCTCCCACCCAGATTGCCCCTGTGGTTCTCGGTTTGATGGTAGAAATGTTCTTTGCATCGTTAGCCATCGTTTCTCTCCTCTCTATTCAACATAAGTAATATCGTAGATTGCCTGATACCGGTACTGTTTCGTGCTGGTATCTGTAAAATTATAATCACTGTTCAGACTGCACCGTCCGATAAATTGGATGCCATCCTCCATTTTTTCCACGGCGTTCTTCACCTTTTCATTCAGTTCCGCTGCTTTCTGCAGGGAAGTGTCCATGGACTGGAAGGCGATGGTGGCACTCTTCACGCCGTTCACCTTACCGGATCCGGTTTTCTCAATGAGCACGCATGGAAGTTCCTTGGTCTCCGGATACTCCATCCGAACCGGCACCGGTTTCAATTTCGGTGTCAGGTATTTTATCAGCGTCTTCTCAATCATTTACTGCCTCCGATTTCTCCCATGGCTTTGACCAGGGTGTTGTTGTTCAGGTTATCGTAGTATCCCGCATCGTCGGCCGGATAGACTGATGCACCGTTTCTTTCCGGATAGGTCCGACTTTCGGTGGTGTAATGCTCTCCGGCAATTCGCTGAATTCGCTGTGCGTGCATGATGCACCTGGACTGCAGTTCACTACTCTTAAGCAGCTCCCGAACTCCGGAACGGTTCAGCCGTACTATTACCTTAGCCATACTTTTCCACCGTCACTTTCTTGTTCCACCGAAGTGGAATCATGTCCTCGATGCCCTCGGTGGGTTCTCCGAATGTTCGGAATTTC
Source organism: Eubacteriales bacterium (assembly GCA_030525365.1). GTDB lineage: Bacteria > Bacillota > Clostridia > Peptostreptococcales > Anaerovoracaceae > Mogibacterium_A. The sequence goes on from JAUNEW010000058.1 coordinate 2,493, forward strand.
CGGCCGAAGAATTCCACGGTCCGCTCGTGCCAGTCATGGGTGTCGCCCTTCGGAATGGCTAGCGTATACTGGAGCCGCTTCCCGGTGATGTTCAGGGTGTCCAGCACCTCGGTGGAGGATGGTTCCCCGATGAGAACATCAGAGACCACTTCCGGAATCTCCTCGTAGATGGGCGCGCCGAAATCATCGGTTCCCATCTCCTTCTTCTCGTACAGAATTACGTCTATTCCTCGGATTCCCATAAGGATATCACCCCCATCTGCTGCCGTCTGAGCCCCAGTCTGGCCAGTTCGCTCTTCTTGATGAAGAGTCCTCCCCCCGGTACCAAGTATGTTCCGGAGACGGTATATCCCATGGCCGACTCGGAGAATTGAGACACGGGTTCCTGGCTTGTAGATGTCATTAGCGTCCGGGCAATCACATCCACGGTGACGGACTTGGCCACTTCCCGAAGGCTGGGGCTTTCCTCCATCATCTTATCCAGGTCTTTTCCCACCTTGTCCGCTTCCGTCCGAAGAGAAGCAGAGACAACGGGAAGCAGCGCTTCCGCTCTCTCCCCTTCCTCTGTACTCAGTGGTCTCCACAGGGCTGTGATATCCGCAAGCTCTGCCAGATTACTCATCGCTTTCACGTCCTTTTTTC
>JAUNEW010000058.1:3234-7297 GCA_030525365.1 Eubacteriales bacterium
TTTTTCGCAGCGGTTTTCTTCCCGGATGTGGTTGCCGGCTTGGCTCCGATTTCTTTTACCGGCTCCCAATCTCCTCCAGCGCACACAGAAGCGGTCTCAATGACCGCTCCTGTTCTTCTGTTCCAGTAACTAGGCATTCTTCACTCTCGCGAAGGATGCAGCATCCAGGATGCCCCAGCCCAGATATACCTCTGCACGGAGGTAGACCTGGTTAGAGCCCTTCAGGTCCACCCCGGAGTTGTCCGGATCACCGTACGGAATCACCTCCAGCGGAATCTCCTTGGCATAACCCCACTTGAACATGTTGGCGAAATCGCCCACGATAACCTGGTCCACGTTGCCAGCGCCCACGGTGCGGTTGAAGTCCACGGTCAGGCCGTTGACGGTTCCAGGGTTTCCGCCCCATGCCAGATCTGGATACAGTCTCTCTCCAGAAGAGGTCTTCAGTGCGGCCAGCGCCTGACGTACTGCCGGTGTTGCTGCCATTCCGGTGATGTCTCCATCAGAACCCTCTACCAGTGCAATAGCTGCCTCGATGTTGTCGTCTACGGAAGCCGCTGCATACTCCACGGTCTGGGTGACCTTCTTATCGAAGCAGTTGTTACCCACAACAGTGGATGCAGCATTGGTTCTCGGATTCAGTCCGTGGAATGCGGCAATGTCCAGACCTCTTGCCACCTTCTTGGCAAAACCATCATTGAATGCCTGGAGGATTCCAAGCTGTGCCTCCTCGGTGGCGCTCATGAACTCGTCGGACACTCTGGCACCGTACTCGAACTTAATCGGCGCAATTACAACCGGCTCAATGGTCAGTCCGCCGTGAGATTTCTTTCCGTTCTCTGCCACAATGTCAATGTCCGCATCCAGGGAGAAGGTGAACTCCTTATTTCCGTTGAAGGATACCGGAGTCTGCCCGGACAACATTGCCAGGGAAGAGTGTCCTTTTACCTTATTCGCCAAATCCGTCACCAGTGTTGGGTCAAACATCGTTCCTTTTGTTCCAATAGCCATAACTTACTCTCCTTTCATTTCCTGCAGCATCTTCTTGAGTGCTGCTTCTTTATCATCATCTTCTCCGCCTTCGGAAGTGTATGGAACCCGGATGGTTCTGGTGGTCCCGACGATATCTTTCAGGGCCTTGGCATCCTTCTTGATTTCCTCTTCCGTCTGGCCGGATAATCTATCTGCAAGGCTTGGATTCAGACCGAACTCCTGTGCAATCCGCGTTTTTACCGAGTCGGACTCGTATTTCTGCACTTTCTTCTGAAGCTCCTCCAGCTTGGTGCTGATGCCGCTTCCATCGTTCTTTGCCTTCTCCAGCTCTTTGCCTAACTCGTCGATACGACTTTTCTTTTCGTCCAGTTCTTTCTTCATGTCGTCGTATCCCTTGTATTTCTCTCCCAGTTCCGCTTCCGCTTCCTTCTTGGCCGCTTCCTTCGCACGGTTAATCCGGTCGCCGATGATTTTGTCTAGCTGTTCCTGGGTTTCAATTACTTCAAAGCTCATTCTTCGTTCCTTTCTCCGCCTTTCGCGGGTAAAAAAATGTATTATAAAAGGCAGCCTTTTCCGGCTACCTTCACTAACATGATACTTTCTGTTTTCGTCTTGTCTTGTCCTCGTGGCACACCCAGAAGGCCAGTGCCACGCTCTCAATCAGGGTGACGTCCACCCGGTCTTTGATGGAGCGGTACCCGAAGCCGCCAGAAGAACCGATGGCTCGGTGCTCGCAGTTGGCCACGGATTGCTTCAAGCTTTCCTGGTTGTTGTGGCAGATACTGCCTTCGAAAAGGCACTGCTCAAACAGCGAGTTGGCCACAATTACCTCCCGCACCGTAGGAAGAATCACGCCACGGATTCGGTTCTCCTTGAGTTCCGCTGCCAGAATCTGTTGGGCGCCGTTGGCACCGTCCACGATGATTTTCCGGGGCCTCATGTCTCGGAGATAGTTCACCAGCCATTGGTTTCCGTCTCTGGTGGAACGGCAGTCCACCGCTTCCACGAATACCTTCCGGCCGGCGGTCTTCACGGCCACCGACAACGTTACGCTGCTACTATCGTGGCTGAACTTAACCGCTGCGTAGATGTCTCCGGTGAATTTCGGCAGGGTGTTCACTGCCAGTGCAGTCCATTCCTTCTCGGTAATGGCTGATTTCAGGTTATACCGGAGCCACAACCCCAGCCTCTGGATGTTGAAGTCCGTCTCATCCGGTCCAATCTCATCCGCTACGCTTCGCTCGGTGAATACGGTTCCCAGAGATGGGTTCGTCTGATACCAGGCTTCCTTGTCCGTTGGTTCCGTCATTTCCGGAACGGACCATTCCGCCCATCCTGTGTTCTGTGCCCTGCCAGATACCGCACTTTCCCGCATTTTCTGGAATACCGTTCCCGATGATACCGGTGTTGGCGGTGTTCCACAGAATACGGTCTGCGGATTCTTCGAAGATGTGACGATGTACTTGAGGGCGCTTTCCTGGTCGTCGGTGTACTCCTGTGCCTCGTCGATGATGAGAAGGTCGTACCCTTCACCCAGTCCGCCCTTGCTGGACCTTGTCCGGAAATTCACCCGTCCTTCTTGTTTGAGCATTGTAATCTGTTCTAGCCCGAACTGCTTCAGTGTCTTATAGTCTTCTCCCTCTTTCAGCCCGGTCTTCGACAGCAGTATGCACAGCCGTTCCCACGCAGAGTGGGAGGTGGGCGTTCGGTGCGCCGTATGAAGGATGTTCTCTCCGTGCATTATTCCATACAGTTCCCTCATTGCGACAACTTCGTTCTTTCCGTTACGGCGGGGCACGGAATATCCATATTTCGTGTGTGTCCATAATCCCTCTTCATTGTATGCCATCATATCGCATAGAAGCAGCTCCTGCCACTCCTGTGCTTCTCTTCCGGTGCTGTTATAGATTCGTGCCGCTTCCATCCCATAGGTGTTCTCGTAGGGAAGAACCAGCGACTGAGTGGGAGTCTGACGTCCTTTTCTTTCTGTCATGTGTTCCCTCTCTTGTGTTTCTTGCATGAAAAAACCGCCCGTAGGCGGTTTGTTGGTATTTCTACATAAACAGGCTCCATATCTGAGCCGCTTCCTTCAGGGTTTCACACACCTTTCGGATAGTACTGTTCTCTCTCAGATAATCAATTCCCTGTGGAGTGATTTTCAGGCTGTCATAATCCACCATGACGACTTCACCGCCCCACTCTCGCACAATGGTTCCCTTGATGAATTTCTGTTCCTGCATCATGCCGATGGTTTCCATCAGTTGTTTCTCTTCCACCGGATAATCACTGGACATTGGTATTATTTTCTCATTATCACTGGTTAAGCCCTTGTATTTCCGATACAGATATACAAGAATCTTGGCCACGATAGTGTAATAATCATTCTTTGCCATGTTTGCTCCTTGTTCTACTTCAGCACCAAATTCACCAGGGTAGTGATGAGTCCGGTTCTTTCTAACACTGTATTTCTCACTTTCTGCATTGCACTGTTCTCCGTTAGATAGTGGATTCCTTTCGTTGTAATCTCCAGGTCTTCGTATCCGCTGGCCATAATGTATTCGCCACCCCATACGCATTGGAACACTGCACCTTCTATCAATCCTTCTTCCGACATCTTCCGGAGTATATCTGTTATGTACTCCTCTGATACCTCATCAATCCGAATGATTGCTTTGAGAAATGCAATTTTGTCGAAAGTATACTCTCTTTTGAATAACCCATATAGGTACGTCAACACCTTGAATACGATGTAATCATAATCGTTTTTCGCCATGAGTTCTCCTTGTTCCTAATCTTCCTTCACCATACTCTTTCTTAGCATAATCACTAATCTTGCTCACATTATAGCTGGTTATGTTTGCTTTATCAAGCTTCGCCTTGGCTCGTTTGTTCAGGTATTCCATATACGTTTCCTTATCTGGAATTGGTCCATATTTTTTCACACTCCTCTTCTTGACAATACTCTTTTTTTCCTATAAAATTTTAATAGTAATTACTGTATATAAGCGGTTTCGTGATCCCCCTATAAGACTTGGGTTGCGACAACCGCTTATATTTTTTCTAGAATTTT
>JAUNEW010000186.1 GCA_030525365.1 Eubacteriales bacterium
TCCGGATTCTCATCGTAGAGCTTGTTGAACTCGTAAATCATCTCCTGGGTTCTTCCCACCGCAAAGGATGGAATCACCACGGTTCCGCCTCGCTCCACCGTTCGGAGCACCACTTCCACAAGGCGACCTATGCTCATGGCATTCTTCGGGTGAAGACGATTACCGTAGGTGCTTTCCATGATGACGTAGTCCGCGTGGTGAATCACCGTTGGATTGTTCAGAATTGGGCGGTTATTCTGGCCCAGGTCCCCAGAAAATACGATTTTCGTCTCGTCCTCGCCCTGTTCTACCCAGATTTCCGTTTCCGAAGATCCCAGAATGTGCCCCGCATCATTGAAGCATACGTGGATTCCATCTGCCACGGAAATTCGCTGATCATATAACACCGGCACGATGTAACGAAGGGACTCCTCCGCATCTTTCAGGGTGTACAGCGGCTCTACCAGGGGAAGTCCCTTTCGCTCCGCCTTCTTGTTGGCCCACTCCGCTTCTTTCTCGTGAATGTATCCACTGTCCCGAAGCATAATCGGAAGAAGATCCGCTGTCGCCTTCGTGCAGTATATGCTGCCTCGAAATCCACGCTTCACCAGAAGAGGAATTCGGCCGCAGTGATCAATGTGGGCATGACTCAGAATCATGGCATCCACTTCTTCTGGGTTGAAGGGAAATTCCTCGAAATTCAGTTTGTCCTGGGACTTTCCACCCTGGAACTGCCCGCAGTCCATCAGCACGCTGGCCTTGTCCGTCATCAACAGATGGCAGGATCCAGTTACGCCTTCCGTTGCGCCACAAAATCTAATTTTCATATGGTTACCTCCTGTTCGGAAGTGCTTTCGGATTTGTTATTCGTTTTCGTTCTGCAGATAGCTGATGTACGGTAGATTTCTGTACTTCTGGTCATAGTCCAGTCCGTATCCGATGATGAACAAATCTTCCACCTCGAAGCCGATGTAATCTGCGTAGAAATCCGCCGTTCTTCTGGACGGCTTATCCAACATAGTGCATACCTTGAGGGACTTCGGATGACGTTCGTTCAGCTTCTCCAGCAGATACTTCAAGGTCGTTCCAGTATCTACAATATCTTCCACTACCAGAACGTTCTTGTTGTACAGGTTCAGCTCTGTATCCATTGAAATCTTTACCACACCAGAGGAGGTAGTGCTGGAGCCGTAGCTGCTGGCCTTGATGAAGTCAATGGACGTATCCAAATCCAGGCACTTCAGCAAATCGCACATCCACGGAACGGATCCCTTCAGTGTTCCGATAACCACCAGCTCTTCTCCCTTGAAATCATTGGAAATCTGCTCGCCCAGCTCCTCTGCTCTCTTCCGAATGTCCGCTTCGGTATAGAGAATCTTTCCGATTACATGATCATTCACGCCCATTTTACGCTTCCTCCTCGTTCAAAATGTTTTCTATTGCATTAAGTAATTCATCCTGTCCGGTCCGCTTCAGCGCAGAAACCGGAATGACAAGATCTTCTTTCTTCATCTGGAGTTTCTGTCGAATTTGACGAATGGCTTTCTGCTGTTGATTCCGAGATATCTTGTCCGCTTTCGTCGCAACCACCAGCCCCTCCAGGCCATAATATTTGAGATAATCGTACATCTG
>JAUNEW010000059.1 GCA_030525365.1 Eubacteriales bacterium
ATATCTATATCGTGGTAATGTCAATCCCACGAAAAAAATGATTGACCCATTTTTTCAATAAGTAATGTTACAATTTAATTGTATATTTTCTTTCATTTAACGGTTCCTATCGTTCCTTTTGAAGACCCTTAAGATATTTTGAGTCCCTTAGTGGATTCTTTAGAGACCTTTAGATTGATTTCTGAGACCCTTAGAGACCTTTAGACTGATCTTTGAGACCCTTAGGATTACTTTTGTTTTACTACATATTTTGTAGCTGGTCCATTCCCTTGTCTTTCTATAATTTCATTTTCTAACAATTTAGTAATTACTTTACGTGTCGCTGATTTTGCTTTGTAATCACATATTTCTGTTGCCTTACTCATATTTATAGAACCATAACGTTCTATGTATTCTACAATAAGGCGTTCTCTATTCGTCAAATTTACCAAATCAACAGTTGCTGTCTCATGCACTCTTTCTCTCAAGTCCGCTGCCCCTGGAATATACACTACCTGTCCCACTTCAAGTTGTAATGTTACTCGTTCTGATTTCAGATTAATATCGTATACCGGTTTATCCCAGTTCTGTTCTTCCCAGGCAGTCATAATCTTATCTACACCACTTCCGGCACGTTCGCCTACATTAACAAATCCAAAGATTTTCAGCAGATTCGGATTTCTTGGATCGCTGTTGCCTCTGGCATAGAATTCTTCTTTTGTAATGCGTATCGTTCCCGGATTGGATATGGTAATCTTCTTGCCATGCTTTACGATGACAACTCCTCTCTTGCCATAATAATTTGCGTGAACCAATGCATTCGCAACAGCCTCTGCGAGTGCATCATGTATATCCACACGGTCTACACGCACACCTTCCCTTCGATTGACAAATGGTACTGCTACATCATCATCGATCCGATTCGTCACTTTGTAGAAAAAGTCGAATAGATTACCGCTCCAGTCTCCCTCATTAGAATGAGTCCGATACAGCCATCGCACTTTTTTGTCATCACATTCTTCACGATAATCCAGAAAATAATCTGAGAACTCATTCGTGATGCAATCTGCATTTCCGAACATAAGTAGCCCAGCAACGGTAGGGGACACCGTTCCTTCTTTATTTTTTGCTGCTGCTTTTAATTTCATCAGAAATTCATCTGTCATCAGCTTATTCCACGGATGGCCTTCATGCAACTGTTCGAAAATCACCCGATATCCCTTAATGGTGTCTGCATTTAACGCATCTAATTTCATCTCTTCCAGAACTTTTGAATCTATCGAAACATCTTGTTGATCTGCAAACATGGCGCGCACTGATGCCTCTGTACACAGGAAGTCTCCTTCATAGTCTCTACGATAGGTTCCCTTCATTGGATTCGTTCCGATATACACTGGCTTGTCATGTCGGTCTGCAGCCGGTACATCAATCTGCAAAAGTTTTTTTCCTTCTATTTCAATAACCCGAACATGATGATTCAGAAGAATGTTTTTGGATATTTTATTCCGGTCATTCAGAACACTCCAGAAATTTTTCTGGTATTTCACAATCTGTCTATCGGTAAGTCCATTCACCATAAAAGAATCTCTGTGCTCCCTTACCCCCAGAAGGATGGTTCCACCATCTGTATTCGCAAATGCCGAATAGGTCTCCCATATACTTTCTGGCAGACCTCCTTCTGCCAGCTTACATTCTCTTTCGTGGTTTTCGTCCAGTTGTAATGTTTGTAAAAATTTCTTTTTCAAATGGATAACCTCCCTATAAAATTAGTTAAACGTTATAAAAGTCATCTCGCTTTTCATCTACGGCACTCCCCATTTCATCTATCCACTAACCACTACACATACCTCAGAATCTTCACCCAAATTCTTCCCTTCTTGGATTCCCCGCCGATTTCCTGCAGTATCGCCTTTCCTTTTCCTCGAAGGTTCAGCACCGCACCCTCTGGAATCCGTTGGTCTATTTTCGTACACTCCTGGTGGTCCACCGATACAATGCCGCTACGAATGGCGGATGCCGCGTCGGAACGAGATACCTTGAATGCAGTAGAAATCAGATTGTCCAATCGCAGGCTGGGAATGGTGTCTTTGATTTCCTTCACCCTTCGTTCCGGAATCTGAAGTTCTTCGATGGTGCGAACTTCAGTCTGAATCATGGCACGACCCACGGATGTATATTCCTGCAGAAGAAAGGGGGCAATCTCCGAGCGCACAATTAGATCCGCACTTCGATCCTGTACCAGAATATCTCCCACCATTCTCCGTTCGATTCCTAAGCCTAATACGGAACCCAGATAATCCCGATGACTTAGTTTCCGGTCACTGGAATTTACCTCCACGTGCACCACCTGCAGAAATTCTTCCATTGCCAGAACATCCGAAAGAGATTCTCCATAAGCCTCCGGTGCGATAATAAGAATTCGGCGTTCCGCGTCCTCATATCCGCCGTAGAAGTAGCAGCGAAGTCCCGACGCTCCTTTTACCGTATTCCGTGCAATGCTCTGTTGGTGAAGGTCTAGAAAGTCCGTATTCGTAATGTAGAATCCGTCCTGCGCCTGCCGAATCCGGTCCTCGATTCTGGACTGCAATAATTTCGTCTCATCCATTTCTCTATTCACCCTTTCATTTTCGCTTTTCCCATTCTACCAGAAAAGGAAGTTTCCGTACACCTCTTGCAAGGAAGGCTCGAGAGTGCGATAATAAATTTAAAGATTTTGTAATATTTATACAGGTAATCGGAAAGGCGGATGTATGAAAGAAAACATATCAAAGGAACCGTACAAACCGGACGGGAAAGAGACTCGGGTGCAGATTATCAAATTTGCTCTCTTCTCGGCATCCGCCGGAATTATCGAAACCATTACTTTTACAGTACTGGACATGATTACCCCATGGAAATACTGGCCTTGCTACCTTATTGCGCTGGTACTTTCCGTGCTGTGGAACTTTACATTGAACCGTGAGTTCACGTTCAAGTCTGCGAACAACGTAACCAAGGCCATGTTCCAGGTATTTCTGTTCTACGTGGTATTCACCCCTCTCTCCACCTGGTGGGGAAACGCCCTCACCGAGAGAGCCGATTGGAACAGTTATGCCGTGCTATTTCTAACCATGGCCACCAATCTTATTTCCGAATTCTTATATGACCGCTTTGTGGTATACCGGGACAGCATGAACACCAATTCCCGGGCTAGAAAGCAACAAGAAAGGAGCAACTAATGAACAATTCAGGTATCAGCAGATGGGATTCCCCAGAGGAAATCAACGCCGCCCTCAAGGCCCTCACGGAGGAACCTATCTGGGAAGTGGACGACGATTACTACGAGAATACCATCCTCAAATATTACGATGAGAAGTGCCAGGCTTCGAAAGCCATATACGAAGAGGCCAAGGAATACATTCCGGGAGGTGTCCAGCACAACCTGGCTTTCAACAAACCTTTCCCGGTGGCGTTCAAGAAGGCAGACGGAGCCTACCTCTACGATGAGGACGGCAACAAGTACATCGACTTTCTGCAAGCTGGCGGTCCGACGATTCTAGGAAGCAACTACCCGGCAATTCGCGAGGCGGTCATCAATCTGCTGAACGAATGCGGCCCGGTCACCGGCCTTCTTCACAAGTCCGAACTTCTTCTGGCGAAGGAAATTCACAAGCACATGCCTGGTGTGGAGATGTTCCGCATGCTGGGAAGCGGTACCGAATCCGTTATGGCTTCCCTTCGAATTGCCCGTATCGCAACAGGTAAGAAGCGGATTATCAAAGAAGGCGGTGACTACCACGGCTGGAGTGACCAGATGGTCTACGGCACCAAGATTCCAGGTTCCAGAGGTCTTCTAGAGTCCCACGGCATTCCGAGAAGGCTCTATTCCCTGACGGATGAAGTTCGCCCGAATGACCTGAACATGTTAGAGAGCATGCTTAAGCTGAACCAGCTCCGCGGGGGAACCGCTGCCGTCATCATCGAGCCATGTGGCCCAGAAAGCGGTACCCGCCCAGTCTCCCAGGACTACAACAAAGGGGTTCGCTACCTCTGCGACAAGTACGGCGCCCTCCTGATCTTCGACGAAGTGGTAACCGGATTCCGCACCTCCATCCACGGTGCACAGGGCTACTTCGACGTGACACCGGATCTCACCATCTTCGGCAAAGTGGTTGCCGGTGGATACCCAGGTGCCGGCGGCGTAGGCGGTAAAAAGGAATACGCAGGCCTCATGGCAGCCGGCGTTGCCAGCGGAAAACACCGTGCTTACGTGGGAGGAACTCTGGCAGCAGCGCCAATTTCCGCACTGGCAGGCTACACCTGCATCAAGGAAATCGATCGCACCAACGCCTGCGAGATTGCAGGAAAAGCCGGAGACAAGCTGACGGATGGCATCAAGGATTTAATCAAACAGTATGACCTTCCTTTCGTTGCCTACAACCAGGGAAGCATCTGTCACCTGGAATGCACCGGTGCCATGAGCTTCGACTTCTCGTCCTTCAACATTCTGAAGTCCGCCGTTGGGCTCCTTCGGAACAAGGACATGATGTACGAGAGAAAGGATTCCATGGAACGCATGGGGGCTGCTTACATGGCCAACGGTCTGGTTACTCTGGCAGGAAGCCGTCTCTACACCTCCATGGCTACCACCGATGAAGTCATCGCCGATGCGCTAACCCGTTTCGAAGATGTCTTCAAGCACGTGGTACGCACCGACAAAGGACTCCTGTAACGGAATCCGAAGAAGAAATAACAAGAAAAGAACGACCGGAAGTGCCTGACTCCATCGGGCACTTCTTTTACCAAGAAACGTGTTTTAACAGAAAGAGGAAAGATATGAGCGAATACATTCTCGCACATGACATCGGCACCAGTTCCGACAAGGCCGCTTTGGTGGACTATTCCGGTAAAATCATTGCCTCATCCACCTATCCTTATCCGACTTATTATCCGGAACCGGCTTGGGTAGAACAGAATCCGGAGGACTACTGGCAGGCGGTGTGCGAAACCAGCCGTTCTGTGGTGGCCAAAGCCGGAATCGAGAACAGCGAAATCAAGGGCATCGTCTTCTCCACCCAGGGCCAGGGAGTGATTCCCGTGGCGGAAGATGGTACGGTTCTCTACCCGAACATTACCTGGGTGGATGGCCGAGCGCAGAAACAAGCGGAACACATCATGAAACGCGTTGGCGGTAAGAAACTGTTTACCCTGTTCGCTGGAACTCCGATTATGGGAAAGGACTGCATCGCCAAGATTACATGGCTCAAAGAAGAGCGACCGGAAATCTACAGGAAAACCCACCTGATTCTGGACGTGAACGGCTACTTGAAATACAAGTGCACCGGCCGGATGGTAACGGAACTTTCCGGAGCCTCCTCTTACGGACTGGATCTTAAGAAAAAGGACTGGATGTCTGTTTTTCCTCTGGTTGGAATCGATATGAACCGGTTACCGCCGCTGGTGTGCAGTACGGATATTGTAGGCGGTTTGACAGAGAAAGCCGCATCGGAGACCGGACTTCTGGCCGGAACTCCGGTGTTCGGCGGCTGCGACGATGTTCAGGCGGCAACGGTGGGGTCTGGAATGTGTGAGGACGGCGATATTCACATCTATCTGGGCACCTCTGCCTGGGTAGCGGCCTGCAGCCGAACTGCCGATAAGTTCAAACACGGCGCCGCTGCCATCCAGAGCGCGGACAAAGAGATGAACCTTATTGCCGGAATTACGGAATCTGCCGGCGCCAATATTGAATGGCTTAAGAATCAGTTCTTCAAGAAGGAACTGGCGGAGCTGGGAAACGGAATCTACGAATACATGGACTCTGTGGTGGAGAATATTCCACCGGGAAGCGATCACCTGATTTGCACCCCTTGGATGCTGGGCGAACGGTGTCCAGTATCCTCTACCACCACTCGGGCCACCCTGTTCAACATGACCATGATTCACAGCAGGGAGCACATCATGCGGGCCATGTACGAAGGAATTGGCTACAATCTTCGGTGGATTCTGGAGAACTACCAGCAGGATTACGGATTTAAGTGCGATAACTTCCGGATTATCGGCGGTGGCTCCCTGGACAAGGGTTGGATGCAGATTATTGCAGATATTACGGGAAAGAATTTCTCGGTGGTCAAAGATCCTCGAAATGCCGGTGCTGTGGGGGCGGCCATGATTGCCATGATTGGACTGGGCGTCATCCCTTCCTTCGCCGCCACCAAGGAGTTCGTTCCGGTGGAATTCAACTATCATCCAAATCCGAAGAACAAAGCCATCTACGATAAGCTTTTCAAGGATTACAAGAACGTATATCACTCTCTGGAAAAGGCTTACAAAACCGCTAATTCCGCTCGCTTTGAGGGAGACGAGATAGATTAATCGATAAGGAGACGGACTTTGAACAAGACAAAAGAAACGATTATAGAGTACGGGAAGAAGTTAACCGACATTGGTTTTTCCATTGGTGATTCTCCACGAATTCTGGTTCGAAAAGGGCTTCATGTATACAGCACCCAGGAAGGTGCCGATTTGAGTACCCTAGATTCAGCGGATATTCTGAATATCGGCGGTAGTGCCGATGCGGCCAAAGGAGCATTAATCGCTTCCAGTTATAATGCAATGATTATCACCAGTCCCTACTACGCATCCATGTGCATTCAGGACAATCTTGCAATTCCTGCAGTACTGGATGACATGGCCATGATTGTGGGAAACCGGGTCCCGATTGTTCCTGGAGAACGTCTGGCCATTGCGAAGGCGCTGAAGAAATCCTCTGCAGCAATGACCACAGATGGAAAGGTTCTCACCTGCGGGCGGAACCTCTACGAGGCTCTCACCTGCCTGACCATTCTGGAGAAGAACGCCGGAATCTTTGTAGACGCAGACTTCTTAGGCGGAGCGAAGCCGGTATGCCGAGGAATGGGAAAGCTGGAACACCTAATCTATCAGCAGAAATATTCCAAGAAAGAAATGGAACGGCAGAATCAACTGGAACGCTCTGATGAAAATCCTACCCAGGCGATTACGCCAATGGATTCCAAGGCGGAAAACAGAAATTGTTCCGATGAAGAATGGGATTTGCGAAATCAGATTGTAGATTACGGAAAGAAATTAACCAAAACAGGCTTGGTTCAAGGAACCTGGGGAAATCTGTCCGCTCGCCTAGACGATACCTCTATGCTGTGTACCCCTTCTGGTATGGATTACGAAGGGTTAAATCCGGAGGATATCGTTAAAGTGAACATGGAAACTCTGGAATACGAAGGCAATCTGAAACCTACATCGGAGAAGGATTTCCACGC
>JAUNEW010000060.1 GCA_030525365.1 Eubacteriales bacterium
CTATGGCGTTGGTTTCCTTCCTGCTGGGCGGAAGAATGACCGTAACCCGTCCATCGTCTCTGGCGCTTCTCCTCTACATGGCCTTCATCTCCTCAGCGGCCTACACCCTGTGGGGACTGCTGCTCAAATACCACCCGGTGAGCCACGTGTCCATCTTCACCTTCGTTACCCCCATCGCCGGAGTCATTCTCTCCTCTCTGGTTCTTCAGGAAAAGGGAGCACTGAACCTGTCGGTTATCGCGGCCCTGATACTGGTGTGCCTGGGAATCTTCACCGTGTCCAAAGAATAACGATTTCCGCTGGAGCGTATTTTCTTGACTGTATTCTCTCCTCGGTGTTACAATTTTTCTGGGTGCATCCGACGAAATAGGGGATGTCGGATGCGCCGGACTACAGAAAATTTATTTTTAGCAAAACATCGCGATACAAGGGATTAAGAGAGGTAGGATTATGACACAAGGTAAAGCAGAGGCGCTGATTGCGCTGGGACTCACGCTCCGGGGAACTTCCCTCCTGTTCAGCAAGCTGGCCATGCGAACGGTGGGACCGTTCACGTTGTGCGGCATACGGTTCCTGATTTCCTTCGCCGTGGTGGCGCTGATTTTCCACAAGCAGATTAAATCCGCCACCAAGAAAGAAATTCTTCACAGCGCGGCGGTGGGATTCTTCTACTTCGTCTGCATGGCTTTCGAGCTTCTGGGCCTTCAGACCACGCCTTCTTCCACTACGGCTTTCATCGAGAACACCTCCGTGGTCATCGTGCCGATTCTGGCGGCCATTGTCTACCGGAGGCTTCCGAAACGGATGGATATCATCAGCGCCCTGATTGCCATGGTGGGCATCAGCTTTATGACTCTCAAAGGCGGTCACCTGGGATTCACCACCGGCGAGCTTCTGGTCTTCGGCGGCGCCGTCAGCTACGCCGTGACGGTCATCACCATGGACGTGGTCACCGCCAACGACAATCCGCTGATCATCGGGGTATTCCACCTGTTCTTCATCGGATTCTTCAGCATGATTGCCTCCATCTTCGTGGAGGGCTTCACCATGCCGTCCAGTCCATCGGAATGGGGTGCCATCCTGTACCTGGCGCTGGTCTGCGGTGCCATCGGATTCACCATCCAGCCCATCGGCCAGAAGTACACCACGCCGGAGCGCACCGGCCTATACACCGCCACCAACCCGATTGCCGCAGTGATTCTGGGCGTGCTGTTCCTAGGCGAGCGATTCACCGCCATGGGAATCGTGGGCTGCCTGCTGATTCTGTTCAGTATTTTCCTGCCATCCGCAGTGCAGAATGGACTGTTCCGGAAGAAGAATTAAGATATTACGGTAAAAGAAGCGGCTCACTGCCGTCGGCGCTTACGCTACGCCGGCTGCAGTGAGCCTTTTTCGATGCAGATTTGGAGCACGAATTTCCGTGTCCTGTCATCCTGGGGAAAATATACTTCAATTAAGTCGTCCTTTCTCGATAGGATTTCTCCGATTCCGAAGTTTCGGCTTTTCACTTTGACTCCCACCTGGAATTCTTCGGCTTTCTCTCGGAATTCCTTGGAATCCATCGGCTGGGGTTTCTCCTTGGGAAGCCTACCAAAGCACTCCCGGAGGAAGGGGGATTCGCAATCTCCATAGTCCGGCAGAATCAGTTCCTCTCTGGCCCGGGTCATGGCCACGTAGTAAATCCGCCGTTCCTCTGCATAATCTCCGTCGGAAGATGGAAGTACGTTCCGCACTCCGTCCAACAGAATCACTCGGTCGTATTCTAGGCCCTTGCTGCCGTGCACCGTACTTAATATTACGTTTCCATCGGTGCTCTCTCCCCCCTGCTCAATCTGGTATTCCAGGTCTCGAAGTTTCTGCAGGTATTCCGAGATGCTTTCTCCCGGTTCCGCCAGTGCCTCCATGACGAAGAGCTTCTCGCTGCTTTCGTTTCGGTAACGTAGTCCCCTTCGAATCATCCGAATGGCCTGCTTCGCATCATCCCGCTGCCGGATTTCCCGAAGGTTATCTCGGAGCATTTCCAAATCCTCTTTCTTCTGCCTTCCCATCAATGGGGACCGAACTAATATGGAAAGAATGGGATCCGGATCTCGCATATCCATCCGCTGCACCGCATCCGCCACCGCATTTTTGGGAATCCGGTAATTCAGCTTGTAGTAGATTCGCCAGAAAAGCTCGCTGTCCGCCGGATGCAACGCAAATCCCAGAATGTCCTTCGCATCTCGAAGCACATGGCTTCCGAAGAACAGGGTGTCCAGTCCTCGGCTTCGGAAGGAGATTCCCGCCTTCTGAAGATGGTACATGAGCGGAATGGCACTGTCGTTGTTCCGGTATAGAATCGCAGTCTCCTTCTCCAGCTCCTGAGAAATCCATTGAATCACCTTCGGATACTGATCCGCCCTTCTTGGAACCGGCTCCACCCGAACACGGCCGGACGCTGCCAACGCAGGGCGCATAGTTTTATCATATCGCTTCGTGTTTCTGCGGATAAAACGGTCCGCCAATGCCACAATATCTCGGCCAGACCGGTAGTTGGTCTCCAACCGGAAGATTCGACCGCCCGGATAATTTTTACCAAAGTCCAATAAAGCCTCTGGGTACGCAGCCCGAAAGCCGTAGATGCTCTGGTCTTCATCCCCCACCATGAAGAGGTTTCCGGTGTCTCCTATCAGAAGCTTTAGGATTTCGTGTTGGAGCCAAGAGGTGTCCTGGGCCTCGTCCACCATGACGTAGGGATATTTCTTCCGATAGTGGTTCCGGACGCCGGGCACGTTCCGAAGGAATTTATAGGCGTACACCAGCTGGTCGTCGAAGTCCATGCCGTTCATCTGCTTCATGGTCTCCACATAGGCCTGGTACAGCGGTGCGGCCGGGTAATTACCCACCCGAAGCTTCGCGATTTCGGATTCCGGCAGTTGCATATTCTTAATGTACGTTATCTTCTGGGCGAACTCCCGGATATCCCCCTCCACCGGAAAAGGCTCCCGCGTCACCTGCCGGAAAATCCGCCGGAGAATCTTCCCCGTGTCCACCACATCTTCCGGCTTCTGCCTTCCTGTTTTCTCGGAATAATAGAGAATCAGACGGTAGCAGAAGCTGTTGATGGTCATGAAATCCACCCGGTTCTCCCCGTACTGCCGCCGAAATCGCCGGCGCATCTCCTCTGCCGCGTTGTTGGTGTAGGTGATGACCAGGATCTGAGATTCCGAAATTCCCTGGCACAGCATGGCTTCTAGCCGCGCCAGAAGGGTGGTGGTCTTTCCGCTTCCCGGCACAGCAAGAAGCAGCGAGCTTCCCTCCAGATTCTGGAGGGCGGCCCGCTGCTGTTCGTCTAACTGAATGATTCTTTCCGATTTGAATTCCTGCATATATGTCCTTTGCTTAGTTGCTTGATTCCCAGGGTTCTATCCGCTACGAAGTTATTCCTTCACGATTTTCGAGTACAGCAGCTTGGATTCCAAATCGATTTCCTGGGCGTGCTCATCCAAAGTCTCCCCGGTCAGGTTCTTGTACTCGCTTTCGCTGGCGACGCCCCGATCCTTCATGAGTTGCTTCTTCGCCTTGGCCATCTCATCCCGAGACACATAGATACCCTTTTCCCGAGATATGGAGTGAAGCACCAGCTTTTCCTTCACGTTCTCCTTAGCCAAATCCTCAATCTGTTTCTCGAACTCCGCTTCCGTCAGATTCGATTCCTTCAGGTACTCATTATAACTCATGCCGTATTCTTTGATTCGCTTCTTGTACTGGTTAGTAATGTAATTCACCTCTCGGGTCAGCTGAGCGCTTGGATATCGCTTCACCTTGGCAGACTTAATCAGCTTCTTCCACTGACTGGAAGTCAACGTATCTGTTTCCGGCATGTTGAATTCCACATACCGATCCAGAAGCAGAATGTTGTATCCGTTGTACCGGTTCAAAGTTGCCTGTAAAAGAAAGAGAAGGAATGCCAGAAATACCAGCATTCCTATCAAAATTTTCTTCTTCTTGGAAAGCCGTAAGAAATAGGAGTGTTTCTTCCACTTCTGTCCGGCCGCTGAGAGGTGATCACGTATACTAGTTCTTTCCGGAACTTGTTGTGACATCTCTGCTTACCTCCTTGTCAATCAGTTGAACTCGATTCCGATTCTCTTGCTCTGGGCCACATACTTTCGTATCTTCCTTCACCGTCTTATCGATAATCGAAGTCTTCTTATTGTTCTTCGGTGTGGTTGTCGCAACCACCTTATTTGCCTGTACGGTGGCAACCTTCACCTGAGACGGCGTTCCTTCAATAATCACGTCCGTCTTATTGGTGTCCGTATGCTTCCACTCTTCCTGATCCGAGTTCCGGTAATAAATCCGGTAGTTGCCGGCGCCGCTCTCTGCCGCTGTGAACTTCACTCGGGTTTTGCCGTCGGATTCTGACGTAACTACGTCGGTCACGCTGTCTTCTTTCGCTTCTTTCATCACCGTCTTGTCTCCGATGCGGAACGGAATGCACTCGGTGTACCCCAGGTACTTTCCTTTTCCCTTGACCAGAACATAGGCCGTTCCCTTCTTGATGTTGTCCAGATAGGTCAGCGTATAGTCCTTATTCTTCGTCAGCTCGGTAATGCCGTCCTTGACGGTAATCTGTGGCTCCAGCGGATTCCCAGTATGAGCCAACTGGGTGTAATCCATCAAAGCATCGATTTTCTTGCTTCCCACTACCTTCTTATCCTTCGGAATGTACATGTAGTTAGAGTCGATGCGGCTCTTAATGCCGTCGATTCGATCGATACTGCTATATTGCCAGTAGGTATAATCCTCGGAAGAAGTGTTATCTTCGTTATACTGTGCAATCCAAAGCTCGTGGCCATCCTTGACCAGCTTCGATACATCCACTCCAGAAGTCTTGGAAGTCAAGCTCTTGGACACATACAGGCAAGTAGTGTATCCCTGCTCGCGGCAGTAATTAAGGAACGCGTCCGCAATCTTCGTCAGCTGTTCCCGGGCATTGGCGGCTCCGCCTTCTGCCACCCATCCGGCATAGGCTGCGTCCAGTCTACCGTTGGAAAACTCCATATCCATAACAATCGGAAGTTCCAGGTTCTTGCCCTTTGCATACTTACAGGTTTCCTTTGCTTCCGCTACCGCTTCCTCTGTGGTAGTCGCCTGGGAGTACCAGTAGACGCCTCGAGCCACACCGGCGTTGGCTGCTTCCTTCATATTCTTCTCATAGGTACGGTCCTTGATTAGCTTAAAGGAATTCTGGCTAGTGGCACCGGCACGGACGAAGGCGTAATCCGCTCCCGCGTGCTTCACCTTCTTCCAGTTGATATTTCCCTGCCATACGGACACATCGATTCCGTAGAAATGGTGATTCGTGGACACTTTGTCCGGCTGCTGCACCGTGGACTTGGTCGGGAGCGCGTATGTCGTGACACACGAACCGACCATGATGCCCATCGTCATCACAGCCGCAACAATTCTTCTGACTCTATTTCTCCACTGACGTGCCTTCAAACTCACTATCCTTTCGTTCTAATCCCATTACCCCTGTTGTCTTCTATTAAAAAAAGAACGCGTTGTTCTTTTCAATACGGTTCTTATTATAGCATATCTCACCCCTCTTATATGATGAAATCATGATTAAATCCAATCTTCACATTTCATATTCTCCACATAACTTTAAGCTTTCATTAAGCTTAAAGCGTTATATTAATGGCGTCAAAGGCAGTGACCACAAGCTGCCAAGGAGGGCATATGAATAATTACGATCCATATAATCATCCTTATGATTCCAATAATACGAATGCACAAGATGTGGATTTCGTCCTGATTAATCCTAACGACGAGCGTCACCAGCGTGAGAAGCACCGGGAACGTCCGGAGAATCGGAAGACGGGGCCGAAGAAACATATTTTTACAAAGAAAACTGTTGCTGCCGGCCTGTGTTGCGTACTGATTGGCGGAGCCTCCGGATTCGGAGGGGCCATGATTGCGGAGAGCTCCGGCGCCGCCACCCTTCTGGAAGGAAACGGCGGAAGCCGGACGGTGAGCGTGAAAAGCGTGAACACCTCCAAGAAGATGACGGCATCTCAGGTGTACGCGGCTAATGTGGATGCCACGGTAGGTATCAGCACCAAGTCCACAACCAGAAATATGTTCGGATATTCTACGGAATCTGCTGCATCTGGCTCGGGTTTTGTGGTATCATCTAATGGGTATATCGTTACCAACTATCACGTAATTGAAGGTGCGGATACCATCACGGTGACCATGAACGACGGAAAGACTTACGATGCTACGGTTCGAGGCTACAATGAGAGCAAGGACGTGGCGGTGCTGAAGGTAAATGCCACCGGCCTGAAGGCGGTGACGCTGGGTAGCTCCAAGAATACTAACGTAGGGGACGAAGTGATTACTATCGGAAATCCTCTGGGAGAGCTGACCTTCTCACTGACTTCCGGTGCCATCAGTGCATTGAACCGGAAAGTAACCTTCTCCCAGAATCAGTCCATGAATCTGATTCAGACGGATGCGGCCATCAACTCCGGAAACTCTGGCGGCCCGCTGTTCAACATGTACGGTGAGGTTATCGGCATCACTAATGCAAAATATTCCTCCAGTGGATCTTCCTCGGAGGCTTCTATTGATAACATCGGCTTTGCCATTCCGATTGACGAAGTCGAGAGCATTATCAAGAACATCATCAAGAAGGGAACCAAGACCAGTTCCAGTAGCTCTAGTAGCTCGGGTAGCTCCGGTAGTTCTGGAAATTCCCAGGGTTCGGAGAGCTACGGAAATTCGGAGGGATCCTCCGGAAGTAGCGGAAACGGCGGTAGTAGCCGTGGCGGTTCCTCAGGAAGTTCCCGTTCCTATTCAGGACAACAGGGAAGCGATTCCTTCGATGATGAGGCGCAGAGTATTTTCGATGAATTCTTCGGAAACTAGTTACGCTTTCCATCTGAGGTTTCATTTATGAAACCTTGATGATATATATTTTCCTTTCTATGGCGGTGCGGGCTTTGCCCAGCACCGCCATTCTTTTGGTTGCGTGGCGCCCGGAGGCGCGTTTTACCGATTGGGCGCCAACAGCTGACGGTGCACGTGGCGCCCGGGGGCGCGTTTTGCCGATTGGGCGCCAACGTCTGGCGGAGT
>JAUNEW010000061.1 GCA_030525365.1 Eubacteriales bacterium
ATATCTATATCGTGGTAATGTCAATCCCACGAAAAAAATGATTGACCCAAAATAATTGCGCCAGCCAGCGGTCTCCGGAGAAATCGAAAAGTGATTATAAATCAGGGGGTCCGGTAACAAAAACAGGGGCTTTCGTACCATTTCTGAGAAGAGCCTCCTTTCGCGAGAAAAGTATGATACAAAAGGATATATTGACGCGAGAAAAAGGAGGCGCAGGAAGATGAAGAATATTCAACTTGGAAAATACGGCGAAATGCTGGCAGAAAGAATTGTGACGGAAAATGGCTATCGGATTGTGGAAACTAATTTTCGATGCAAGACGGGGGAAATTGATATTATTGCGCAGCAAGGGAACTGTTATCACTTTGTGGAGGTGAAAACGCGGATGGGGGATTCCTACGGGCATCCGGCAGAGGCAGTGACAAAGCAGAAACAACATCGAATCATTCAAGCGGCAAAGTGCTATCTGCATATGAAACAGATTGCCAACGTACAGGTGCAGTTCGATGTAATCGAAATTGAAGTGAATATGCTGATGAATTGCTTCTAGAGGTGTGGGATGATTAGTAGCGTGAATACGGCAGTATGCCAGGGCGTGGAAGGTGTCCCAGTAATGGTGGAGACGGATATCGGGAATGGCCTTCCCCAGATTAACATCGTGGGATTGGCTTCCACGGTTGTGATGGAGGCGAAGGAGCGAATCAAATCGGCGATTATCAATTCTGGTCTGGAGTATCCTCGCCGAAGAATTACAGTGAATCTGATTCCGGCCGGGATTCGGAAGAACGGAACCCATCTGGATCTTCCCATTGCAGCGGGGATTCTAGGAGCCATGGGATATGTGAATGTGGACAGAATGAAAAGCATGGGTTTCATCGGTGAACTGTCTCTGCAGGGAGACGTGTACCCAGTGGACGGAGTGCTCCCAATGCTCCTAGGGATGTGGAAGTCCGGAATTCAGAAAGTGATCCTTCCTGTCGGAAATATGGTGGAAGGAAAGCTGATGGAGGAGCTATCTGGGGGCAAAATGAATTTAATTGGAGTTCGGGATCTCCGTGAATGCATGGCGGCGGTGCAGGGAAAGGAAATCCATTCAGCAAGTGCAGTCCGTTCGATGAAGGAAGAAGAGATAGAGTTATCGACAGAGACAATGCTGGATTTCGCCGATATCTGTGGTCAGGAAAACGCAAAGCGGGCCATGCTGATTGCGGTAACAGGACGACATGGAATTCTGATGATGGGAAGTCCGGGATGTGGGAAGACAATGATAGCGAAGAGAGTGCCATCGATACTTCCGCGTCTGACCGATGAACAGGTAGTAGAAACCACGGTGATTTATTCCGTTGCCGGAAAGCTGGATTCCAGGAAAGGTGGTATGAAAATCCCACCCTTTCGGATGCCCCACCACTCCATCGGCCGTGCAGGGCTTCTGGGGGGAGGAAACTATCCGGTACCGGGCGAGATCACGATGGCTCACAATGGTGTGCTCTTTCTGGATGAGGTGTGCGAATTTCGAAAAGAGACCTTAGAATCCCTTCGCATTCCCATCGAAGAAGGGGCTATTACGCATTTTCGTCAGGGAAACGCTTATCAATTTCCGAGTAAGTTTCAGCTCATCATGGCGGCCAACCCCTGTCCTTGCGGATATCTGGGGGATTCGGAACGGATGTGCACCTGTACCGTTACTCAGATTGCAAACTATCGAAAGAAGCTGAGTGGACCTCTTCTGGATCGAACGGACATGTTGGTACAGATGGAGAAAGTGAAGTATGAAGAACTGAAGGATGATACATCGGAAAGGTTATCTTCTGAAGAGATGCGCAAAATAGTGGAATCGGCAAGGGCGTTTGCGAGAATGCAGGGGCGGAACGTTCCTAATGGACTTCTCACAGATGGAGAGGTGCGGAAACTAGTGATTTCTAAAGAGGCAGCGAACCTTCTGCACATGGCTTATAGCAGATTGAATCTTTCTCCACGGGTATATATCAAGGTGCAGAAGGTGGCGCGGACGATTGCAGATATTGAAAAATCAGAAACGATTCAGGCGGAGCACATGTCGGAAGCGTTAAATTATCGGATGACGATGGAGGAGGTATATTAGAGGCTACGTCGTGGAAAACATGAGGATGAAAAGCGCATTATTTATAGAGAAAGGAAAAGAGATACGAATGGGAGAAGGTAGACAGATAATAGATGTTCATTCAGAACTATATCCAAAACAGCTCCGGGAAATCGCAAAGCCACCGAAGAAATTATACTGTAGTGGAAGACTGGAACTGTTATCCAGAAAATGTGTATCCGTAGTGGGATCCAGAAGGTATTCTCTATACGGAAAGCAGACGGCGCTGATGATTGGTCGGCATCTGGGGCGGACGGAACTGGTAACCGTGTCGGGACTCGCAAGCGGCATTGACACCTTTGCCCATACCGGAGCTTTGGAATCCAATGGAGATACAATAGCGGTTCTTGGAACTGGAATGAATCAGATCTATCCGAAGAAAAACCAAGATTTGCAGCGCCAGATTGAATCCTGTGGATTGGTGATTTCGGAATACGAGGATGAATTCAGAGGGAACCGGTATTCATTTCCCGCAAGGAACCGGATTATAAGCGGTCTTAGTCAGTGTGTGGTAGTGGTGGAAGCCGGAGTCAGCAGTGGCGCGCTGATTACAGCGCAGTATGCCGGAGAACAGGGGCGAACCGTATACGCGGTACCGGGAAATATTAACAGTCAGTTCAGCTTGGGGACTAATTTATTAATTCGTGACGGAGCAGTTCCGCTAGTGGTCATCGATGATTTGATGCGAGATATGGGGATAGAGAAACCAAAGGAGGGGGAACAGGCAAAGGCGAGCCTTGGAGGCGATGAAAAACAGGTTCTGGATGTGATTGCGGGGAATGATGGTATTCATGTGAATGAAATTGCCCACATATTGAACAAAAACATTGGAAAAGTGAGTGCTATAATAACCGTGCTGGAAATTAAAGGGTGGATTGTAAGCGCTGCAGGCAAAATTCACCTTGCAAAATAAGGCGTATAGAGGTATGCTATAGACTGTTGCAAACTATTTTGAGGAGATATTGAATGACAACAGCTGCGAGAAAAAGCACAACAAGCAAGAAAAGTACAAAGACATCGACGAAGACGAGACAGAAAACGCTTCTGGTAGTGGAGTCTCCGTCGAAGGCAAAGATTATTGGAAAATATTTAGGATCCAGTTACAAGGTGATTGCATCGGTGGGGCATGTCAGAGACCTTCCGAAGAGCCGGTTGGCGGTGGATGTGAACAATCACTTTGAACCGGAATACATTAATATACGTGGAAAAGGACCGGTAATCCGGGAACTGAAGAAGGAAGCGGCAGCGGCCAAGCGAGTCCTTCTGGCAACGGACCCGGACCGGGAAGGAGAAGCGATTTCTTGGCATATCGCCCACCTTCTCGGTATTGACCCGAATTCGGAATGCCGGATTGAATTCAACGAGATTAACAAAGACGCGGTCAAAGAGGCGATTAAGCATCCAAGAGCCATCAAGATGGGGCTGGTAGATGCGCAGCAGGCACGCCGGGTGCTAGACCGTCTAGTGGGTTACCAGATTAGCCCGCTCTTGTGGAAGAAAGTTCGCCGAGGCCTTTCTGCCGGAAGAGTTCAGTCGGCGGCCCTCAAGATCATCTGTGACCGGGAAGATGAGATTACCAATTTCGTACCAGAGGAGTTCTGGAACATCTACGCGGATTTCGGAAACGACTTCAAAGCACAGGTGTCAAAGCGGCGCGGAAAGAAATTTAAGATTCCAGATAAGGCAGCGGCCCTTTCGGTAAAAGAAGATTTATCCGAAAATCCTTACGAAGTCCGTGAGGTGAAACGGAAGGACAAGAAGACGAATCCGTACCCTCCTTTTACCACCAGTACATTGCAGCAGGACGCGTCCATTAAGCTGAACTTCCAGGCAAGACGCACCATGCAGATTGCACAGCAGTTGTACGAAGGCGTGGACATCAAGGGAATGGGATCCCGAGGCCTGGTAACGTACATCCGTACCGATTCCGTTCGTATTTCCGACGGTGCGAGAGAACAGGCTCATAAGTATATCGAAACTATGCTGGGGAAGGAATACACCGGCTCAGGAAAGTTCACAAATAAGAAGAATAAGGATATTCAGGATGCCCACGAAGCCATCCGACCTTCTGACGTAGAGCTGGATCCGGAGATGCTTCGGGATTCCTTGACGCCAGATCAGTATAAGCTGTACAAGCTGATTTGGGAGCGTTTCGTCGCTTCTCAGATGGCACCGGCAATCAGTGATACCGTAAGTGTAAAGATTCAGAATGGAAAGTATGAACTGGCAGCCAGTGGTTCCACGCCGAAATTCGATGGATGGCGAAAGATCTACCGGTCTTCTTCCAGTGCGGACAAGTCCATGAATATTCCGGAGCTGGCGGAAGGGGACGTGCTGACGGCGAAAAATGTGGAGACGGAACAGAAATTTACGACCCCGCCACCGAGATATACCGAAGCCAGCCTGGTCAAAACCATGGAGGAGCAGAACATCGGACGTCCGAGTACCTATGCGACCATTATTACTACTCTGGGAACGAGACGGTACATCAAACGAGAGAAGAAATCTTTGATGCCAACTCAGTTGGGTTTTGATGTGACCAAAATCATGTCGGAATATTTCTCGGATATTGTGGATGTACAGTTCACCGCCCAGATGGAGGATAATCTGGACTCCGTGGAACTCCAGAAGATGCCGTGGAGAAACACAATCGATGAGTTCTACGGAAATTTCGAGAAGGAGCTGGAAAGAGCCGATGCTGAGGTGGAACGGATTGAACAGGAAGTGGTTCTGAGTGACGAAGTCTGTGAACTCTGCGGAAAACCGATGGCCATTAAGGAAGGCCGTTTCGGGCAGTTCCTGGCTTGTACCGGATATCCGGAATGCCAGAATACGAAACCGATTATGATTAAGGTAGGGGTGCCTTGCCCGAAATGCGGGAAAGACATCGTGCAGAGACGTTCCAGAAAGGGTAGAATTTTCTACGGATGCAGTGGCTATCCGGATTGCGATGTAACATTCTGGAATAAGCCGATTGATAGAACCTGCCCGAAGTGCGGGTCACTTCTGGTGGAAAATACCACGAAGAAATATCGCTATAAGTGTTCGAATAAGGAATGCGATTACAGAGAAGAATAGATAATCTGCTGTTTTGAATTGATTTGAAGGAGAGAAGAAACAAATGGGTAAAATCGAATTTCATGCCACCACTATCTGCGCCGTTCGTCGCCCGAACGGGGATATCTGCATTGGTGGGGATGGTCAAGTTACCATGGGTGAAACAACCATTATGAAGAACAATGCGAAGAAGGTGAAGAAAATCTTCGGCGGCAAAGTGCTGACTGGATTTGCGGGGTCTGTGGCAGATGCCTTTTCCTTGACGGACAAATTCGAGAAGAAGCTGGATGAACACGGAGGAAATCTAAAGCGTGCGGCGGTAGATTTGGCGCAGATTTGGCGTTCCGACAAGGGCGCTAGAAGCCTGGAAGCCCTCATGATTGTGATGGACAAAGACGACCTTCTGGTAATCTCCGGAAACGGAGAGGTCATCGTTCCGGACATGGATGTGGTAGCCATCGGATCCGGTGGGAACTACGCGTACTCCGCAGCGCGTGCCCTGTACGATAACACTCAGCTGGATGCAGAGTCCATTGTTCGGAAATCTCTGGAAATCGCTTCATCCATCTGTGTATACACCAATGACCATATCTCAGTCGAGAAGCTGTAAGGAGGTGGACAGAAGAAATGAATATCAAGAACATGACACCGAAACAAATCGTGGCAGAGCTGGATAAGTACATCATCGGACAGTATGATGCCAAGAAATCCGTTGCGATTGCACTTCGCAACCGCTATCGGAGAAACCTCCTCAGCGATGAGATGCGTGAGGAAGTTACACCGAAGAACATTCTGATGATTGGACCGACAGGCGTGGGAAAGACGGAGATTGCCCGGAGACTGGCACGCATTATGGAAGCTCCTTTTATCAAAGTGGAAGCTACGAAGTATACCGAAGTCGGCTATGTTGGCCGCGACGTAGAATCTATGATTCGAGATCTGGTGGAGGCATCCATTCGCATTACGAAGCAGAAGCAGGTAGCGGAGAAATACGACCTGGCGGAAAGCCGAGTCGAGGACCTCATCGTGGAAGCGCTAGTTCCGGACAAGAAGGCAAAGAAGGAGAAGAAAAACGAGAAGTCCAATCCGTTTGACTTTATCCTGAACAGCGGCGGCTACACCAGTCAGAAGGAAGAGTACGAGAAGAGCCAGAATTCGGAGCCAGAGGAAGTATCCGATGATATTCATATGGCCAGAGAACAGGTTCGCCGAGATCTCAAAGCGGGAAGACTGGAGAACGAAATCGTCGAAATCGACGTGGAAACCGCACGGAACACCAACCAGCTGGATATGGGCAACGAGAGCATGACCATTGCCATTGGAAATATTTTCGGCGATGATATGCCGAAGAAAATTAAACATAAGAAGATGACGGTGAAAGAAGCCCGGAAGGTTCTTCTGGAGCAGGAAGCCCAGAATCTGATTGATATGGATCAGGTGGTGGACGAAGCCCTGGAGAATGCGGAACAGAACGGAATCGTATTCATCGATGAGATTGATAAGATTGCCTCTGGCAGCTCCATGTCTTCCCATGGAGAAGTGTCCCGGGAAGGCGTTCAGAGAGATATCCTTCCGATTGTGGAGGGCAGCGTGGTGAACACCAAGCATGGCCCGGTAAAAACAGACCACATGCTGTTCATCGGTGCCGGCGCGTTCCACGTAGCGAAAACCACCGATTTGATTCCGGAACTGCAGGGGCGGTTCCCGATTAAGGTGGAACTGAAGAATCTGGACAAGCAGGATTTCAAGCAGATCCTGACCGTGCCGGAGAATGCCGTTATAAAGCAGCAGAAAGCCCTTCTGGAGACCGAAAATGTCAAAATCGACTTCAC
>JAUNEW010000062.1:0-623 GCA_030525365.1 Eubacteriales bacterium
CGGCAGATTCAGGTGAGTCGGAGCCGCAAGCTGGGAAGCCATCATCTGATGCAGGCGCAGAACCCTGTGTACATTGTGGCATTCACGATTAATGTAATGTGTTGACGCGGTGATATAGTGGCGTGAGAAGTTCTATATACCTTGCGAATGACACGCATCCCGCCACGAGAATGGAGAATTGTGCCGAACAAGAATTGTTTCTGTGGCGGGACCAGGTGAAGCCGTAAGACTTTTTAATCACTTTCCCGCCACATGGTATAGGTCGAAATTTTCTTTTAACCGCTTTTCGTGGCGGGATGCGTGCGAAAAATATGGAGTGTGCGTTCTCTCACGCCACCATATCACGCCGTTAACACAATCGGAAAGGAGTCCTCATGCAGAATCATCTTATGACGAAATATTCCAGAATTGTCATCGCAGCTACAAGCAGCGGCACCGGCAAAACCACCGTCACCTGCGGCCTGCTTCAGGCTCTTTTAAGCCGAGGGATGAATCCCTGCGCCTTCAAGTGCGGACCGGATTACATCGACCCCATGTATCACCGGAAGGTCATCGGAATTCCTTCGGGGAATCTGGATCTTTTTTTTACCGACGAGGAAACCACCCGGAAAATTTTCTGCCGA
>JAUNEW010000062.1:633-3429 GCA_030525365.1 Eubacteriales bacterium
GGAATTTTCCGGTGAGATTGCGGTTATCGAAGGGGTGATGGGTCTGTACGATGGACTGGGAGGAACCTGCGTGGAGGCCTCCACCTATCATCTGGCCGAAACGCTGCAGGCCCCTATTCTGCTGGTGCTGAACGCCCGAGGAGCAGGGCGGTCTGTTCTGGCTGAAATCAAAGGATTCTTAGATTACGACAGGGACAATCTGATTCAGGGGGTAATTCTGAATCGGGTGTCTTCCCACTTTGGCGAAACCCTCAAGGCGTTGATTGAGGAAAATCTGCACATACCGGTTCTGGGGTTTCTTCCCAATCAGGAAGTGGCAGTGGGAAGCCGTCACCTGGGATTGGTGCTTCCGGAGGAAATCCCGAAGATTCGGGAGGAGCTGCAGGCCCTTGCCGAAACGATGGAACAGTACGTGGACATCCCGGGAATTTGCCGGATGGCGACGAATGCGACCTTGCTGCCGGAGGAAGAATCCGCGGTAAAAGAAAGTTTTTCTCGGCCGAAGGAACCGGTACGGATTGCTCTGGCCCAGGACGAAGCCTTCTGCTTCTACTACCGAGAGAACCTGGAGATGCTGGAGAAACTAGGCGCCCAGTTGGTGCCATTCTCCCCTCTCAGGGATGCTCACTTGCCGGAAAACATCCAGGGAATCCTGCTGGGAGGTGGGTATCCAGAACTGCATCTTTCGGAACTGTCCGGTAACGAAAGCCTTCGAATGGAAATTCAAAGGATGGCAGATGCGGGAATTCCCCTTCGGGCGGAGTGCGGCGGATTCATGTACCTGGGGGAATCCATTCAGGACGAATCCGGACAGGAGTGGCCCATGGCAGCGGTGCATCCGGGCAGAAGCCATAAGGCTGTGGGCAGGCGCCGCTTTGGATACATTACCCTGACATCGAAAGAATCCGGCAAGCAAATCAAGGCCCATGAATTCCACTATTACGACTCGGAGGAAAACGGAGATGCCTACCATGCAGTCAAGCCGGTGACTGGGAAGAGCTGGGAATGCATCCTGGAGACGGGAAACCAGATGATGGGATTCCCCCATCTGTATTACCCATCCAATCCGGCATTCGCGGAGGAGTTCGTGGAACAGTGCCGAAGCTGGAAGAAGTAACCCAAAGGAGGAGAAGTCATTGAAGAACTCATTTCGATATTTTGAAAATCGAGAGTGCAAATACTATCCATGCCACAACGGAATGGAGGAGATGAACTGCTTATTCTGCTACTGCCCCCTTTACTTTCTGCCAGACTGCCCAGGAACACGAGAACAGATTGAGAAAGACGGAAAGATAATCCAGAGCTGCTTGAACTGCGACTACCCCCATCGCCCGGAGAACTACGGAAACATGATGCGTTTTCTCAAGGCGGCAATTCAAAACACCCAGAAAGAATTACCGGAAAGGAACATAGGCCATGATGATTCAAACAGCGGAAATTGAAGATATTCTGACGGGAAATCCACCGATTCCGGCATTCAACTGGGGAGTCTACCAATCCATTCAGAGCCGCTGGGATCAGATTGCGAAGCCCCTTCGGAGTTTCGGTAAGCTGGAGAAAATCCACGCCCGAATCGGAGCCATTCAAGGCCGAGGGGTCCCGGATTTCCAATCCATGGAACTTCTGGTCTGCTGCGCCGACCACGGAATTGTGGAGGAGGGAGTCAGCCAGTCGGATCAGTCCGTCACCGCCATCTGCGCCGAAAACATCGGACAAGGCGAGAGTACGGCGGGAATTCTAGCGGCTGCTGCCGGGGCTCGAATCACTGCCATCGATGTGGGGATGAATCAGCCGAATCCGGTGCCTGGGACTCTTTACCGGCGCGTGGTAAAAGGAACCCGGAACTTCTTAAGAGAACCGGCCATGACACAGGCAGAATTTCACCAGGCCCTTCAGGTGGGACTGGATCTGGTGAAAGACAACAAGAGGCGTGGAATCACACTACTTGGAATCGGCGAAATGGGAATCGGAAATACCACCTCCGCCGCAGTGTTAACCGGAAAGATGCTGCACCGGACCGCCCATGAGGTTCTGGGGCCTGGGGCGGGACTTTCCCAGGAAGGGCTATCCCGTAAGAAAAGAGTCATCGAGAAGGCCATTTCCATGGATGTACCGGAGAATGTGGAATCAATCGCCTGCTCCTTCGGCGGCTTAGAACTTGCGGCTATGAGTGGAATTATTATAGGCGGTGCGCTGTACGGAATTCCGGTGATTCTGGACGGAATGCTAAGTCAGGTGTCGGCGCTGATGGCAGAGCGGCTAACCCCTGGCGTGAAGGAGTTTCTCATCCCATCTCATGAGAGCAAGGAACCGGCATCGAGGGCTCTATGTCAGGCCCTGGGATTGGAACCGATTATCCAGGGAAATATGGCTGCTGGGGAAGGAACGGGAGCGGCGCTGATGATGTCGCTATTGAAGCCCGTGGACCGGGTGTACCGGGAAGCGAAGCGATTCGATGGGTACGGTATGGAACCCTATGAGCATTACGAAAGGAGCCCAGAGGAATGATGACACTGATTACCGGAGGCAGCGGCAGCGGAAAATCTGCTTTTGCAGAAGGATACGCTCTATCTGTGCCCCATTCCCATGCATACTATCTGGCCACCATGGAGGTAAAGGACGGGGAATCCCAGAAGCGTGTGCAGCGTCACCGAGAGAACCGGAAGGATGGAAACTGGAGGACGCTGGAGTATCCCCGGGATGTGGCGGCGGCAACCTCCCATCTGAAAGAATCCCATTCGGTGTTGCTGCTGGAGTGCATGTCCAACCTGGTGGCCAACGAGATGTACCGAGAGG
>JAUNEW010000062.1:3529-6942 GCA_030525365.1 Eubacteriales bacterium
TTCCGCTGGGCCACGGAGGACATGAAGTATCATCTGATTTTCTTCCCTTGGATTGGCGCCGTCATCGGACTTATAGAATACGGCTGGTATCGCTTTGGCATCTACGGCGGAATCGGACAGATCTGTGACCTTCTGGTGATGCTGGCCATTCCGATTCTGGTCACCGGAGGGTTCCACCTGGACGGTCTGATGGACACGGAGGACGCGCTATCCTCCTGGCGAAGCCGGGAACAGCGGCTGGAAATCCTGAAGGATCCCCATATCGGCGCCTTTTCCGTCATCCGTCTGGTCGCTTACGGACTTGTTTTTGCCGCAGCCCTGTCCGAACTGAATGGTCCGGTCCGCATCCCGTGGATGGGAACCTTCTTCCTGGCCCGGTGCCTCAGTGGCTTTGCAGTGGTTACATTTCCATCGGCAAAGCGACAGGGCATCCTGGCCACCGAAGCGGAAACCGCGGGACGCCGCCCGGTTCAAATAGGCCTGCTAGTGGAGTCCATTCTTATCTGCGGCCTTATGATCTACTGGATGCCGAAGGGGGGAATTCTCGTCACCCTTGCAGGCATCATCAGCCTGGCAGCCTACTACCGGCAAAGCCTCCGGAAATTCGGCGGCATCACCGGCGACCTGGCGGGATGGTTCCTGTGCCGAACGGAACTGTGGATGACCGTCGTCATCTTCCTCGCAGAAATCATCGGATAAGGAGAAATGTATGAGACTGATTATTGGAGGCTTTTGCCAGGGTAAAAGCAGCTACGCGGCCGCCCGGTTCCCCGGCTATGCCAACTATGACGAAAACAATTACGCGACCCTTTCGGGCTCGGACTCGGAGGGGGTGATTCTCAATCACCTGCATCTTATCATCCGAGAACTTTTGAAGGAGGAAAAGGGAGAGCAGGAAATCCGAGAGATTTTCCTGAGGCTGGGAGAAACCACACCGGATATCGTCTTCATTTCGGACGAAATCGGCTGCGGAATTGTTCCCATTCAGCCGGAGGACCGGCAGTGGCGGGAGGTAACCGGCCGGGTCCTGATTGCATTGGCGGAGAAATCCAGCGAAGTGATTCGCATCACCGCCGGAATTCCTCAGGTGATTAAGAAGACCGTACAGGTGCATCTAATCCGGCACGGTAAGACACCGGGCAACCTGGAAAGACGGTACATCGGGCGAACCGATGAATCCCTATCCGAGGCAGGGCGAGGAGACATTCAGTGCCGGAAGTACCCGCCGGTGGATTTTGTTTTTACCAGCCCCATGAAGCGTTGCCGGGAGACCGGGGAAATTATCTTCCCTTCGGTGCCGAAGGAAGTGATTCCAGAATTCCGGGAGACGGATTTCGGTGCCTTCGAGGGGAAGAACTATGATGAGCTGAAGGACATACCGGCATACATTCGGTGGCTGGAAAGCGGCGGAACTCAAGCATTCCCAGAGGGAGAAAGCCGAGGCGAAGTGACAGAACGGGTAAAAGCAGGTTTCCGAAAAGTGCAGGAGTGTATCCGGAAACTATCCGAAGGAACACCGGTGACTTCGGTGGCGCTGGTGGTCCACGGGGGCACGATTATGACGCTCTTGTCGGAACTCTTTGGGGGAAACTATTACGATTATCAGGTGAGAAATGGAGAAGGGTATTCTTTTGAGTTATCATATGACGGCCTTTGCAGTGGGCTTCGTGCTGGATCTTATCATCGGAGATCCGGAGAACTGGTCCCATCCGGTTCGGTGGATTGGGAATCTGATTCAGAAGTTAACCGCGTACTTCCTGGCGAAGGCGGAGAAGGTGACGGCGGAGACGGAAAGAAAGCGTAGGAAAAGGAAATACGGAAGGTGCATGGTGGTGCTGGTGATTCTCATCAGCGGAAGCGTAACGGCGATGCTTCAGCGGGTCGCTTACCGAATCCACCCGCTGACGGGATGTTTTCTGGAGAGCTGGATTACCTTCCGATTGCTGGCGGTAAAGAGCCTCAGGGATGCTTCCATGAAGGTGTACCAGGCTCTTAGGTCGCGTCCGCTGGCGGAAGCCCGGCAGGCGGTGTCCATGATTGTGGGCCGGGATACGCAGAATCTGACGGCGGAAGGCGTGACGAAGGCAGCGGTGGAAACGGTGGCGGAGAATACTTCCGACGGCGTAATTGCCCCTATGTTGTACATGGCTCTAGGGGGTCCGGTGCTGGGGATAATATACAAATCCATCAACACCATGGATTCCATGGTGGGATATAAGAACGAGAAGTACATGGATTACGGCAGAGCCGCAGCCAAGTTGGACGACTGGGTGAATTTCATTCCGGCAAGAATTAGCGGACTTCTGATGGTGGCGGTGGCTTTTCTGCTGAAGCCACTGGATGGCTTTGATGGAAGAAATGCTTGGCGAATTTTCCGCCGAGACCGGCGAAAGCATGCCAGCCCCAACGCCGCCCACACCGAGGCCACCTGTGCCGGGGCTCTGGGTGTGGAACTGGCAGGGGATACGCCCTATTTCGGCAAAGTGGTATCGAAACCCACGCTAGGCGATGGGTATCGCCCCATCTGTTCAGAAGATATTCCTAAGGCGAATCATCTAATGATGGGAACGGCGGGACTCTGCCAGATTCTATGTCTGGCAGGAATGGCAGCGATTCTGTGGCTTCGATAGGGAGGAGACAAGTGCACGGCGGAGATATATATCGAAATAGAATTACATACGATTTCTCAGTGAACCTGAACCCGGCGGGAATGCCGCGGAAGGTCCGAGAGGCATTAGAAGATGCGGTCAATCATGCTGGAGAATATCCAGATCTTCAGCATGCCGCTCTTCGAGAGACGCTGGCGGAGAAATTCGGGCTTCCGTCAGAGTGGTTCGTTCTGGGAAATGGGGCTTCCGAGCTGATTCCGGCGGTTATTCGGATGAGGAAGCCGCAGCGTACCATGATTACTGCCCCCTCCTACCTGGGATATCGGGTGGCCCTTTCCAATATGGTGCCGGAAGGAAAAGTCCTTCGGATTCCCCTTCCCGAATCCGGTCATTTCCAAATCCCGGAAAACCTGCCCCATCAGATTCTCCAGGAGAAACCGGATCTTCTCATTCTCACCAATCCCAACAATCCCACCGGCCTGCTGATTCCCAGGAAACAGATTCGAGACATTGCAGCGGCCTGCAAGCAGGTGGGATGCCTCTTCCTGCTGGATGAGTGCTTCATGACGCTAACGGGACAGTCGAAAGAACATTCCATGCTGTCCCAGGATCTTTCGGAGTATCCGAATCTGGTGGTTCTTCGGGCCTTCACTAAGACCTACGCCATTCCCGGCGTTCGCCTGGGCTATGGGGTCTGCAGCGATGGTGAGTTGTGCCAAACCTTGCACCGACAGCTGCCGGAGTGGAATCTGTCGGTGTTCGCCGAGAGAGCCGGCCTTGCCTGTCTTCAGTCGGAGGATTATC
>JAUNEW010000063.1 GCA_030525365.1 Eubacteriales bacterium
AGCCACCGGATGTTCTTCCTTCAGATGGATGAGTCGGATATTGTGACGGGAAGGCATCTAACGGACATTCCGGAAGCCATCCAGGAAATTCTGGAGGTCTGCGAAGAGAAACCGAAAGTGGTGGTTCTCTGCATTACCTGTATTGATGCACTTCTTGGAACAGACCTGGAGAGAGTCTGTCGGAAGGCAGAGAAGTACTTGGAGGAACTGGGCGAAAATGTTCGGGTAGTTCCTTCCTACATGTATGCCCTGACCCGGGAGGGGAAGAATCCGCCAATGGTAGCGATTCGGGAGACCATCTACTCCATGCTCGAGAAGAAACCGAAGAAAATGCACCAGGTGAATCTTCTGGGGAACTTCACTCATCTAGAGGATGATTGCGAGCTGTACGATTTGCTCCACCAGATGGGGCTTTCCCACATACTGGAAGTAGGGCGAATGGAGAC
The DNA here is from genome assembly GCA_030525365.1 of Eubacteriales bacterium. GTDB lineage: Bacteria > Bacillota > Clostridia > Peptostreptococcales > Anaerovoracaceae > Mogibacterium_A. The sequence goes on from JAUNEW010000063.1 coordinate 447, forward strand.
ACTGGAAGAATACCAGGAGATGGGGGCTTCCAATTTCAATCTGATTCTGAATCCGGAATCCCGGAAAGCCGCCTTCGCGCTGGAGGAGCGTCTGGGAATGCCATACGCGGAACTGACAAGGCTGTACCAGATTGACCGTATTCAGAGACAGTATGAATTGTTCGGAGCGGCTCTGGGAGTGAAATTGAACCTGGACGAGTACCACCGGGAAGCGGAAGCGGCGATTTCGGAGATGAAAGAAGTCTGTTCCGGAAAGTCCTTTGCCATCGGTCAGGTGGTGAACGGAAATCCGGTGGAGATGGCATTGGCCCTTCTTCAGATGGGGCTGGAGGTGAAATCCGTCTTTGCCGCAATTTCGGAAGAGGATTTTCCGTATCTTAAGGAAATCCAAGAATACGCGCCGGAACTGAGAATTTACTCCACCCTGTCGCCCACCATGATGAACTACGATGGGAATCAGCAGGTGGACATTTCCATCGGAACGGATGCGGCTTTCTACTATCCGAAGTCAGTGAACGTGAAGTGGAACGACGAGGTTCAGCCATTCGGTTACCGAGGCCTGGTTCATTTCGCACAGGCGGTGACTCGGACTTGGAAGAGGGAAGAAAGGAGCGTTTCGAAATGAGAGGACTGCGCAAATATATCTCACCCTTCACGCCGGACCAGTCCGGAGCAGAGTCAGTGCTGTTCGGTTACGGCGGAATGCTGATTATCATGGACGCCGGTGGATGTGTGGGAAACGTGTGTGGATACGACGAGCCTCGGTGGGGAAGCCACAAGAGTGCGATTTTCTCCGCGGGACTTCGGGATTTGGACGCTATCTTGGGACGGGACGAGCTCTTGATTCGGAAAATCAAGATGGCCCTCTCCGATATGGAAGCTTCCTTCATCGGATTGATTGGAACACCGGTTCCGGCCACCATTGCCACGGACTATCGGGCCCTCAAAAGGCTTCTGGAGAAAGACACTGGAATCCCGGTGCTGCCGGTGGAAACCAATGGAATTGAGCTATACGATGCCGGTCAGGAGAAGGCCTACAAGTGGTTGTTCCGGGAATTCATGGACGAAGAGTATAATGAGAAAGACAACCGAATCGGTGTGTTGGGTGCCACCCCTTTGGATGTAACAGATATCACTGCTGGAGAAGAAATTCGGCACATTCTGGAAGAAAAATACGGAGCGGAAACCGTGGTGTACGGAATGGGAGATTCTCTCGATGATGTTCGGAAAGCGAAAGGTGTTCAACGGAATCTGGTGGTTTCCCCATCGGGACTTAAGACGGCTCGGATGCTCCAGCGGGATTACGGAATTCCTTTTGAGACTGGGTATCCGGTAAAAGAATCCCATCGAGAAGGATTTCTGACGCGGATATCTCCGAACCTGGGGAAAAGAATTTTGATTATCCATCAGCAGGTATTTGCGAATGAAATCCGGAATTGGGTGGAAGTGGAAAATCCAGAGGTTGCGGTGACCGTGGCTAGCTGGTTCCGGATGGATGGAGAACTTCGAAGAGACAGGGATGTTCATCTGGAAGAGGAAAGGGATCTGCTAGAAACGGTGCGCAGTCAGCAGATTGACACCGTCATGGGGGATCCTCTTCTTCGAAGAGCTTTGCCGGGATGGCAGGGAACCTTCTTGGATCTTCCCCATTTCCCGGTATCTGGGGAACTTCATTCTTCGGATTCCACGGAAGAATACTGGCGAAAGGCAGGCGCTCTTCGATGCTAGACAGACTTCAAATCCGAATCTACGGAATCGTTCAAGGGGTAGGCTTTCGACCATTTGTTCGGAGACTGGCACTGAAATACGGAATTCGGGGAACCGTGTGCAATAAGGGAAGCTATGTGGAAATTCTCGCCTCCGGAAGTCGGATGCAGGAGTTTCTGTCCGCTATTCCAGAGGAGGCGCCGGAACGGTCCGCCATTCTGAAAATTCGGACGCGGGAGCTGACAGAAAATGTTCTTTTACCGGAGGAGTTCCAGATTATTGAAAGCGAGAAGGACGAGGGCCTGGTCTTCGTCTCGCCGGACATTGCAACCTGTCCGGAATGTGAGAAGGAGCTTTTCAATCCGAAGGACCGGAGATATCTCCATCCCTTCATCAACTGCACAGCCTGTGGACCTCGGCTAACCATATTGGACTCCATGCCCTATGACCGAGTTCGAACCAGCATGGGAGAATTTCCAATGTGTCCAGAGTGCCATCGCGAGTACACAGATATTGCATCTCGGCGGTATCACGCCCAACCGGTGTGCTGCCGAGATTGTGGGCCGGAGTTGTATCTTTTGAATCGGCCGGAACGAGGAGATGAGGCGCTGAAAGAAATTCGTCGCATTATTAGAACTGGCGGAATTGTGGCAATCAAAGGAATTGGTGGATTTCACCTGTGCTGTGACGGTACCTGTGATGAAGCAGTGCAGCGGCTTCGGACGCTGAAACATCGTCCCTTCAAACCATTTGCTGTAATGATGCGAGATATGGAAACGGTTCAGAGGGAATGTCTGGTTCCGGAGGCGGCGGAAACGATTCTGCAAGGACCTCAGAAGCCAATCCTGCTTCTGGAGAAGAAGGAAACGGGAAACTTAAGCCCTTGCCTGGCTCCAGGTAATCCAAGCATTGGCGTGATGCTTCCGTACACACCGGTGCACATGCTGCTGTTCCGTTATCCGGATGGGGAATCCATGCCGGAGGTGCTGGTGATGACTAGCGGAAATCCATCTGGGGCACCCATCTGCATGACAGATGAGGAAGCGGAGAAATATCTCCTTCCCATGTGCGATGCCATTCTGTCCAACTCCCGGAAAATTCGGATTCGTGCGGATGATTCGGTGATGTCTTTTTACCGAAACCGGCCCTACATGATTCGGCGCTCCCGGGGATATGCTCCTCTTCCCACGGTGCTTCTGAAGGAGTATTCCCACACTGTCCTTGGAATTGGCGGCGAGCTGAAGAATACCTTTGCTCTTCTGAAGGGGGATATGGCGTACCTGTCTCCATACATTGGAGATATGGCCGATGTGAGAAGCGTGGAGGCTCTGCACCTGGCGGAGGCTCGGATGGAGCAGCTTCTGGAAATTACGCCGGAGTGTGTTACGATGGATCTCCATCCGAAGTACAACACCGGGGAGGTAGCTCGGAAGTTAGCAAAGGAGAAGAAAATCCCTCTGTTTGAGGTGCAGCATCACTACGCTCACATTCTCTCTTGCATGGCGGAGAATGAATACATGGATCCGGTGATTGGAATCGCCTTTGATGGAACGGGCTATGGCACGGATGGAACCATCTGGGGCGGAGAGATTCTGCTGGCGGATGGCGAAGGTTTTCGGCGGATGGGAAGCATCCGGCCCTTCATCCACGCAGGGGGAGACAAAGCGTCCCGAGAGGGCTGGCGAATCGCCGTGGCAATGCTGCCGGAGGAAACGACGGCGGAGCTGGAGCTGGGAACCCCCAAAGAACGGGCAGCGCTCCGCTTCATGATGGGAAACCAGGTGAACACCATTCCATCTACCAGCGTGGGAAGGCTTTTTGACGGCGTCAGCGCAGTGCTGGGACTGAAGGAGCGAAACAGCTTCGAAGGTGAGATGTCCATGCAGCTTCAGTTCGAAGGGGAGGAGGAACTCCGGCGAAGAGGAGACGAACCTGTAGGTATTCATTACGAGAATCAACGGATATCGGAAGAAGAGAATTTCCTCTATCTGGAGACTGAAGCGCTGATTCAGTGGATTGCAGAGCGGAAACTAGCGGGCGAATCATCTGGAAAGCTGGCGCTTCTGTTCCATGAAGTATTGGCAGATATGGTGTCAGAGGCAGCCCTTCGCATCCGGGAGAAAACCGGTGTGAATGTGGTGGCCCTTAGCGGCGGCGTATTCCAGAATCTGCTCTTGCTGGAAATGTGCCAGAAACGGCTAGAAAAGAACGGCTTCCGAGTGCTGACCCATTCATTGGTTCCGGCGAATGACGGCGGAATTGCGTTGGGTCAAGCGGTCTACGGAGCGATTCAGATGGATAGATAGTGAACCAAAGGAGGCATAAAAATGTGCGTTGGAATTAAAGCTAAAGTATCAAATGTAGAGAACGGAATGGCGGTCATCGATTCCTCCGGTGTTCGTCGGAAGATTTCTTCGGAACTGATTGAAGATTTGGCGCCGGGAGACTACGTGATGGTGCATGCAGGTATCGCCATTGCCAAGATTAACGGCGACGATAACCAAGAAGCAGAAGAAGTCATGGAGGCACTGTAATGGCATTGAGCAAAAGTGCAGCGGAGGCTGCAGAAATCGTCCGAAATTACGACGGCCCGAAGATTCGGATTATGGAGGTCTGCGGAACCCATACCCACGAGATTTTTCGGCTGGGAATCCGCCAGATGCTTCCGGACAGCATCGAGCTGATTTCCGGACCGGGATGTCCGGTATGCGTGACGCCGGTGGGGTTCATTGATGAAGCAGTGATGTTGGCTCTGGACAAGGGGGTTAAAATATTTACCTTCGGTGATTTGATCCGAGTACCGGGAACAGAGAAGAGCCTGGCAGTGGCGAGAAGCGAAGGTGCAGACATTCAGGTGGCCTACTCCCCCATGGACGCACTGGAATACGCCAAAGAGCACCCAGCGGAGGAAGTCTGTTTCCTGTCTGTGGGATTTGAAACCACCACACCGGGAAGTGTGATCGCCCTTCGAAATGCGGTACAGGAAGGGGTGTCCAATTTCTCCTTGCTGACTGCCAACAAAACCATGGATGCCGCCTATCTGGCCCTCAAGGATAGCGCAGATGCATTCCTCTATCCCGGCCACGTCAGCACCATGACGGGCATGGATATCTACCGGAAGTTGGCAGAGTCGGAAGGGATATCCGGGGTGGTAACTGGTTTTACCACATCGGAAATCGTTACCGCGCTGGCCACCGTGGTTCGCCGAGTGACGGAAGTCCGGAAAGGGAAAATCGCTGCTTTTGCCGAGAACTGCTATCCGGCGGTGGTGACCGAACAGGGAAGTCCGGCGGCGCGAAAGCTTGTAGCAACTTACATGGAACCCTGTGATACGGAATGGCGAGGCCTGGGGGTGATTCCCACATCTGGCCTAAAGCTTCGGGAAGAATACGCAGCCCATGACGCAAGGGTGCGTTTCCATCTTCCCGCGGTAAAAGGACAGGCCAATCCGGCCTGTCGATGTGGTGAAGTGCTCCGGGGAGAATGCAGACCTATGGACTGCAAAATCTACGGAAAAGTCTGTACGCCGGAACATCCGGTAGGGGCTTGCATGGTATCCAGCGAAGGAGCTTGCTCGGCCTATTACAAATACGGTGATACTCTGAATCTGAAATAGCGAGGTGAAATCAAAATGAATGACAGAATTACATTAGCCCATGGAGCCGGGGGAAAACAGACTTCAGAATTGATTGGCGGACTGTTCAAGAAATACTTTGACAACCCATATCTGACAGCAGATGATGCAGCGGTGCTGACACCGCCGGCTGGAAGAATGGCCATGTCTACCGATGGATTCATCGTATCCCCAGCCTTCTTCCCAGGAGGAAATATCGGAAAACTCAGCATTTGCGGAACGGTGAACGACTTGGCCTGCATGGGGGCAAAGCCGCTATATATTTCCTGTGCCTGCGTCATCGAAGAGGGATTCCCCCTGGATACTCTAGAGGAAATCGTTCGCAGCATGGCGGAGACGGCGGCGAAAGTTGGCGTTCATATCGTCTCAGGCGATACAAAGGTGGCTGGAAAAGGCCAGGTAGATGGTATCTTTATCACCACCACCGGCGTGGGAGAGATTATGGAGCAGGCGGATCTTTCCGGAGCCTATGCCCGTCCGGGAGACGCGGTCATCGTTACCGGGGATGTGGGAAGACACGGCTGTACCATTCTGCTGGAGAGAGACCGCTACGGAATGGAAGCGAATGCAACCAGCGACTGTGCACCGCTGTGGCATCCGGTGAAGGATGTCCTTTCTAAGGTGCCGGAAGTGCACGTTATCCGAGATGCCACAAGAGGTGGCGTAGGCACGGTGCTTTACGAGATTGCCGAACAGAGCAATGTGGGCGTTATGCTGGATTCGGAAGCGGTTCCAGTGGCAGATGAGGTGAAGGGTGTTACCGGAATGCTAGGACTAGAGCCACTGTACCTGGCCTGTGAAGGACGACTGGTGATGTTCGTACCGAAGGAAAAAGCCCAGGAAACGGTGGAAATCCTGAGAAAGGCTAGTCCGGATACGGCAGGTGCTACCATCATCGGTGAGGTGACCGACCGGATGGCAGGACACGTGGTGATGACCACAGAGCTTGGAACAGAAACACTGCTTCCGCCGCCAAGCGGAGAACTTCTGCCGAGAATTTGCTAAGA
>JAUNEW010000064.1 GCA_030525365.1 Eubacteriales bacterium
TCCAGGTGACATCTCGGCACCACCCCAGCCTCAAAGGCATCATTAATCACCGACAGATAATGCTCCATGGCCTGCCGTCTTGTCATTCCTAGCTTGGTGAAAATATGATAGTCCGAGCAGGAAACCAGAATTCCGGTTTCCTTCACGCCGATGTCGTGCACCAGCTTGAAGTCCTCTTTCTTCGCCCGAATCCAGGTGGTGATTTCTGGGAACTGAAGGCCCAAATCCATACATTTCTCAATGGCTTCCCGGTCTCTCTCGCTGTACACGAAGAACTCGGTCTGCCGGATAATGCCCTTCGGGCCGGACAGCTTGGACATCATCTTGTAGATATCCACAATCTGCTGCACGGTGTATGGTTCTCTGGACTGCTGTCCGTCCCGGAATGTGGTATCCGTAATGTAGATATGCTCCGGCATGTTATATGGGCTTCGCCGGAAGTTGAACGAAACCTTCGGAACCTCTGTGTATTCAAAGAATTCCCGCATCAGGTTCGGCTGCTCCACATCCTGGAGCTGATAGCTGTATGGTTCTTCTTGCAAAAGATGGCTTCGTTCGTTCAATTTCAGTTCATTCATTTCTTATTACCTCATTCCTTTCACGGACATTACAACATCTTCTCTCTTTAAAATTGTATACTTGTATTCTAGTCTTTGTTTTTATGCGTGTCAATGGGTTTTTATACAAATTCGGTGTATACTTTTTGTGTCATTGTATGCAATAAAAAATCTGCGGCCATCGAATTTCTTCGATTTTCCGCAGATTGTATACTTTTTTCTGTTTAAGTCTAAATTATTCCCGAACCGCTTTCCATTTGCCTACAGGAACCACTCTGGGTCTTTTCGCTTGCTGTACAACTTCTCCAGCGCCAACCCAGATGCAGCGCACATTGGGCCGTGGAAATCTCTGGCTCCCACTGGGCAAGTCCGGACGCAGGCGGTGCAGGAAATGCATTTTCTGGAATCCACCTTGGTCACATCCCGAAGGTTAATGGCTCCCATGGGACAGATTTTCGCACATTCGCCGCACTGAATGCAGTGCTTGTTCGGTGTGGGATGAATCGGAAGCCGCAGCGGTGCTTTACTAGGCATGGATCCCTTGATATCCAGCGGTGCCACTTTGGGACGAAGCTCCTGAATCATGGATCCGCAGAAGCGGTGTAGCTTCTTGGCCGTCAGCTCGCAGAACTCCTTCACCATCTGAATGTCCCGAAGGTCTGGCCGACAAGAAGCAATCTTCTTGAAAATCGCATGCTGGGACACGAAAGCTCCGGCGCTCAGCACGTCAAATCCCTGGTCCTCCAGGAATGTATATAATTCATACAGCGCATCTCCATAGGAGCTGTTGCCGTAATCCACCACGCATACTGTTAATGTATGGCTTCCATGCATTTTCTGGATCATTTTGACGCACGGCAAAGGAACCCTTCCGTTGAAGGCGGGCATTCCCACAACCACGATGGTCTCCTCATCGAAGTTCTCGTCTGCCATCAGAGGATTCCGCAGCAAATCAATATAGGACACCCCAATATCATCAATGCAGGTGTCATTCATTCTATTCGCTAATTCTTCAGCTACCCGCTTCGTGAGTTTCGATGTGTCTCCCGAAGGGCTGAAGTACAGTCCTACCACTTTCTTAATCATAGACTCTCCTACGATCTCAATACTCTACCAAATCCATACATTAGAATTTTACCACAGAACCTGCAATATAAATGTTCACAATGTGAAGATATGATGACTCACACCGAAAGACTTGGGGGCCGGTTCTCCACGCATTTACGTGCTTGCTTTTACAGGATTTTTACTTCAAAAATACAATTCACTGCTACCATCTGACCTCAAAGTGCTATACTATGAACTTATAAGGAGGTATATGATATGAAAGATATAGAAAGAACATTAAACGCGCAGAAGCGCATCGCGCTGATTGCCCATGACCACAAGAAAGAGGCCATGATTCGCTGGTGCCAGAAGAATAAGGACATCCTGGGAAATCACTTCCTCTGCGGTACCGGCACCACGGCGCGGCTGATTGCAGAGAACACAGGACTTCCGGTGGAAGCTCTGAAGAGCGGTCCTCTGGGGGGAGACCAGGAAGTGGGTGCCCGCATTGCGGAAGGCAAGATTGACATGGTGATTTTCTTCAGCGACCCGCTGGAAGCCCAGCCCCACGATCCGGATATTAAAGCGTTGCTCCGCATCGCCAACGTCTACGACGTTCCATTTGCGAATAACAGAGCAACGGCAGATTTCATGATTCACAGCGAGTTCTTCAACCAGTGCTACACCTGCGTTAGCGAGGATTACACCGACATGAACCGGCGCCGTGAAGAAGATATTCAGAGTGTAATTGACCGGAAATAGCCGGTAAAAGCAGGTTCCTTACTCCCCAGCACGACCGGTATCTCGTCCTGCCACCAGGCGAAGGACGTCGGTTTCCTTCATCAATTCCGTAACGATGATGCCCAGCATCTCATCCAGCTTCTCCACGTCTTCTTCTGGGAAGCGTTTTCGAATGCGCTGACATACCATATTAATGTAGCCAAAAATATCCCCATAATCTTCGGAATACTTCGAAGTGATGCGAAGGTGGAATTCCCGCTTGTCCTTCTCGCTCTGGATTTTTTCGATGTATCCTTTCTTTACCAGCTGATTCACGCGGTAGGCCGCATTCGGTGCGGACAGTGTGGCCATGCTGGCAAACTCATTCACGGTTGGCTCCCCCAGGGCGTTGATGATTTCCATGGAAATCACTTCCTGCTCCGACAGGGATCCCTTGGAATCCTTCCGATATTCTTTGAACACCCGGGCATACAGCGAGAGCTTGAACCGGTTGTAGATTTTTTCAAAATTCCGTTCTAGCATTTCATTTCACCTCATCCGTGATTATATCAGAAAACACGGATTTAGTATAGATTTATGCTTCACCGATGGCAAAGGAAATCTCTCCGGTCACGGCGATTTCTCCCTCTACCTCTGCGGTCACTTCTCCAAATCCCACATTTCCTCTCATTCGGGTCAGCTGACACCGAAGATGCAGCACATCCCCCGGTACCACCTGTCTCTTGAACCTGCAGTTCTTGACGCCACCGAAGAAGGCCAGCTTTCCCTTGTTCTCCGGAAGTCCCAGAATGGCCACCGCACCGGTCTGGGCCAGGGCCTCCAGGATCAGAACCCCGGGCATTACTGCCTTCTCTGGAAAGTGCCCCTGGAAGAAGGGTTCATTTCCGCTGACGCACTTGATGGCCTCCGCACTTTCTCCCGGCTTCAGATCCGTCACCTTGTCGATGAGGAGAAAGGGCTGACGATGGGGGAGGATTTCTTTGATTTCTTCATAATTCAGTTCCATATACGCTCCTTTTGTCTCTCTCTTGCGTTCCTGCACAGGCCGTCCTTATACTCGGCGGAACAGCAATGTTGCGTTGTGTCCGCCAAAGCCCAGAGAATTGGACAGGGCGTACTCCGTATGCACTTCTTTTCCCTGGTTCGGACAGATGTCCAGGTCGCAGTCCGGATCCGGAACCTGATACCCAGCGGTAGGAGGTGCAAATTGGTCCTGTAACATAGAGGCGGTAATCACCGCTTCCACGCCGCCGCTTCCACCTAGAAGATGTCCTGTCATGGACTTAGTAGAGGAAACCACCAGGTTCTTCGCTTCCTCACCGAAGGCGCTCTTCACCGCCGCCGTCTCACAGCGGTCGTTCAGCGGCGTTCCCGTTCCGTGGGCGTTGATGTATCCCACCTGATTGGGTGTCACACCCCCATCTGCCATGGCCATTTCCATGCAGGCAGCCGCACCGCTTCCGTCTTCCAGAGGTGCGGTCATGTGGTTGGCATCACAGGTGGCGCCGTATCCAGCGATTTCTCCCAGAATCTTCGCCCCTCTTGCCACCGCATGTTCGTACTCTTCCAGAATCAGCACGCCGGCACCTTCTCCTAGAACGAATCCTCCCCGTTCCTTGTCGAAAGGAATGGAAGCACGAGTAGGATTCGTCTCTGTGGTCAGGGCGCGCATGGAGGTAAAGCCTCCCAGTCCCAAATCACTGATGCAGGCTTCCGTTCCTCCGGCAGCCATCACATCTACGTAGCCATCTCGGATAGCGTGGAAAGCCTCTCCGATGGCATTGGTAGCGGAGGCACAGGCCGTTACACTGCAGGTGCAGCTTCCCTTGAAGCCCAGACGGATGGCCACCGCACCGGCAGCCATGTTCACGATGGTCATGGGAACGAACAGGGGGGAAATCCGGTCGAAACCTTTCTTCTCCCCTTTGCGGAATTCATCTTCGATGACCTGAAGGGCACCGATTCCGCTGCCGATGTTTACTCCAAAGCGAAGAGGATTCTCCTCTTCCATGGAAATCCCACTCTGATCAAAGGCCTCTGTCGCCGCTTTGATGGCGAACTGGGTGAAGCGGGCACTGCGTCTGGCCTCCATCTTATCCATAATGGTGGTAGGGTCGAAACCCTTGACCTCACCGGCTACTTTTACCTGATGGTTCTCGGTATTCACCGATTCGATGGGAGCGATTCCCACCACTCCATTTCGAACGTTTTCCCAGGTTTCTGCCGCGGTAAGGCCCACTGGGGTTACCGCACCCATTCCTGTAATTACAACTCTTCTCTTCATATCTAATCTCCTATACACACCTACATGGCCATTCCGCCATCCACCCGGAGAACCTCTCCGGTGATATATCCCGCATTTTCGCCGACCAGGAAGTGAACCGCTGCCGCCACGTCCTCCGGCTTACCGGTACGGCCCGCCGGAATGTTCTGACAGATCTTGTCTTTGGCGGAATCCGGCATGGCCTCCGTCATATCCGTGTCAATAAATCCCGGAGCCACCGCATTCACGGTGATTCCCCGGCTGGCCACTTCCTTCGCGTAGGACTTGGTCATTCCGATAATTCCAGCTTTGGCCGCTGCGTAGTTGGTCTGACCCAGATTTCCAGACAGTCCAGTCACCGAGGACATGTTCACAATTCGTCCGTAGCGCTGCTTCATCATGACCCGGCTGGTGGCCTTCATCATGTTCCACGGGCCCACCAGATTCACCTCCAGCACTGCCCGATAATCTTCCTCACTCATCCTCGCCAACAGTCCGTCCCGGGTAATGCCTGCGTTGTTCACCAGAATATCCACTCGGCCGAAGGCCTCCAGGGCCTTCGACACCAGTGCTTCGCAGTCTTCACTTCGCGCTACATCTCCCTGTACCAGCAGCACAGCAGCACCTTTCGCCTCACACTGCTTTGCGGTTTCCTCGGCCGCTTCCCGATTTCCTCGGAAACTGATGGCTAGATTCATTCCATCTTCCGCCAGCTTTAAAGCCACCGCTTTTCCAATCCCTCGGCTTCCGCCGGTGACGATGGCGGTTCTTCTGATTTCGCCTAAGCATTCTTTCATTACGCATCCTCCTGTCCATCCGATAACAGGCTCCATGCCTGCCGGATATCTTCTGCGGTGCTGATGCTGATGCATGGAACCGACCGGTCAATCTTCCGCAGGAATCCAGCCAGGGTCTTCCCTGGGCCGATTTCCACCACCTGTTCCACACCGGATTCCACCATCTTTCGAAGAATGGATTCCATCTGAACTCCGTGGGAAACCTGTTTCACCAGAAGTTCGGAGGTGGTATCTATGGCACTCTTGAAATCACCCTTATAGTTGTAGAGAATCGGGAACTCCGGTTCCTTCCAGTCCACAGCCTGGAACCTTTCTGCCAGGGCCTCTCCCGCCGGCTCCATATAGGATGTGTGGAACGGGCCACTGACTTTCAGCTTCATGCAGCGCTTTGCCCCTGCTGCCAAAGCCTCCTCCGAGACTTTCTCCACCGCTTCTGCGTCCCCGGACACAATCACCTGCCCTGGGCAGTTCAAATTCGTAATCTCGGCGATTCCGGTGATCTCCGCCGATTCCGTTACCCGGCGGCAGCAAGCGGCGGTCTCTTCTTCGGAAAGGCCCATCACTGCAATCATCTCCGGATTCACTCCGGCCGCCGCCTTCTTCATCTCCTGAGCCCGGTAAGTCACCAGGGCTACCGCCTCCGATGCTGTCATCTCTCCTGCCGCTGCCAGCGCAGTGTATTCGCCCAGGCTCAGTCCCGCCCCCATATCCGGACGGAACCCGGCCTTCTGCAAGATTCGATACACTCCTAGCCCGAAAGCCAACATGATTGGCTGGGTATTCGCCGTATCTGCCAGCACTTCCTCCGGTCCTTCCCAGGCGATTTTCTTCTGCTCTTCGGTCAGAAGGTCGAACACCTCCCGAAATTCCGGATATTCCTCGTAAATATCCTTTCCCATGCCGACGGTTTGACTTCCCTGCCCGGCAAACAGTACTGCTGTCTTCATCTCCATCTCCTTCAGTGGATTCCCCCTAGCGGAATCCTTCCTTAAGTTCCTCCATCAGTTTCTGAACCGTTGTCATCTCATTGATTCTTCCCACATTAGCTCCGGTAAAAAAAAGTCCATCTTCCCAGTTTCCCCAGAAAGCCTCTATCAGCGCCTGGCTGATGCAGTATTTCGTGGTTTTCGGGTCACAGGTGCGAATGCACCCTCGGCACTTCTCGGGTGCCATCCTTCCCCTTCTCTCCACGCGCTGGAGAAGGGGCGAATCAATGGCCCGTCCCGGAAGTCCCACCGGGCTTTCGATAATCCGAATATCCGATTCCGAAGCATTCAGAATCACAT